>JACSRN010000103.1 GCA_014879735.1 Paracoccaceae bacterium
TCGTCGGCAGCGTCAGATGTGTATAAGAGACAGTTCCCACACCGACCAACCCGGCGGCCATGGCCGAAGCGCTGGCGCTGCTGGCGGAGATGGCCGCCGCCTGCGACCTTGCCGCACAGGGCGTTCCGGCGGCGGGCTTCGATCTGTCCACCCTCTCGGACGGGGCACGGCAGGTTCTGGCCGATACGCTGGGGCAGGGCGAGGTTTCGATGAAGATCCGCGGCATACCCGCGGTGATGGTGCAGGAAAGCGTCTTCACCGGGGTCTGGCTGCAAAAGGGCGCCGGCATCGACCGGGTGGACGTCGCCCAGGTTCCGGCGCTGGCACTGGCGCGCGCGCATGTTCCGCACCGGCCGGCCGTGGGGGTGCTGGCGCGCCGGGTCGCGGGGCTGGCCAATGCACCCTCGATCCTGGCGGAAATTCTCGATCATTCGCTGAACCATCGGCCCGGCGACATGGCGCATGTGGTGAACCTGTCGCTGCTGCCGCATACGCCCGAGGATCTGGACTGGCTGGCCGAGGCCCTGGGCGAGGGCGCGGTAACGGTGCTGTCGCGCGGCTATGGCAATTGCCGGGTCATGGCCACCGCCCAACCGCTGGTCTGGCGGGTGCAGTTCTACAATTCCATGGATGCGCTGATCCTGGACACCTATGAAGTGACGAGCATGCCAGAGGTGACGCTGGCGGCGGCCGAGGATCTGCGCGACAGTGCCACCCGCATCCGCGACGTGATCGAGGCGATCCGATGAACGGCCTGCAGCACACACCGGGGTTCGAAGGCAGCTATCTCGGCGCGGCCGATCGGATCAGCCCGCGCGCCGTGATGGAATGCAAGATCTGCTGGACACCCTACGACCCTGCCGAAGGCGACGATACCCGCCAGATCCTGCCCGGCACCGCCTTCACCGACCTGCCGGATGACTGGACCTGCCCCGGCTGCACCGCGCCCAGGGCGCAGTTTCTGGTTCGCGAGGATCCGGGGGCCGCCGAGGCGGCCATTCTGAACGCGATCGACCGGAGAACCGCAGCGCTGGTTGCCGATTTCACCGAGGTCTTCAACGCGCGGATGCGCGACCTGCCGATGGTGAACGCGGCGCTGCATGTCGAGGCCGTGGCCTTCCAGCCATGGGATGGCGGCGCGCTTGGCGTTCTGGTCGCGCCATGGTTCATGAATCTGATCCTGTTGCCCGGGCCCGACCGCCCGGTCCTGGCAACGGGAGAGAAGGAGGTGATCGGCTTTCCCTCCGGCGATTATGAATTCCTGCACAACAGCCGCGAGATGACAGGCCCCTACCTTGCCTGCTCGCTCTTTTCGCCGATGGGCGATTTCTCCAGCCAGTTGCAGGCCGTCGATGTGGCGCGCGCAGTGATGGCGGAACTGTTCCGCCACGAAAACCGCGCCGAGACTGACCGCGCCGCCGAGATCCGCGCCCATGCCGAAGCCGGGCTGGCCGAAGCCGGGTTGGCGGAAGCGGGCGGAACGGAAGCCGGCCAAGCGCAGACGGACGGGGCCGGCGCGAATGGGGCAGAGGCAACGGCAGCAGGAGCCGAGCCCTCGCGCCGCAGGCTGATCACCGGGGGGTTGGCGGAATGAAGGATGGCGCGGCGAGCGTGACCTTCGGCCCCGAGGGTGCCCGGATCCACGCCGGCCCCGCGCTGCCCATCGCCCGGATGGTTGTCGGCATGCCGGTGGACGAGGCGATCGCGTTGTTGCCGCGGATCTTCAACCTTTGTCCGATGGCACAGGGCACCGCCGCGCGGCTGTCGCTGGGGTGGCCCGCTGCCGGGGATCCGGCAGAGGAAGTGATCCGTGATCATGCGGTCCGGCTGGCCGTGACGCTGCCCCTGGCCTGCGGCCTGCCACCCGGGCCACCACCGGGGGATGCCGCGGTATTCCTTGGCCCGCGAGGCCTGCCTGCGGGGCTGGACGCCCTGACGGACTGGGCCTCGCCGGCTGCCGCCCTGCTGGGCCGGGTTGCCGACCGCTTTCCCCGCGGCATTGCCACCTGCGACGCGCTGCCGCCCCCGCCGCCCGATCCGCTGGCCCCTGGCGCCTGGGAAAATTCCGCGGCAGGGCGGCAGGCCCACCATCCGCTGCTGCGCGCGGCCGAGGCGCGCTTTGGCCGGGGGCCGCTGTGGCGGCTGCTCGGCCTTCTTGCCGATCTGGAGGCCGCGATGCAGGGCAGCCTTCCACCACCCCGGCGTCTGCCCGATGGCACGGCCATCGTCACGGCTGCGCGGGGCGCCTATGCCCTGCGGCTGACCGTCGATGCCGGGCGCATCGCCACCCTTGCCCGCCGAACGCCGACCGATCATCTGCTCGCCCGCGGGGGTGCGCTGGAACAGGCGCTCTGCCGCCTGCCGGCCGGGCGGCGCCAGCTTGCCCCCCTGGTCATCGCATTGCACGATCCCTGCAGCCCTGTTGTCTTGCAAGAGGCCCAGCCATGCACGAGATGAACCTTGCCGAAGGTGTCCGCAACATTGTCGAGGATCAGGCCCGCCTGCACGGCTTTGCCCGCGTCAGCGTATTGCGGCTGGAAATCGGCCGCTTTGCCGGTGTCGAACGGTCGGCGCTGGAATTCGCCTTCGATGTGGTGATGCGCGGCAGCCCGGCAGAGGGCGCGCGGCTTGAGATGATCGAACTGCCCGGCCGCGGGCTTTGCTACGATTGCGCAGCGATTGTCGAGATCGACGGACGGCTCGACCCCTGCCCTCTGTGCGGGGGGGAACGGGTGATCCCCGATGGCGGCGACGAGATGCGGATCAAGGATATGGAGGTTATGTGACATGTGCACCGTTTGCGGATGTTCCGAACTGGTGATGGCCGATGGCCGCGTGATGAGCCATGACGAAGCCCATGGGCTGGGCCTTGCCCATAGTCACGGCCCGGCGCCGGCACTGGTCGCCCTGCCCTTTCCCCATGTCCAGGCCGCGCACCAGACGCTGCCCGCCAATGGCACCGACCACCACCATTACGGCAACGGATCGGCCGGCGTCTCCGTTCCCGGCATGAGCCAGACACGGTTGATCGAGGTCGAAACGTCGATCCTGGCCAAGAACGACGGCTTTGCCGCCTCGAACCGCCGCCTGCTCGAGGCATTGGGGGTGCTGGCGCTGAACCTCGTCTCCTCGCCCGGATCGGGCAAGACCACGCTGCTGTGCCGTACCATCGAGGCCCTGGGGAACGTTCCGCTTGCGGTGATCGAAGGAGATCAGCAGACCTCGGCCGACGCCGACCGCATCCGCGCCACCGGCGCGCGGGCGATCCAGATCAACACGGGCAAGGGCTGCCATCTTGACGCCCAGATGGTGGGGCATGCGATCGACAGCCTGCGGCCGCAGCCGGCCTCGTTCCTGTTCATCGAGAATGTGGGCAACCTTGTCTGCCCCGCGGCCTTCGATCTCGGTGAGGCGGCGAAGGTCGCCATCCTGTCCGTGACCGAGGGCGAGGACAAGCCGCTGAAATACCCCGACATGTTTACCGCCGCACGACTGGCGATCCTAAACAAGCTTGACCTTGCGCCGCATTGCGATGCGAACCTGGAGCTTTACGAGGCGAACCTGCGGCGGGTGAACCCCAAGATCGAGATCCTGCGCCTGTCCGCCCGCACCGGCGAGGGCATGGCCGAATGGCTGGCCTGGCTGCGCGCGCGGCTGCAGGGAATGGCCAGATGACAACCCCGCGCCCAACCGTCCTTCTGATCGACGACGAGCCGCATTCGCTGTCGGCCATGCGGATGGCGCTGGAAGACGAATTCGATTGCCTGACCGCCGAAGATGCGGACAGCGCCTTGAAGCGGATGGACGAGGAATGGGTGCAGGCGGTGATCTGCGACCAGAGGATGCCCGGGCGTACCGGCGTGGACCTGCTGACCGAACTGCGCGAACGCTGGCCCGAGGCCGTGCGCATCCTGATCACCGGCTACACCGACCCCGCGGCAATGGCGCAGGCGATCAACGATGCGGGCATCCAGCATTTCCTGACCAAGCCCTGGCACCCCGAACAGCTTCTGGTCGTCGTGCGCAATGCGACGCAGCTTTTCGGCCTGGCGCGCGAGAACGAGCGGATGGCGCTGGAGATGCGCTTCCTTGCCTCGGTCTCGCAGACAAAGCTGGAAAAGCGCCGCAGCGCGCTGCGCGAGGGCATGGGGTTCGAGACGCTGCTGTGCAGCCCGCACAGCCCGATGCGCAGCCTGATCGATGCCGCGCGCCATTACGCCAGCTTCGACGTGCCCGTGCTGCTCCAGGGCGAGGCCGGCACCGGCCGCTGCAGGCTGGCGCGGGCAATGCATTTCGCCAGCCTGCGCTCGGACAAGCCGTTCCATGCGATAAATCTGGCCGGCATGACCGAAGATCTGGCCATGGTCGAACTGTTCGGAGCCAAGCGCGGCATCCTGCCCGGCGGGGTGAACAAGATCGGCCTGGCCCAGAAGGCCGACCGCGGCACGCTGTTCGTCGAGGGGATGGATCATGCCACGCCGGCGCTGCAACTGGCCCTGTGGCGACTTTTGGACGAGGGCAGCTTTTCTCCCGTCGGCGGGCAGGAAACCCTGACGACGAACCTGCGCCTGATTGCGGGCACCGGCGCCGAATTGGCGCGGCGGGTGGCGGACGGCGCGTTCCGGCCGGATCTCTACTATGCCCTGGCGGTGGCCGAGCTGGTCATCCCGCCCCTGCGCGCACGGCGCGGCGACGTGGCGATCCTGGCGCAGGCCTTTCTCGACGATCTTGCCGCCCGGCACGGCAAATCCGCGCAGGGGTTCACCCCCGCCGCCCTGGAGTTTCTGGAAAACTACGATTGGCCGGGCAATCTGCGCGAATTGCGCAACGAGGTGACGCGAATGCTGATCTTCGCCCGCTCGCCCATGCTGGGCGCAGAGTTGATCAGCCGTGCCATCCTGCAGGCCCCGCCCTCGGACACGGGAGCCGACCGCAGCGCCGAGGGGCTGATGACGGCGGAAACCACCCTGAAGGACCGGGTGGAACTGATCGAGATGCGCATCCTGCGCGAAACCCTGACGCGCCACCGCTGGAACAAGAGCCGTGCCGCCGTCGAGCTTGGCCTGTCACGGGTCGGCCTGCGCGCCAAGCTTGACCGCTATGGCATCGCCGATCCCTCGGACCGCGTAACCGAAGACGAGGAGGACTGAACGATGTGTCTGGGCATTCCCGGCCGGATCACGGCCATCACCGACACCGGCCGCCTGATGGCCATGGCCGAGGTATCCGGCGTCCGGCGCGAGGTCAGCGTCGCCTGCATCGCCAGTGCCGATCTGCAGGCGCTGATCGGGCAATGGGCCCTGATCCATGTCGGCTTTGCCATGGCGCTGATCGACGAGGACGAGGCGCAGAAGACGCTCGACGCCTTGCGTGACCTGGGCGAGGCCCAGGAAACGCTGGAGCAGATGGCACAATCGGAAAAGGCGCTGGCGGAAGGGACCCTGGCATGAAATTCGCATCCGAATTCCGCGACCCGACCGCCGCACGCGCATTGTTGGCGGCCATCGCCGCCATGGCCGACCGTCTGGGTGTCACGCGCGAAAAACCTGTCCACATCATGGAGATCTGCGGCGGCCACACCCATTCGATCTTTCGCTACGGTCTGGACAAGCTGATCCATGAGGGGGTGGAGTTCATCCACGGCCCCGGCTGCCCGGTCTGCGTGCTGCCCATGGCGCGCGTCGACGAATGCGTCGAGATTGCCGAGCGGCCGGGCGTGATCTTCACCACCTTCGGCGATGCGATGCGGGTGCCGGGGCATCGGAAAAGCCTGCTGCAGGCGAAATCCGACGGCGCCGACATCCGCATGGTCTATTCACCGCTCGACGCGCTGGAACTGGCCCGGCGCAATCCGGGACGCGAGGTGGTGTTCTTCGGCCTCGGCTTCGAGACGACGACACCCTCGACCGCATTGTCCATCCAGCAGGCGTCGCGTGAGGGGCTGATGAATTTCAGCGTCTTCTGCAACCACATCACCGTGCCCGAGCCGATCAAGGCGCTGCTCGACGATCCCGACATGGTGCTGGATGGCTTCATCGGCCCCGGCCATGTCTCGATGGTGATCGGCACCCACCCCTATGACTTCATCGCCCGCGACTATGGCAAGCCACTGGTCGTCGCCGGGTTCGAGCCGACCGATCTGCTGCAATCGGTGCTGATGGTGCTGACCCAGATCGCCGAGGGCCGCGCGACGGTGGAAAATCAATATGCCCGCGTGGTGCCCGAACACGGCAACCCGGTCAGCCTGGCCGCCATTGCCGATGTCTATGAGCGCCGCCCCAGCTTCGAATGGCGGGGCCTCGGCGAAATCGATGCCAGCGGGCTGCGCATCCGCCCGGCCTATGCCGCCTTCGATGCCGAGGAGAAATTCGGCATAGGCTATGCCACCGGCCACCGCGCAGTGCCCGAGATCGAAGGCTGCGCCTGCGGCGCCGTGATGACCGGCAAGATGAAGCCCACGCAATGCCCGCAGTTCGGCAAGGGGTGCACACCGGAAATGCCGCTGGGCGCGCTGATGGTCTCGTCCGAAGGCGCCTGTGCGGCCTATTGGCAATATGCCGGCGCGCGCGTGGCCGCGGAATAGACGGCAGCCCCGGGACCAAAAGGCGACGGGGCCGCATCACGGAGAAGGAGACATCATGGCTTTGCGCGATACCCGGATCACCCTCGCCCACGGCGGCGGGGGCCGTGCGATGCGTGACCTGATCGACGAGGTCTTTACCGCGGCCTTCCAGCCGCCCGGCACCGAGGACCAGGCCCGGCTGATGGCGGCGGCCCTGCAGGAGCCCGGGGCGCGGCTGGCCTTCACCACCGACAGTTTCGTGGTGACGCCACTGGAATTTCCGGGCGGCGACATCGGCAAGCTGGCGGTCTGCGGCACGGTAAACGACCTTGCCGTCGGCGGCGCGCGGCCGCTGTGGCTGTCGGCGGCCTTCATCATCGAGGAGGGCTGCGAGATCGCACTTCTGCGCCGGATCGTCGCCACCATGACGGCCGAGGCGGCAAGGGCCGGCGTCCGCATCGTGACCGGCGACACCAAGGTCGTCGAGCGCGGCAAGGCCGATGGCGTCTTCATCACCACTGCAGGCATCGGTGTCATCCCGCCGGGGGTGGATCTCGGGGCGGCATGCATCCAGGCGGGTGATGTGGTCATCGTCAACGGCGTTCTCGGCGATCACGGTGCGGCAATCCTGGCCGCCCGCGGCGATCTGGCATTGTCAGTCGACCTGGCCTCGGATTGCGCGGGTCTTGGCCATCTGATGCAGGCAGCCCTTGCGGCGGCCCCCGGCCTGACCGCTGCCCGCGACTGCACGCGAGGCGGGCTGGCTTCGGCGCTGAACGAGATGGCGGCCGAGGCCGGACTGGCCGTCGAGATCGAGGAAACCCGGCTGCCACTGCGCCCCGAGGTGGTGGGCGTCTGCGAAATCCTCGGCCTCGATCCGCTTTATCTGGCAAATGAGGGGCGTCTGGTGCTGTTCTGCCCGGCCGATCAGGCCGAGGCCGCGCTCGCCGCGCTGCGCAGCATGCCCGAGGGCGAGGGGGCGGTGATCGTCGGCCGGGCCATGGCCGGGGTTCCCGGCCGGGTGATGCTGCGCACCGCCTTTGGCGGCGCGCGGCTGGTCGACATGCTGATCGGCGAGCAGTTGCCGCGGATCTGCTGACGCAGGTCAGATCCCGGGCGGAACCACAAAATAGGGCCGGTTCGACAGCGTGTCGTTCAGCGCCGGAAAGAAGGCCGAGCAGACTGGGCCGCGGCGTTCAAAGTGGTACTGCAGCGGGAAGCGGCCATCGAGCGCCCGGCCCGCGATCACGCCTTGCAGCATGACGTCGCTGCCGGCCTTTCCGACCGGCTGCATCTCGACCGCCTGCCAATCTGCCGACTGGTCGACCGGCCGGTGGTGCAGAAAGACCGCGGCTCCATCATCGGGCAGGGTCAGGGTCAGCGCCAGATCTTCGCCGCGCGAAAAGCTGGCGGGCGCCTCGTGCCGGGGGTCAAAGCGCTGTACCTCCTGCCAGCCGTCCATCAGCGCCAAAAGCCGCGCGATGGTGCCATGCTGTTTCGTCGGCGGCGCATCGGGGGCTGTGCCGATCGTGGTCCGCATCAATGCGACATCCTCCTCCATCCGCGGGATGCGGTCGTCCCAGCGGCCGCGCAGCCAGCTGAAATGGCCAAAGGCGATGTCCTCGACATAGAGCAGTCGTGCCACCTCGGCCGCTTTCGCCCAGGCCGCAACGGCGATGCCGTAGCGGTCCACCGCCGCCAAGGCGGCGTCCCGGCTGCCGGTTGCAAGGTACAATTCCCAGGCAAAGGCGGCGCGGTGCTTTTCGGCGAAGAACCGGCTCATTGCGGCCTGGATCGCGACATCGCCCGCCAGGCGGCGGAACTCGGGATCCGCGCTATCGACACTGCGACGCGCGGCGTCCAGCCCCTCGGTTGCGATATCGGCGATCCTGTCGAACCAGTTCGCCACGGTCAGCGGCGCATAGCTGCGATGCCCCCTGCCCGACAACAGATCGTCCACCAGATCCCGGATCGAGCCGAAGAATTTCGGATCGCCCCCCCGGACGGTTCCATAGCGGGCGGGGGACGCCATGTCATAGCCATAGGGCAGCTTCGGGGCATTGGCCACGATCGACATGTTTTCATGCATCTCGGGCCACCAGGAATTGTTGCTGGCCGAGGGCGCATGCGAGGTGGTCAGCAACAATGCGAAACGGCTGGCGGCGGCCAGCGCCTCGTCAAGACGCAGGCCCGCATCGCCATAGGCCCGCAGGAGTGGCCGCTGCCAACCCTCCGCTTGCCCCTGGTCGCTGAACAGCCGCCGGCCCCAGACCCGGTACTGGTAGCGGAACTTTTCCCAGTCGTACCGGGTCTGCAGCGCGCGGTCACGATAGAGGGTGCGGCCGTCCCTGCGCCCCACGCCCATGCGGCCCTTGAAGGACAGAGGCTCGCACAGCTCGACCCCAAGCGATCCGCACATCCCCGCCTCGCGCCCGTAGCCGGCCGCCGTTTCGGCATCGGCTGCAACCAGCACGCGCTGGGTGCCGGGCCAGATGCGGAACATGATGTCGTAGCGTCGGTCGGTGGCGAGAAGATCGCCATAGCTGTAGCGCAGGAACTTGCGCGAGCCTTCGCTGAAGCGCCATTTCGCATCGACGCCATGGCTGGGCGGCCGTTCGAAATCGCGGATGGCGGCCTGGTGATAGGGCAGGCCCTGCTGTTCCAGCGTGTATTTCGGCGAGATCGAAACCCGATTGCCGGTTGCAAGCGCGATCTCGATCAGTTCGGAATCGATGCCCTTGGCATGCAGGTCGATCCGAACCCGGCGGCCGATCCCGTCGAAAGCGCTGAAATAGCTGCGCCAGAAATCGGTGCTGCCTTCGGGAATGCCGCATTCCACATGAACCCGCAGCGTGATGCCCGAAATATCGGGGCATTCACGCAGGATGATTGCCAGCGCATCACGACAATATTCGGCATGACGACTTTCGTCGACACCGCGGATTTGATAACTCGCCTGCGGCGTATCGTCGAAATCATACCGCTGGAACCACAGGGCAAGCTGAAAATCCATACCGCGCCGGGCGCATTCGCGGGAAATGAATTTCAGCATCTCGAAATTATAATCCCGCTCGGCATCGGGAAGGCCTTCGGCATAAACCTCGAATCCCGGTACTTTCAGCAGGAAAGGATAGGCGAAGATCAGATAGACGTCGTTCAGAAATTCCTGGCCATAGGGATAATTGTAATGCATCCCCAATGTCAGCGCGAAGCGGTTGATCCGCGCCTCGGCCAACATGTCAAGATAGTGCCGCCAGCCGTCCTTGTCGTGCAGCCAGCCCTTGTCCTCGATCTCGCTGGAGAAGCAGCGCGAGATGCTGCGCACCGGAATGCGTGGCGCCTCGGCAATCGGCGCATCCAGGACGGGAAGGCCGCGGACGCCGGGCGCATAAGTCACCAGATCGGCATATTCAAGGATTGCATGCACCAGACCGCGCGGATCGCGGGCGCAAAGTGCGACAGAACCTTCGGTTTTTTCGGGTAGCGGCACCACGGCAAAGGCTTCGGGGCTGCCGTCCGGCACCGGCCGTGCGGCCGCGGCGGGCGTGTCGGCAACAAGGTGCAGGACGATCTCGGGTTGCCCGGCAGACCCGGCAGCGCCCTTGTCGCACAGGGTGATGCCGCGCCCGGCAAGACCGGCACGCAGCCGACCCATGGCCCATTCCACCGGCTCGTGCGACAGGGACCCGCCACCCTCCAGCACGAGGACCGCCTGCGATTTATGTTCGTCCGATTGCACCGCCGCCATGCCGCCACTCCCAAAAATCAACTGCCTGCCACCAATGCGCGCCAGGGTTTCTGACACGATCGCGGCGCAGGCATCATTTGCGACGGGACGGCGGTGCGAAAAGCGAAATATCCGGATCGGCTTGATCGGTGATTTCGATTGCCCTGCCGGCCAGTTGATGTGCATTCGTACTGGTCGCAAACCGGCGGCCAATCGAAATTTCCGATCAACCCCGCCAAAACTATTATCTTGCGCGATGTCGGGTGGTTCCTATCGTGAACGACCAATGCCGCGCCGCAAGGCCCGAGGGAGGTTCTGCTTGACCGTCGCCACCACAGATCCCCTGCTTCGCGTGACCGATCTGCGGATCAGGTTCGGCGGCATCAAGGCGCTGGACGGAGTCAGCTTCGACGTCGGCCGGGGCGAAACGGTGGGGGTAATCGGGCCCAACGGCTCGGGCAAGACCACGCTTTTCAACTGCCTGAGCGGCATCTACTCTGCCGACGAAGGCGGGATCGTTCTTGACGGCGCGGCCATCCGTGGCATGCCGGCCCATGAGATTGCGGCGCGCGGCATCAGCCGCACCTTCCAGAACCTTGCATTGTTTCCGACGATGACCGTGCTCGACAATGTCAAGGTCGGCTGTCACAGCCATTCCTCCAGCAGCTTTGTCGCCAATGCGCTGCGCTTCCCCTCAATGCTGCGCGAAGAGGCGGAGATCCGCGACCGCGCCTGGCACTGGATCGAGCGGCTGGGGCTGGAACCCGTGGCCCACCAGCTTGTCACAGACCTGCCGATGGGGACGCAGAAGAAGACCGAGCTTGCCCGCGCGCTGGCGGCGGAACCGCGGCTTTTGATGCTGGACGAGCCAGCCGGCGGCATCTCGCACGAGGAAATCGACGAGCTTGAAGAGCTTATCCGCCGGATCGGCCAGGAGTTCGGCGTCACCATCCTGCTGGTCGAGCACCATGTCGCCCTGGTGATGGGCGTCTGCGCCCGCGTGGTCGTGCTGAACTTTGGCCAGAAGATCGCCGACGACAGTCCCGGCCGGGTGCAAAGCGACACGGCCGTGATCAGGGCCTATCTGGGGACGGATTGATGGCATTCCTGCAGGTCGACGGCCTTGATGCATGGTACGGCAAGACGCAGGTGCTGTTCGGCTGCGACATCACGCTCGACGAGGGCGGGGTGATCGCGGTTCTAGGCGCCAACGGGGCGGGCAAGACCACGCTGCTGCGGGCGCTGTCGGGCATGGTGCGGCGTCAGGGCAGGATCGTCATTGATGGCACCCCGGCCGACCAGCTTTCCCCCGAGGCGGTCGTGCGGCTGGGCGTCGCCCATGTCCCCGAGGGACGCGGCACCTTCGGTCGGCTGACGGTCGAGGAGAATCTTCGCCTGGCAGCGATCATCCGCAAGGATGCCGCCGGCGTGCGGCGGGATTTCACCCGGGTCTACGACTACTTTCCCCGCCTGCACGAGCGCCGCAGCCAGCAGGCCGGCACGCTGAGCGGGGGAGAGCAGCAGATGCTGGCCATCGGCCGCGCACTGATGCTGGCACCAAAGCTGATGCTTCTGGACGAACCCTCCTTTGGCCTTGCGCCACAGGTGCGACGCGACATCTTCTTGATTCTGAAAGATATATCTCGCTCATCTGGCGTCAGCATGCTGGTGGTCGAACAGAATGCGGCGCTTGCGCTCGACCTGGCCAGCCACGCCTACCTGCTGGAAACCGGCCGAATCGTCCTGTCGGGCACCGCCGACAGTTTCCTTGCAGACGACACGGTGCGCCGCACCTATCTGGGGTACTGACGCCATGGAACTTTTGCTGCAGCAGATCATCGCCGGGCTTGCGACGGGGGGGATCTACGCCTGTTTCGCGCTGGCCGTGGTGATGATTTACCAGGCCATCGACCATTTCAACTTCGCCCAGGGCGAGATGGCGATGTTCTCCACCTATGTCGCCTGGCAGTTGATGGCCTGGGGCCTGTCTTTCTGGCTGGCGTTCGGGCTGACCTTTGTCTTCTCGCTGGTGATGGGGGCCTTTCTCTACCTCGTGGTGCTGAAGCCGGTGCAGAACGCCTCGGCGCTGAGCCAGATCGTCGCCTTCATCGCGTTGATGTGCATCTTCAACAGCCTGGCCGGCACGATCTGGGACTATTCCGTCAAGCCCTTCCCCAGCCCGTTCCCGGAAACTGCCCTCTTCGGCGCACTGGTGACGGGCCACGACCTTGGCATGATCGCCGTGACGCTGATCATGCTGGCGGGCGTCTTCTATTTCTTCAAGTTCTCGACGCTTGGCCTTGCGATGCGGGCCGCCGCGCAAAACCCTGAATCGGCGCAACTTTGCGGTGTCCGGGTTCAGATGATGACGGCGCTTGGCTGGGCGCTGGCCGCAGCCATCGGCTCCGTGGCGGGGATGATGGTGGCCTACAAGGTCTTTCTCGAACCGAACATGATGTACAGCATCATCCTTTACGGTTTTGCCGCGGCCATCGTCGGCGGGCTCGACAGCCCGGCAGGCGCGGTGGCGGGCGGCTTCCTTCTCGGCGTGGTCGAGAACCTGACGGGTGTCTACGTGCCCGGCGGCTCTGAGTTGAAGCTGACCTTTGCCCTGTTGCTGATCGTGGTCGTCCTGATGTTCAAGCCGACCGGCCTCTTCGGCCACAGAGTGGTGAAGCGCGTATGACCCGGCAAGCCCGCACCGACAAGTCGTTTCCCGCCGCAGGCGGGCAGCCCGCCGCCGCGCCGGAGGAACTTGCCATCCTGGGCATCGGCCTGCCGGCCTGGAACCGCCTGTTGCTGGTGGCGGGGCTGGTGGCGCTGGTGGTGCTGCCCTTCCTGGTCGAGGGGTTCACCACCTTCCAGATGACCCAGGTCGCGATCTATGCCATCGCCATCCTGGGGCTGAACCTGCTGACCGGCTACAACGGCCAGTTCTCGCTGGGCCACAGCGCCTTTTTTGCCGTCGGCGCCTATACGGCGGCGATCGCGATGAACCATTTCGGCCTGCCCTATCTGCTGACGCTGCCGCTGGCGGCCGTGATCTCTTTCCTCGTCGGCTTTGCCTTCGGCTTTCCGGCGCTGCGGCTGGAGGGGCTCTATCTCGCCCTGGCAACCTTCATGCTGGCCATTGCGGCGCCGCAACTGCTGAAGTTCAGCCTGTTCGAGCCGCTGACGGGGGGCGCGCAGGGACTTGTCCTGATGCGCCCGGAAGCGCCGGCCTTCACCGGGCTGGACGATGACCAGTGGCTCTACTTCATCAGCGTCATCGTGATGCTGGCCCTGTTCTGGCTGTCGGGAAACCTGATCCGCTACCGCATCGGCCGCGCGATCATGGCGATCCGCGACAATCCGCTGGTCGCCTCGGCCTTGGGGATCAACACGCCGCTCTACAAGACGGTGATGTTCGGCATCAGCGCCGCCTATACCGGCGTCGCCGGTGCATTGAGCGCGATGGTCGTCGGCTTCGTTGCGCCGGACAGCTTCAACTTCCTGCTGTCCGTGGCGCTGTTGGTGGGCGTGGTCGTGGGCGGCATCGCCTCGATGCGCGGGGCGATCTTCGGCGGGTTCTTCATCCTCTACATTCCCACCGTGGCCGAGAGCTTTGCCGACGTCTTCTCGAAGGGCCTGTCCTGGGCCGCCTATGGCGTTCTGCTGCTGGCCGTCATCTACGTCATGCCATCGGGCATCTCCGGGCTCATCGACGCGGTGATCCGGCGTATCGCGCAACCGAAACAGGCCCCCCGCCGGACCGACCCTGCCGCCGATGTGGCAACCGCCGGTCCGGGGCCATCGAACAGGGAGAAGAAATAGATGATGAACAGAACCGACTGCGCCTCCTGCATCCGCGCCACACTTGCCGCGACGGTGCTTCTGGCGGCGACGGGCGCCGGCCCGGCGGCCGCGGAAAGCCAGGGGATCACCGAAGACACGATCAAGATCGGCAATATCGTGCCCTACAGCGGCTCCGCCTCGGCCTATGGCAACATCGGCGAGGCGCTGAAAGCCTGCTTTGCCATGTTCAACGAGAAGGGCGGCGTCCATGGCCGCAAGATCGATTTCATCTCGCTCGACGATGGCTACAGCCCGCCGAAGACCGTGGAACAGGCCCGTCGCCTGGTCGAGCGCGACAAGGTGGCGGCCATTGTGGATGTGCTCGGCACGCCCACCAACAACGCGATCCACGACTACATGAACCGCAAGAAGATTCCGCAGCTTTTCGTGATTTCCGGCGCCGCGAAATGGGGGCAGCCCGAGAAATATCCCTGGACGATGGGCTGGCAGCCGACCAATTCGGCCGAGGCGCATGTCTATGCCCGCTACATTCTCGACACCCTGCCCGAAGCGAAGATCGGCATCCTCTATCAGAACGATGATTACGGCAAGGAATGGCTGGAAGAGTTCCGCGACGGGCTTGGCGACAGGGCCGATGCGCTGATCCTGGCCGAGGAACCCTATGAAACCTCTGATCCTTCGGTGGATTCCCAGATCGTCAAGCTGGCGGCTTCGGGCGCGGATGTGTTCGTCAACATCTCGCTGTCGAAATTCGCAACCCAGTCGATCCGCAAGGCCAATGAAATCGGCTGGAAGCCGCTGCAGTTCCTGAACAGCGTCTCGGCCAGCGTTGGCTCGATCCTCGAGCCGGCCGGGCTGGAGCGTTCGACCGGAATCATTACCGCGCAATATCTGAAGGACGCGACCGATCCGCAGTTTGCCGACGATGCCGAGCGAAAGGAATGGGAGGCCTGGATGGACAAATATTATCCTTCCGGCGACAAGACGAACAGTTTCAACGTGTTCGCCTACGCAGGCTGCCACACGATGATGCATGTGCTGCAGGAGGCAGGTGAAAATCCCACGCAGGAAAGCATCATGACCGCCGCCGGCAACATGAAGGACGTCGCCATTCCGATGTTGCTGCCAGGGGTGACGATCACCACCGGCCCGGACGACTTCTATCCGATCGAGACGCTGCAGCTGGTTCGCTTCAACGGCACCTTCTTCGAGAAGTACAGCGATGCAATCGACGTCGGAAAGCCCTAGGCCTGTGCGCACGGCCTTTCGCCGGCCGTGACCGGCCGCGCCCTTCCGCGGTCCGCCGCGGAGGGGAGACCACCCCCGAAGAACAGCCCGCCCTTGGCGCCCGCATCCCGGGACCGGGCGGTCAGGATACAGGCGCCTGCAATGAACGGACGATACAAGCTCGGCTGCGACATCGGCGGTACTTTCACCGATTTCGTCCTGGTCGATCAGGACACCGGCGCGATGACACTGGCCAAGTGCCTGACCACGCCCGACGACCCCTCGCGCGGGGTGCTGGCCGGCATCGACCAGCTGAACCTGCGGGTGCCGGGGTTTCTTGCCGGGACGGAACAGGTGCTGCATGGCACGACCCTGGTCATCAATGCCGTGATGCAGCGCAGCGGTGCGAAGACGGGCCTCGTGACGACCGAAGGCTTCCGCGACGTGCTGGAGATCGGCACCGAAAAACGCTATGACGCCTATGACCTGCAGCAGGAATATCCGCTGCCGCTGGTGCCGCGCCATCTGCGCTTTGGCGTGCGCGAGAGGCTGCGCAGCGATGGCAAGGTTCTGCTGCCCTTCGAGCCCGCATCGCTGGAACCCGCGCTGGACGCCTTTGCCGCCGAGGGCGTGGCCTCGGTCGCTGTCTGCCTTTTGCACGCCTACCGCACCGCCGATCACGAGCGGCAGGTCCGCGACATCCTGCGCCGGCGGCTTCCGGGGGTCTCCGTCTCCATTTCCTCGGAGGTGCTGCCCGAGATCAACGAATACGCCCGCACCTCCACGACCGTCGTCAATGCCTATGCCAAGCCGCTGATGCGCGATTACCTCGGACGGCTGGACGAGGTGCTGAAGACGCGCGGTTTTTCCGGCCGGCTGCTGGTGATGCTGTCGAGCGGCGGCGTCACCTCGATTTCGACCGCCATCGACTATCCCGTCCGCGTCATCGAATCCGGCCCGGTGGGCGGGGTGATCCTGGGACAGCATCTGCGCAGGGAGCTGGATCTTGGTCCCGTCCTCGCCTTCGACATGGGTGGCACGACGGCCAAGGTCTGCCACATGGACAGCGACGAGATACGCCGCGCCAGCATCTACGAGGTGGCCCGCGTCCACCGCTTCAAGGAAGGCAGCGGCATCCCGATCAAGGTGCCCTGCATCGATATTCTGGAAATCGGCACCGGCGGCGGCAGCATCGCCCATGTCGGCCCGCTCGGCCTGCTGGAAATCGGCCCGGAAAGCGCCGGCGCCGCGCCGGGGCCGGCCTGCTATGGCCAGGGCGGCATGCGGCCGACCGTGACGGATGCCGATCTGGTTCTGGGCTATCTTGGCGCAAACAGCTTTCTGGGCGGGAAAATGGCCCTCGACACCGCGGCCGCCCGCACGGCAATCCGCGACGGCGTCGGCGCACCGCTGGGGCGCGGGGATCTGGCGGCCGCCTGGTCGATCCATGATCTGGCGAACGAATCCATGGCCTCGGCGGCCCGGGTCTATGCGGCCGAACGCGGGGTGCTGGCGTCAGAGATGCGGCTGATCGCTTCGGGTGGGGCGGGGCCGGTGCATGCCTTCGGGTTGGCGCGCAAGCTTGGCATGGCCGAGATCGTGATCCCGCGGGCGGTCGGCGTGGCTTCGGCCGCGGGATTCATGGTAGCGCCGGTGGCCTTCGATCTGGTGCAGACCTACAAGGTCAGGCTGGGCACGGCCGATCTGACCGCGATCGATGCGATCTTCGAACGGCTGGCGCTGCAGGCCGATGCCACGCTGGCCGAGGCCGGCAGCGTCACCAGGCGACGTGAACGTTCGTTGGACGTGCGCTATGCGGGCCAGGGCTATGACCTGAACATCCGCCTGCCCGACACGCCGCTGGAAAGCCTTGGCCATAACGGGCTGCAGCGTCGCTTTGCCGAGACCTATACCGCAATCTACGGCCAGGCCCTCAGCGGGCACGATTTCGAGATCGTCAATATCCGGCTGATCGCCAGCGGGCCGGAACCGACATCGCCCTTTGCAGCCTTCGCCCCGCCGGAGGTGCCCCGCGCACCGAAGGGCGAACGACAGGCCTATTGTCCGGTGGCCGGCGCGATGGTCGCACATGCGGTCTGGGATCGTGCGGCGCTGGCCCCCGGGCTTGAAGTGCGCGGACCGGCACTGATCGAAGAGACGGAATCGACCACCGTGGTCGGCACCGGCGCAAGCATTGCCTGCGATCCGACGGGATGCCTGCGGATCCGGCTGGACCGGCAGGACAAGGGGGCAAGATGACAAGGGCACGCTCGCTGGAAATCGAAGTGGCCTGGGCGCGGATCATCTCCATCGCCAATGAGGCGGACGCCAATGTCGCGCGCACGGCATTTTCCAGCATCATCAGGGATTCGCACGATTATTCCTGCGCAATCTATGATGCGAACGGCGATCTTCTGGCGCAACCCACCACAGTTGCGCCGGGCCATCTGGGCGGCATGACGGCGGCGATGCAGACCTTGAAGGGGTATTTCCCCTTTGACGAACTGGTCGAGGGCGATGTGATCGTGACCAACGATCCCTGGATCGTCTCGGGGCACCTGCCCGATGTCATGGTGACGACGCCGGTCTTCCACCGCGGACGCCTGGTCGCCTTTGCGGCGGCGCTGATCCACCATCAGGATATCGGCGGCCATCTCGGCACCGACACGATGGAGGTCTACGAGGAAGGGCTGCAGATCCCGCCCTGCAAGCTGTTTCGTGCCGGCGTCGCGAACGAGGATATCTTCCGCATCGTGGCGCAGAACGTGCGGTTGCCAAACCTTGTCGTCAGCGACCTGCGCTCGCAGGTTGCCTCGCTGCACCAGACGGCGGGCCGCATCCGGGCATTTCTGGAGGAGACCGGGCTGGACGACCTGCAGGAGATCGCGGCCGAGATCTACGACCGCACCGAACGCGCCATCCGCCAGATGATTGCCGAGGTGCCCCAGGGCATCTACCGCGTCAGCCGGGTGATCATGCCGGGCGATGATCTGGAAGTGACGCTGGATCTGACGCTGACGGTCGATGCCGCGGGCATGTCGGCCGATTTTTCCGGCACCTCGCCGCAGGTGGCCCGCGGCGTCAATTGCGTGATGAACTATACCACGGCCTATTTCATCTTCGGTGTCATGAGCCTGGTTGCCCCCTTCCTGCCCTCGAATGCCGGCGCCGTGCGGCCGCTGCGGATTCGCGCGCCCGAAGGCTCGATCCTGAATGCGCAGCGGCCTGCGCCGGTGGTCGGCCGCATCGCGGTGGGGCAGAACATACCGGAACTGATCTATGCCGCCTTGGGCGAGGTGCTGCCAGACCGGGTGATTGCCGAAAGCGGATCGCTGCCGCTGTGGTGGCTGACCCTGTCGGGGCGGCGCAGGGACGGGGAGCCTTTCGTCGTCGGCCCGATGTTTTCGGGCGGGCTTGGCGCGCGACGGCGGATCGACGGGGTTTCGGCGCTGACATTCCCCACCAACATCATGAACAATCCCGTCGAGATGCTGGAAACGGAAAGCCCGTTGATCGTGGAGCGGCGGGAGCTGCGGCCCGATTCTGCCGGCGCCGGCACCTGTCGGGGCGGGTTCGGCCAGGAATTTGCCCTGCGCGTGCCTGACGACGATCAGGCACCGGCCGGGCCGGTGGTCAGCTTCCTTGTCGCCGGGCGCACCCAATCGGGGCCGCGCGGCATCCATGGCGGTGCGGATGGCGCCCGGGCCAGCATTTCCGTAAACGGGACCGAGGTCGGCTGGGGCCGCCCCTGCCACCTTCGGCCCGGCGATACGATCCGTTACCGCACCGCCGGCGGGGGTGGCTACGGCAACCCGCGGCTGCGCGACAGCGGGCGGATCGCCGCGGAAATCCGCGACGGCCTGCTGTCGCCCGAGGCGGCGCGTGACATCTACGGCTTCAAGCCCGACGCGACCTGACCGGCGCCTGCCGCGTCCACCGGCGGCGCCAGAACCTCGCGCAGGATGTTGCGAGCCAGCACCACCATGGCCTTGTCGGTCGCCGCCTCGGCATGCACGGCATAGGCGGTGCGTTGCATCGCCGGCATTCCCTCGATCAGCACCAACCGGCCGTCGCGCAACTGGTCGCGGATCATCCGTTTCGAGAAATAGCCGCTGCCGCCGTGGCGAAGCACATGGTCCATGGCAAGCGTGCCCAGCGCAAAGCGGGTGCTGGCGGCAATGTTGGCGAAGGCGCTGTCGTGCACCCGCTGGAAATCCGGACCCCAGTCGACGAAGAAATACCCGCGGCGCCAATCCCCCGCGGCGGTTTCGGGGCTGGCCGCCAGCACGATCTCATCCTCGAACAATTCTTCCAGAACGATGCCGGGGCCGGGGCGCGGCTCATACATCACGGCAACGTCGATCAGCCCGTCGGAAAGCTGGCGCATAAGATAGGAGGAGAAATCGGCATAGACATGGATCTGCAGCCGTGGGTCTTGGCGGCGCAGGCGGCCGATCCAATCCGGGAAGATCTCGCTTGCAACGCTCAGCACCGTGCCGAGGCCGATCGAATGATCGAAGGTCTCGATCGCCGAGGCTTCGCCCTCGGCGCGTTGCCACAGCCGCACGATGTTGATTGCATGTTCCCTGAGGCGGATGCCGGCGGGCGTCAGCGTGACCCCGGTGGCGTTGCGGTAGAAGACCGGCTGCTTCAGCCGGTCTTCCAGCGTGCGGATACGCGCACTGACCGTGGACTGGGTGACGTTCAGATTGCTCGACGCCTTGTTGAAATTGCGAGTCTCCGCAACTTCCAGGAACGTGCGAAGCTGGTCGATATGCATTGCACCCACTTTCCGCGCGTTCGGAAATGAACCGGCGACGCCAACCTAGATCACCGTCCGGCCGGGGCGCAACCGCAACCCCGGGGGCGCTAGATTTCGCCGGCGAAATGGCAGGCTACGCTGCGCTCCATCCCACCCAGCGTGACCGGCCGCAACGCGGGACGTTCTGTCCGGCATCTGTCCACGGCATGCGGGCAGCGCGCGGCAAAGCGGCAGCCCGGCGCGGGGTTGACCGGGCTGGGCGGATCGCCGGACAAGCGCGTGGCCGCCATCAGGCTGCGGTTCACCGGATCGACCCGCGGAATGGCCGACAGGAGCGCGCGCGTATAGGGATGGGCCGGCGCCGCCAGGATCGCACGGGTATCGCCGGTCTCGACAAAGACGCCAAGATACATCACCGCCACCTCGTGGCACATGTAGCCGATCACGCCCATGTCATGGCTGATGAACAGGTAGGTCAGACCCAGTTCGGCCTGCAGATCCTTCATCAGGTTCAGGATCTGCGCCTGGATCGCCACATCCAGCGCCGAGACCGGCTCGTCGCAGACGATCAGGTCGGGATTGGTCGCCAGGGCACGCGCGATGCCGATCCGCTGCCTTTGCCCACCCGAGAACTGATGCGGAAACAGATGCCTGGTCTCGGGGCGCAGGCCCACGAGGTCGAGCAACTCGTCCACCCGCCGGTCGCGCGTCTCGGGCGTGCCCTGATCCTGCAGCGCCATCGGCGTGCGGATCAGCGACCCGACCCTTTGCCGCGGGTTGAGCGAGGAATAGGGATCCTGAAAGATGATCTGGAATCTGTGGCGCTGGCGGCGCAGCGCCTCGCCCTCCAGCCCGCCCAGATCGACCCCGCCCAGATCGATGCGGCCGCGGGCGCCGGCCACCAGCCGCATCGCCGCCAGAGCCGTGGTCGACTTGCCGCAACCGGATTCACCGATGATCCCGAGGGTGCTGCCGCGCCGGATGTCGAAGCTGACGCCATCGACGGCATGGACGACGCGGGGCTTGCCTTCGGCGTCCCGGGTGCCGGTGTCGAAATGCACGGTCAGATCGCGCACGCGAAGGATGGCATCGCCGTCGGTCATGCCACGATCCCCCTTGCAGCCTTGCGGCAAGCCGCGACATGGGCGTCGTCCAGCCGGATGGGGGCAACCTTCCAGGCCTCGCATGCGGCGTCGGCCAGCGCGCAGCGCGGGGCAAAGGCGCAGGTCTCGCCCAGGGCCCGCAGATCCGGCACGATGCCGGGGATGGTGGGCAATCGGTCGGACTCTGCCATCCGTTCGGTACGGTCGATATCGGGGATGCAGGCAATCAGCCCGCGCGTATAGGGATGGGCGCTTGCCTCCACCACATCCCGGCAGGGGCCTTTCTCGATCGCACGGCCGGCATACATCACCATGACCCGGTCGGAGACCTGCGAAATCACCCCCATATCATGCGAGATCAGAATCACCGCCGTGTTCTCCTCTTGCTGCAGCCGCAGGATCAGGTCCAGGATCTGCGCCTGCACCGTCACATCGAGTGCAGTGGTCGGCTCATCGGCGATCAGAATTTGTGGCCGGCACACCAGCGCCATGGCGATCATCACCCGCTGCCGCATGCCGCCCGAAAGCTGATGGGGATATTCGTCGGCACGGCGGGCAGGATCGGGAATGCCCACCCGGCCCAGCACGTCGACCACGCGGTTGCGCACCTCGGCCTTCGAGACATCCTCGTGCAGGCGGATGGCTTCGGCGATCTGCCGGCCCACCGTGAAGATCGGGTTCAGCGAGGTCATCGGTTCTTGAAAGATCATCGAGATCGCGGCCCCGCGGATCTGGCGCATCCGCCGAGCCGGCGCACGAACCAGATCCTCGCCGCGAAACAGGATGCGCCCCGATGCGATCCGGCCGTTCGGTCGGGGCACCAGCCCCATCACCGCCAGCGAAGTCATCGATTTGCCGCAGCCGGATTCGCCGACGATGCCCAGCGTCTCGCCCGGGGCCAGCGTGAAGGAGACATCGTTCAGAACCCGCACCGGGCCCGAGCGGGTGGCGAAATCGACGCACAGGTTCTCGACGGCAAGCAGGGGTTCGGTCATTGGCCTATCGCTCGCGGAAACGGGGGTTCATGGCATCGTTGAGCCCATCGCCGACCAGGCTGACGCCCAGAACGGTGAGAAAGATCGCGATGCCGGGGAAGAACACGGCCCATGGGCAATCGAAGATGTAATCGCGGTTCGATCCGATCATCTCGCCCCAGCTGCGAATGTTCGGATCGCCCAGGCCAAGAAAGCTGAGACCTGCCTCGAACAGGATCGACACGCCCACGACCAGCGCCGCGGCGGCGATCAGCGGCGGCATCGCGTTCGGCAGGATGACCCGCCAGATGATCCGCCGGTCGCGGGCGCCCATGGCGCGCTCGGCCCGGACGTAATCCATGTTGCGCAGCTTCATGAACTCGGCCCGGGCCAGCCGCGCCGTGGGCGGCCACATCACCAGACCGATGCCGATGATGGTGACGCGCAGCGAGGGTGTGAACAGCGTCATCAGCACCATCGCGAACAAGAGCGCAGGCAGGACCTGAAAGAACTCGGTGAAGCGCATCAGGATCGTGTCGATCAATCCGCCATAATAGCCGGCCAGCGCCCCCAGGGTGATGCCGATCAGTACGGCGACCAGCGCCGCGGAGGTGCCGATCATGATCGTGGCGGGGCCGCCGCTGAGGATGCCCGCCAGAACGTCGCGGCCTATGTAATCCGTGCCCATGGGGCTGGCGACATCTTCCATCGGTGGCAGGAACGGGGCGTTCACGGTGGCCTTCGGATCGACGCCATAGAGCGAGGGGCCGATCAGGCTGGCCAGGATCACCACTGCCAGGATGATCAGCCCGGCCATGGCAGCGCGGTTGCCGAGGAAGATCGCCATCGCCTCGACGAAGGGCGATTTCGGGGGGTGGAATGCGGGATCGCGTGCCATGTCAGTGCCTTCCGCCGCTGCGCAACCGCGGGTCGGCGCTGCGATAGATCGCCTCGGTCGCAAGATTGATGACAACGACCACCACCGCCGAAGCGAGGAGGATGCCGAGAATCGTCGGATAGTCCCGACGCAGGATGGAATCGAGCGCGAGCCGCCCCAGCCCGGGCCAGTTGAACACCGTCTCGACCAGCACCGCACCCGAGAGGATCTGCCCCAGTTGCAGGCCGACCAGCGTGATCACCGGCAGGATGGCGTTGCGCAGGCCGTGCACGAACAGGACCGCAGGCTCCGATGCGCCCTTGGCGCGGGCGGTGCGGATATAGTCGCTGTCCAGCACCTCCAGCATCGCCGCGCGCGAGACGCGGCTGTACTGCGCCATGAAGGCCACGCCCAGCGTCAGCGCCGGCAATACCAGATGCCATGCGACATCGACGATCTGGTTGAGGCCGCCCCTGACCCGCAGGCCGGCCATCCCGTCGACCGGAAAGATCGGAACATACCAGGCAAAGGCCAGGATCAGCATCTGCCCCAGCCAGAAGGTGGGCACCGAATAGCCGCCCAGCGCCACCGCCGTGACGATATAGCTGAGCGGCCCGCGCGGATTGCGCGCCGCAAGGACGCCGAGAAACGTGCCGAGCCCGACCGAGATGACCAGCGAGGACAGCACCAGAAGCAATGTCGGGAACAGCCGCTCCAGGATCAGGCCCGAAACCGGCAGGTTGAAGTAGTAGGAGGTGCCAAGGTCGCCGGTCAGGATCTTGCCGGCATAGACGAAGAACTGCTCGGCCAACGGCCGGTCAAGACCATAGGTCCGGCGGATTTCCTCCAGCGTCTCGGCATCGGCGCCGCCCGCCTGTCCCGCCAGCGTCATCGCCGGGTCGCCGGGGGCCAGCCGGATCAGGAAGAAGTTCAGCACGACGACGCTGCAGACCAGCACGACCGCAAAGAACAGTTTCTGTTTCATGCCAACCTCGTCCAGCCCCAAGCGGAACATTCAGGGACGACCGGCGCGCTACGCGCCGGCCGCGGCCAGTCATTCTGCCCAATAGGCCCGGTCGAAGGGTGCCATCGCCCCCCAGATCCCCACGGGCAGATCGCGCAGGTCGGAGCTCTGCACCGTGTGATAGGGCATCACATGCAGGAAATGCAGCGGCACGTCTTCGGTGATGATCTTCTGGAACTCGACATACATTTGCCGGCGCAGCTCGGGATCGGTCTCAAGCGCGGCACGCTCCAGCAGGTCATCCACCGCCGGGTTGGAGTAATGCGCGGTGTTCGAGAATGGCACGCCGGGACGGATGTTCGAGGTGACGTAGGTCCGATGCACGCCGATGACGGGATCGCCCCAGTTGAAGACGCTTTCGATGCTGAGATCATAGTCGCTGGTCGAGGAGATCTGGGTATTCCACGATGCGAAATCCGGCAGGCTGCGGACCGTCGCATCGATCCCGACCTCGCGCAGCTGCGCGGCAATCGCCTCGGCCAGGTTCTTGCCGAATTCGATGGTACCGGGAATCCAGTCGATGGTGATCTTCATGCGGATGCCGTCTGCGTCCGCGGGATAGCCCGCCTCGTCCAGCAGCGCCCGCGCCTTGTCGAGATCCAGGTCGTAGAGTGCCACATCCGCGGTGTAGAACGGCGTGTCCGGTGCGATGGGCCCGGTAGCGCGGACCGACCGACCAAGCTGCATGACATCGGTGATGAAGCTCTTGTCGATGGCATAGGCCACCGCCTGACGCACCCGGACATCCTTCCACGGATCGCGCGTCATGTTGAAGGCCAGCCAGTTGATCGCGCCGATCCCGCTGTAGCCTTCGGTGACGGCGACCAGCCCGTCGCTGCCCGACAGCCGGTCCACCTCGCGCAGCGTCAGCGAGGTGAAGGGATTGTACTGTACTTCGCCCCGCTTCAGCAGCAGCGCCATGTTCGAGCGGTCACGCACGAACTGGATCACGATGCGGTCCAGATAGGGCCGGCCCTCGATGAAAAAGTCGTCATAGCGCTCCAGCGTCAGATAGCGGTCGTTGACGAATTCGCCGAATTTGAACGGTCCCGATCCCACCACATCCTGCAGGTTGTGCGGGTTGGTTCGCAGATCGCCCTCGCCATAGACATGCTCGGGCATGATCGGCAGCAAAAGCGGTGACAGGGCCAGCATCAGCCCGGGAAAGGGATGCGACAGACGGATGATCACGGTGCCGTCATCCGGCGTCTCGACGCTGTCCACCGCTTCAAGCATGGTCTTGAACGGATGGTTTTCCTTTACCGCCCGGATCGAGAAGGCCACATCCGAAGCCTTGATCGGCACGCCGTCGTGGAAGGTCGCATTGTCGACCAGATGCAGCGTCAGCGTCTTTTCGTCATCGCTGAACGCCCAGTCGGTCGCAAGGTAGGGCTGGGGCGTCCAGTCGGTATCATAGCGGACGAGCCCGGCAAAAAGCTGCGCGCCCGGAACACCGGCGCCAAAGCCCGACTGCACCGCCGGATTGAACGATGGCGGCGTATAGCCCGCCCCGATGACAAGCTCACCGCCACGTTGCGGTTCTTCGGCGGGTGCGATCTGAGCCGAGACGCAAAGCGCCGCGGCAAGGCCGGCTGCGCGCAGCGCGCGCGGAACGAAAGCGGCAATCCCTGTCAACCTGTTCATATTGTGTCCTCCCTGACGAAGCGGTTCACGCGGCCGGCTCTTTTCCGGTGCGCAGGTGGCGGGCAAGATGGCTGTCGAGTTCCGTGAGGAAGGCGGCCTTTTGCGCATCGTCGAGCCAGGCGCCTTCGAACGCATAGCGCATGAAGCGGGTCATCTCCTCCGCCGAGAAGCCGCCGCGGCGCTGGACCTCGGTCATCGTATTGACCATGTAGCGGCTGGCAAATTCCTCGGGGTCGTCGGTGTTGACACAGACGCGCAGCCCGAGATCCAGCATCCGGCGCAGCGCCGGAAGGCGGCGCGGCTCGGGGTCGGAGACGCGCCAGGTCGGGCACATCGTCAGCGTGATGTCGCGTTCGATGACGTCTGCAATCAGTTGCGGATCGTCCAGCACATGCAGCCCGTGGTCGATGCGTTCCACGCCCAGGACATGGATGCATTGCCGGGCATGTTCGACGGCGTTTTCCTGATCGCAGTCGCAATGGGCGGTCAGGCGATAGCCCTCTTCCCGCGCGCGGCGATAGAACTCCTGGAACTTGACCGGAGGATTGCCGGCCTCGAAGGAATCCAGCCCGACGCCCACGATATCGGCGCGGTGCCTTGCCGCCAGATCGAGCATTTCCAGCGCGCTGTCC
This sequence comes from Paracoccaceae bacterium, assembly GCA_014879735.1. Taxonomy (GTDB): domain Bacteria; phylum Pseudomonadota; class Alphaproteobacteria; order Rhodobacterales; family Rhodobacteraceae; genus Pseudogemmobacter. Next base: position 26,328 of record JACSRN010000103.1, read on the forward strand.
TGCGAGCGCTCGCGATTCATGCACATCACAAGTTGCGTCGAGACCGCAGAGCCCCGGCGCGCCTTGTTCAGCGCCTCGATCAGTTCGTCAAAGGCAATGCCGCGCTTGATATGAACTTGCGGATCGAAGGAAAGTTCGACGTGGCGGACATTCTCGATCACGCAACGATCAAGGAAGTCGCGGGTGATTTCATAGACGTCGCGGCCGGTGCGCAGCACATCGGTGCACATGTAGTGATATTTCAGAAAGTTCGCCAAAGCCGGCTGGCCATAATCCTGTGCCGCCAGAAGCTCGGCCTCGGAGGAAAAGGGAATGTCGATCCCGTTGCGCTCCGCCAGCTCCAGCACCTTCGCCGCGGCAACCGTGCCCTCGATATGCAGATGCAGCTCTGCCTTCGGCATCGTTGCGATGAAATCCGCCATGTGATCCATGACTTTCCTCCAGCCGTTCACCAATTGGTACATTTTCACCATGTGGTACATTTTTTCGTTTGTCAACGGCCCTGCGCTGGCCGATAGTCGCAATGGCCGCGCCCGGTACGGATGATCGGCTGAAGATGCGCACTTTCAAAATGTTAGATCGTGAGACCCCGGATGCAGGAACAGACCGAGCAACCCACACGGCAGCCCGGCGGGATCCGCCAGACGCGCATTCAGGCGATCATGGATGCTGCCGAGGCCGAATTCGCGCAAAGCGGTTTCCAGGGCACTTCGGTCCAGGCCATTGCCGACCGGGCCCATATCCAGAAGCGGCTGATCCTCTATTATTTCAGCACCAAGGAAGATCTCTACAAAGAGGTGATCGAGCGGATCTTCCTTGAATGGCGCAACCTCGACCCGGTGAACTGGCAGGGATCGCCACGCCAGGTCATCGCGAGTTATGTCGACCACATCTTCCTGGCGGCCGAGGGGAAGCCGCACCGCAGCAAGCTGATCGTGGCCGAGATGATGTCGGGCGGGCAGTTCGGATTGGAAATCATGCGCATCCGCGGATCGGACCGGATCCTTGCGCGCACCGTCGCCTTTCTGGAGGGCTGCATGGACCGCGGGCAGATGCGGCGGACCGATGCCACGGCCTTCCTGTTCCAGATCTGGAGCGCACAGCATTTCTACGTGGCCTTCGAGCCGGAAGTCGGCTTCTTCCTTGGCAAGCCGCGGCTGACGGCCGCCGACTGGCAAAGGTTCCGCACGGCAACGAAGGAGTTCGCTCTGTCCTATTTCGCACCGCCGGAAGAGGGCGAGGCGCCCTGACCGCCCCGCCGCCGGTCAGATTCGTACCTGTCCGACGCCCTGTTTCAGCTTTGTCGGTGCCATGCCGAACCTTTTGCGGAAACTCTTGGAGAAATGCGGCACCGATTCGAAGCCACAGGCGGTGGCAACCTCCATCAGCGTCAGATCTGTCGTGGCCAGCAGGTTACGCCCGCGGTCAAGCCGCAGCCCGCGGTAGAATTCGCCCGGCGTCTTGCCGGTTGCATCGCGGAACAGCCGTTCGAGATGCCGGCGCGAATAGCCGGCGGCATCGGCCAGATCGTCCATCGACAGCGGATTGTCGATATGGCGGTTCATCAGATGCACCACGGCGATCAGAACCGGATTGCGCGACGACATCAGCGCGGCCATCGAACTGCGCTGAGCGGGCTCCACCCCCGGCAGCACCGTACGCAGACACATGTCCGAGACCATGGCCGCAAAGTCGGCTCCGTGATCGGCCGCGATGATCGACAGCATCATGTCGGTCGCTGCAGCCCCGCCGCCGCAGGTCATCAGCCGGCCATCGGTCTCGAACCTGTTCGGCGTCGGGAAAAGATCGGGGAAGGTCTCGGCAAATCCGGGCTGGTTTTCCCAGTGCAGCGTGAAGCGCCGGCCCGTCAGCAGCCCCGCACGCGCCAGCGCCACCGCCCCCGTACAAATGCCGCCGACCGCGCCGCCAAAGCGGTCATGACGCTGGACGGCGGCCACAACGGCCGGCACTGCGGCGGCCATCGCCGGATTGCCGGCACAAACGAACAGCCGCACGCCCTTTTCCAGCGGTGCGACCGGGCCGTCGACGCCGACCGGAATGCCCGACGAACTGGCGACCGGCTCGCCGCTTTCCGACATCAGCCGCCAGCGGTAAAGCGGTTGTTGCGACAGCTGGTTCGAGATGCGCAGCGGCTCGACCGCGGAGGCCAGCGCCAGGAATGTGAAGCCCGGGACCAGAATGAAGGCATAGCTGCGCGTCGGCCCAGGGTTCTCGACGGGAAGGAAAGCGGCGCCTTTCGGCACCAGCGCCCCAAGCTCCAATTCGACGCCCGCCCCGGCCATGCCCGCCCGCCCCGCATTCTGTGCGGCGCCATGAAGCGCCTGCCCGCCAATGCGGTCAAGGTCGATCGACCGGGTCTTCGCCGCCCCCATTGCCGCAAAAAGGCTGTCGCGGCGGCAAAGGGGCAGGCCGCAAGACCGCCGGCGATCCGCTCTTCCGCCGCGACGGCGATGGAAGTGTTTGAACATCGGCGCCAATGCGGGCATCTTGCCTGCGCGGCAACAGCCGTGGCGGCCGACATTTCCGTCATCCGCACATCGCCTTGGAGAGGGGGATAACCTGCAGCAGGATCACTACATGCTTGCGCGTCGTTCCGTGCTGTTGTCAGCCGCGCCCGAAGATGTTGCGCGCGGCCTGCTGGCAACGGCACATACCCGCACACTCGAGCGGGGAACGACGATCTTCCTGCAGGGCGAACGCGCATCCTCAATCTACATCGTGGCCGAGGGCTGGGTGAAACTCTATCGCATCGCCCCCAGCGGCACCGAGGCGGTGGTGGGCGTCTTTACCAAGGGCGAAAGTTTCGGCGAGGCGGTGGCCTTCCGCCACGACACCTATCCTGTCTCTTCCGAGGCCGTCACCGATTGCACCCTGATCCGGATCGAGGCCGATGCCTTCCTGCGCCAGATCCGCGAAAACCCCGAAATCGCGATCTCGATGCTGTCGGCAACCTATGCCCATCTTCACGCGCTGGTGTCCCAGGTCGAGGCGTTGAAGGCGCAGACCGGATCGCAGCGGGTCGCCGAATTTCTGCTGAACCTCGCGCCCTGCCGCGAGGGGCCCTGCGACGTGACACTGCCCTATGACAAGGTACTGATTGCCGGGCGCCTTGGCATGCAGCCAGAAAGCCTGAGCCGCGCCTTTGCCCGGCTCAAGGTTCAGGGGGTGACGGTGCGCCAGAACGTTGCACGGATCACCGACGTCTCGACCCTGCGGAACTTCGTGGAGGCCGACCCGGCGCTGGCCTGGGCCCGGCCATGACGCCGCGGCTTGCCACAGCCCTTGCCGCGATCGATGCGGCCAATGGCGCGGATCCCGCCGGCGAGGCGCTGGTCTACGGCCGGCAGATGACGGCCGAACTCGACCGGCTGTTCCCGCAGGCCTCGGAGGTTCTGCAGATTGCGGCCCGCGGCCAGCATGTGGAGCGCTGGCTTCTGCCGCGCGCCGATTTTCCCGAAGGCCGCGAGGGCTATCACGCCTGGCGCCGCGAACAGGGCCGGCGCCATGCTGCACGGGTGGCCGAAATCATGGCCGGTGCCGGCTATGGGCCGGACGACTGCCAGCGCGCCGGCACCCTGCTGCGCAAGGAGGGGCTGAAGCGCGATCCCGAGGTTCAGGCGCTGGAAGACGTAGCCTGCATCGTCTTCCTGCGCTGGTATTTCACCCCCTTCGCCAAGGGACGCGATGCCGCGTCGCTGCGCGAGATCGTGGCGAAGACCGCGCGCAAGATGTCGCCCGACGGCCGCGCGCGGGTTCTGGAGGAGTTCGACCTGCCGGAGGATCTCGCCGCGGCCGTCCGCGAAGGCTGATCGCAGACCGGCCGGTCGCGGCCGGCATCAGGCGGCAAGGGCCAGTACCGCGAACAGCGCCAGCAAAAGGACCAGCACCAGATCGAAGCCGCGCGCCCAGGCCGGCGCGGCCGAAAGCCCGAGATAGCGCGTCAGGATCAGATGCGCCTTCACCCCGGCAAGGCAGAGGACACCCAGCACGAAGGCCGGCCCGGCAAGGCCCGAGGCGGCAAGCGCGGTCGAGGCCAAGGACAGGCCGATCAGCCAGAGCCAGGCGCGGGTCAAGGCGCTCATCGGCCCCGCCTCGGCCGCTGGGAAAGGGCGGTCCCGCGGGGGCCGGCCGGGATCCGCTGGCACGACGGCAGCAGGGGCATGGCGCGGGTCATAGCAGATAGACCACCGGAAACAGCAGCACCCAGACCAGATCCACCATGTGCCAGAACGCGGCCCCCGTCTCGACCGCCCGGGGCGCCGCAATCCAGCCGACCACCGTCAGCAGCACCATGCCGGCCAGCACATGCGCGGCATGAAAGCCGGTGAGCAGAAAGGAGAAGGTATAGAAGGCATGGGTCTCTGTGCCGATGCCCTGGGCGAAGAGGTCGGCATATTCGCTGTATTTGATGGCGAGAAATACCCCGCCCAGCAGGACCGCCGGGACCAGAAGCGCGCGCATGCGGCCGAACCGGCCGGCCTCGGCCGCGCGGGTGGCCAGGGCGGCCAACCAGCCCGAGGTGACAAGGACCAGCGTGTTGGCGGCGGCCCCGGTGCGATGCAGATGCGTCTGTGCCTCGGCAAAACCCACAGGATCGGTCAGCCGGACCGCCAGAAACGCAACCAGCCCCGCGCCGAATACCGCAAGCTCCGACATGATCAGAACCCACATCATCAGTTCGCCGGGCAGGCCGGGCCGGCTGTCGGCCGTCATCCCATCACCAGTTGCCGATAGATCTGCGGCAGCGCCTGGGTCAGCTTTTCTGGATGGGGAATGACCGCAAAGGCCCCCTGCCCGAACAGCCGGGGAAACCAGCTCTTGCCGTCACGATCGACGGTGATGCCAAAGACGGCATGGCCGGCGCGACGGGCTTCCTGCACCGCCATGCGGCTGTCCTCGATACCGTGGCGGCCTTCGTAATGGTCAAGATCGTTCGGCTTGCCATCGGTCAGCACCAGCAGAAGCCGCCGCTTTCGCGCCTCTTTCGCCAGCAGCGCCGAGGAATGGCGGATTGCCGCGCCAAGGCGGGTGTAATGGCCCGGCTTCAGGCTGGCGATGCGCGCCTCGGTCGCAGTGCCCATCGGTTCGGCGAAGGACTTCACCTCCTGCACGAAGACCCGGTGACGCTTCAGCGAGGAGAAGGCGTGGATGGCAAAGGCATCGCCGCAGGCGTCCAGCCCCCAGGCCAATGCCGCCAGCGCCTCGCGCTCGATGTCGATGACGGCGCGGCCCTCATGGCCATGGCCGGGAATGGCGCTTTCGGTGCTGCGCGACACGTCGAGCAGGATCGATACCGCCAGATCGCGGCGCTCCGGCCGCGTCTGGCGCCAGACGCGATCTGTCCCTGTGCCGGTGGAGAGAAGATCGACCCGCGCGCGCACTGCCCGCTCGGTGTCGAGCACATCGCCGTCGGCATAACCAGGGGTCGAGATCAGGCTGGGACGCAAAGCCTCGAACTGGCGGCGAACGGCGCGGATACGGGCAGCAGCGCGCGGATCGTCCCGAAACGGGGATGCCGCAGTGCCGTCTTCGGCCCGCGAAGACAGAACGCGGGCGTGGGCGGGCAGATAGCTGCGGGTGCGGACATCCCATTCGGGGTAGGTTGTTTGGCCGGAAACCGCCTCGCGATCCACATCCTCGGGGGCGAGGTCGAGGTGCAGTTTCAGACGGGTGGCCGGAGATTTCGAAATCTGGGCAAGGCCGATCTCTTCCTGGTCGTCGGCGGCCTTCTTGGCGCTGTCCTCGTCGTCGTCCTCGACCCTGCGGTTGAGGTTGAGGAACTCGGTCATCGACAGGATCGCCTCGAACTTGTGCAGGATGAAGCTGTCGGCCCGGTTGGCCTGATCGGCCTGGCGCCGGCGGGCGCGACGGGCGGTCTTCTCGCTGGATTCCTCGGGCGGGCCCTCGGTGGCGCGGGCTTCGACGGCGGTCGCCTCGCTGCGACCGGGCAGCCGCAGATCGGGCCAGAGGGGAACGGGGCGAAACGGGCGATAGCCCCGCGGCGCCCGCTCCGGCAGCGGCGGAAGCGGCAGGTCCTCGCCCAATGCGGCACGGACGCGCGCCTCGACGGCGGCCTCGGCCGGCGGAAGGCCGGGGGTCCGGCGCAGCGCCAGCGTCGCGGCGCAGAGATCGGCATAGAGCCCGCGAAACCCCGGGGCATTGCGCAGCGCAGCCTCGGCCATCGTCTGGGCGGTGGCGATGGCGGCAAGGTCGGCCTGCAGCGGATCGGCCACTGCGGGCGGGGGCAGATCGCGCAGTGCCGCTGCCGCTGCGGCAAGCCAGAGATACAGCGCGGCATTTGCCTCGGCCGCGGGAAAGACGGCAAGGCTCTCGGGCAGCCGCAGCGTGGCGCCATCGAAACTGGCGCGCGGCGCGGTCTCGGCCCAGGTGCCCAGCCGGCGCAGAAATCCCAGGCGGTGATGCGTGGTCTCCTCGGCCACCGGCCGGATTTCCACCGCCGCATCGCCGCCCAGTCCGCGGAAAAGGACTGCCAGCCGTCCGCCCACCTGTGACAGCGGGACACGGGCTCCTTCGTGGACGGGCTCCGCGTCCAGACGGCTGGCAAAGGCGTGCCACAGTTTCCCGACAGATTCTTCGGGTTCCCATGGCTCGAAACCGATCCGTGACATCACCAGCCTCACCCGATTACGGCGGTCACAAGATCGTGGAGCCCGGCCTTCACATCCGGGTCATCGGTCAGCGGTTCGATCATCGCCACGCGGATCGCCCTTTCGACCGGCATTCCACCGGCGACAAGGCCGGCGCAGTAGACGACAAGGCGGGTGGAGATACCCTCCTCCAGATCCTGGCCCTTCATCGCCCGCAGCTTGCCCGCCAGCCGGACCAACGGTTGCACGCGATCTTCGGCCAGGCCGCTTTCGCGGGCGACAACGGGAATTTCATGCTCGGGCCGCGGGAAGCCGAACTCCAGCGCAACGAAACGCTGACGCGTCGAGGGCTTCAGCGTCTTCAGGATGTTCTGGTAGCCGGGGTTGTAAGAGGCAACCAGCAGAAAGTCCGGATGAGCCTGAAGCTCTTCGCCGGTGCGGTCGATGGGCAGGATGCGGCGGTCATCCGTCAGCGGATGCAGGACAACCGTCACGTCCTTCCTGGCCTCCACCACCTCGTCGAGGTAGCAGATTGCCCCTTGGCGAACCGCCCGGGTCAACGGACCGTCGACCCAGACCGTCTCGCCACCCTTCAAGAGCCAGCGGCCGATCAGATCGGCGGCAGACAGGTCGTCATGGCAGGCGACGGTATAGAGCGGGCGGCCAAGGCGATGCGCCATGGCAGCGACGAAGCGCGTCTTGCCGCAGCCGGTGGGGCCTTTCAGCAGCACCGGCAGGCGGCGGGCGGCGGCGGCCTGAAAGACCTGAACCTCGTCGCCCTGGGGCAGGTAGTAGGGGGCGGCAGCCGCCCCCATGGAGATTTGTGTCCCGTCCATCTGCGTCACTCGGCAGCCATATGGTCGGGATCATGCTCAAGCCGGTCGCGCTCCAGCGGGCCGGGCGTCAGAATCTCGCGCCGCGGCATGAAGATGGCGTAGAGATACAGCACCACGCCCAGCACCACCGCCACGCCCGAGCCGAAGCGCATCGCGTAGAAGAGCCATAGCTGGTCCTGCACATCCATGTAGTATTCGCCGTTCACCCGTTGCAGGTGGGTCTGGATCGTTCCGGCGAAGGTCAGGGTGAAGGTCATGAACACCACGCCACCCGACATCAGCCAGAAGGACGCCATGTTCAGCACCTGGTTGTAGGGGTCGCGCCCCTTCAGCAGCGGCATGGCATAGCTGATCACTGCAAGGTTGAGGCAGACATAGGCACCGTAAAACGCCAGGTGGCCATGGGCTGCGGTGATCTGCGTGCCGTGGCTGTAGTAGTTCACGCCGTGCAGCGTGTGCAGGAAGCCCCAGACACCCGCGCCGAAGAAGGCCAGCGTCGCGCAGCCAAGGCTCCACAGCAATGCAGCCTTGTTCGGATGGTCGCGGCGACCCTTCCAGACCATGACGAAGGCAAAGGACATCATCGCGAAGAAGGGTGCGACCTCCAGCGACGAGAAGACCGAGCCGATCCACTGCCAGTAGCCCGGCGTGCCGATCCAGTAATAGTGGTGGCCGGTCCCGAGGATGCCCGAGAACAGTGCCAGCGCGGCAATGATGTAGAGCCATTTCTCCACGACCTCGCGGTCAACCCCCGTCAGCTTCAGCATCAGGAAGGCCAGGATCGAGGCCATGATCAGTTCCCAGGTGCCTTCGACCCAGAGATGGACGACATACCACCAGTACATCTTGTCCAGCGCCAGGTTGCCGGGATTGTAGAAGGCGAACAGGAACAGCAGCGCCAGACCCCAGAGGCCAAGCAGCAGGATGTTGGTGATCGCCGTCTTCTTGCCGGCCAGCACGGTCATGCTGATGTTGTAGAGGAAGATCAGCGCGGCAACGACGATGCCGACCTTGACCCATTTCGGCTGTTCCAGGAACTCGCGCCCCTCGGCGCCAAGCAGCCAGTTGCCGTCAAACAGGTTGAACAAATAGGTCACGACCACGCCGACGGTGCCCAGGACCAGGATCGCAAGCTGCACCCAGGCCAGCATTGGCGACACGATCTCGCGTTCTGCCTCTTCGGGCACCAGATAGTAGGCAGCGCCGAAAAAGCCCAGCAGCAGCCAGACGATCAGGCTGTTGGTGTGCAGCATCCGTCCCACGTTGAACGGTAGGATTTCCGACAGGAAATTGGGGCTGACATAGATCCAGCCCAACACCAGGCCCAGCGTCACCTGCACGGCGAAAAGCGCCATGGCGACGATGAAATAGGCCAGCGCTATTCTCTGCGATTGGTACTTCATATGCGTCTCTCCTCAGCCCGCGTCGTTCGGCGGCCAGCCCTGGGCGTTGATGGTGTTCGTCCACAGCAGGAAGTCGGCGAGGTTGCGGTATTCATCATCGGTCAGCCCGAAATTCGGCATCTGGCGGCGGCCCTCGATGCCGCTTGGCATGGCATCCATCCAGCCTTTCAGCGCGGTGAAGGCGCCTTCGTGGTCGCCGGGCTCCACGCCCCAGCGTGTCATCACATTCGCCAGTTCCGGCGCGAAATAGGCGCCCTCGCCCAGAATGGTATGGCAGTTGATGCAGGAGTGCTTTTCCCACAGGTGCTTGCCAGCCCGGACACTGTCGTCCAGCGTCGTCTCGTCGGTGGATGTCGTCCTGATGTAGAAGTGCGACTGGGCCGTGAGTCCGACGAAGATGATGATGAAGAACAGTGACCCGCCGTAGAAGATGTTGCGGGCCATGCCCTTGGTCATGACTTCGCGCATGGCGGAATCCTTTCCGGAGCGGTTTCAGATGCTGTGGGTCTGGACCCGGACGGATGGCGGGGCCTTAACAAAAGTCAATTCGGCGCAAGAGTTTCGATCTTGCGCGTCAGGCGAGCATTTCCAGTTGCGCCGCCGGAAAGACGGCCAGCGCACGGACGATGGCGGGCCGGTCCATCAGGCAGAAGGCGGTCGACAATGCATCGGCCAGCGCAGCAGAGGGGGCGCTGACGCTGACCGTCTGCCACAGCGGCGGCTGGCCGGCGGGCCCGAGGATATGGGGCAAGCCACCACCGATAAGCGTGCCCCGCGGCGAGGAGGTGGCCACCGCCCTGTTCGCCAGCGTCGCCTGCCCCAGAATCGCCCCGTCCGGGCCGGCGATGGCGGCGCGCCAGGGCTTGCCATCATCGCGCCGGCCAAGGGCCGCGATCTCGCCCATGTCGATCAGCGCATCGGCAAAACCCTGTGCGCGCAGGCCGGCGGCAATACGGTCGGCGGCCCAACCCTGGGCAATGCCGTTCAGCGTCAGTTGCTGGCCCGGGGCCAGGCGAATTTCTTCGGCGGACCGCGAGACGCGGCCCCAGCCGGTCAGCGCGCGGGCGCGGGCCTGATCGCCTCCTGTCGCGATGGCGCGCCAGAGCGGCTGGACCGTGGGGTCGAAGGCCCCCCCGGTTGCGGCATGAACCCGGTCTGCCAGCGCGAGAAGCGACAAGAGCTCGGGCGAGGGCCAGTCCAGACGGCCATCGCGGTTCAGCCGTGTCAGCGCCGAATCGCGATGCAGCGAGGCAAGGGCGTCGATGCGGCCGATCTCTGCCTCGATCGCGGCAAAGGCGCGGTGAGCCTGCTGCGGCTCCGCGCCGACCAGCCGCAGCGAAACCGCGCCGCCCAGGCCGATACCCTGCCATTCGGTCACGCTCCGGGCGCGACCGGCGGCGGGAAGCAGTGCTGCGGCCGTCAGGCAGAGAAAGCGGCGGCGGGACAGTGCGGGGCGCATCATGACGGGGGCCTTCCGGCAGGGGCACGGGGCGGACGCGGCAGCAACCAGGCCGGCAACAGCACGGCAAAGGCCAGTGCGAAGGCAATCAGCCACAGCGCCCCGGCCAGCAGCGTGGCGCCGATATAGACCGCCGGCCAGGTTGCCGCCGCAAAACGCGACAGCGCCGCCAACGGCACCAGCGCATAGGCCAGCGCCAGCAGCAGCGGGGCCTGCAGCGGGCGCCCGCTGTGGCCAAGCGTGGCACGGCTGAAAACCGCCAGCGTCATCCCGCCGATGCCACCGATACCCAGGATGTGCAGGGCGGCGATCTCGGACCCCAGATCCAGCCGGGACAGGCCAAAGGCGATGAGGCCGAGGGCGTTCAGCGCATAGGACAGGTGCAAGGTCCAGAGAATCGGCCGGCCGAGCGTCCAGCCCCCCCGCCACAATGCGACGCGCAAGAGGCCGGCCGCCCCGGCCAGAAGGGCCAGCGCCGCCACAACGCCGTCCGGCAGACCGGCCAGCAATGCAAGCGGCAGCAGCAGCGCCGGCGCGATGGCCAGCGCCGCCAGACGGGCGGGGTTGCGGGGATGGCCATCCTCGCGCCCGGCAAGGACCATGGCGTTGCGGGTGAACCCCGGCGTGACGCGGCCCCCCAGGATCATGATCATCGCCGAAAGGGTCAGAAGGCCGGCGCGCAGTCCCGGTTCGACCCCGTCGCGCAGCAGGCCCAGCCATTCGAGATGGCAGAACAGATTCGCCAGCCACATCAGCGTCAGCGTGAGAAGGAAGATCATCTGCTGCGGCTTGGGCCTGACCAAGAGCTGCATCGCGATCTTCAGCGCCAGCACCGGCAGGAACGACAGGTCGGCCACCGCCACGGCCCAGGGCGGCAGGCTGGCGCTGCACCACATGGCCAGCCGCCCGATCAGCCAAAGTGCGGCAACAACGGCAATGAAGCGATGCGGGACGGATTTTCCGCCGGTCCAGTTCGGCACCGCGGTCAGCAAAAAGCCGCCCAGCACCGCACCGCCATAGCCGAAGACCATTTCATGCGCGTGCCACAGATGCGGCGCCATGCCGGGGGGAAACCCCTCCAGGCTGCCGGCCAGCCAGATCTCCCATGCAACCATTGCGAGAATCGCAAACAGGCAGGCCGCAAGGAAGAAGATGCGAAAGCCTTCGGACAGGACGCGGCGCAGCATCGTCATGCCGCCACCCCGGCTCGGGCACGGCGCTTGAGCACCGGACATTGCGAATCGTCGTTCATGATGACCTGACAGCGCAAACAGAGCACGCATTCGTTGGGGTTGATGCGGCCGATGGCATCGATGGCGCCAACGGTGCATTTCGTCTCGCACAGCCGGCATTCGCGGCCGCATTGCGGCCGGCGCTTCAGCCAGTCGAAAATCTTCAGCTTGGCCGGAATAGCCAGCCCCGCACCGAGCGGGCAGAGATAGCGGCAATAGAACCGTTCGATGAACAACCCCGCCGCCAGCAGCGCCAGAACGAACAGAACGAAGGGCCAGGCACGCAGGAAGCGCAACGAAATCGCGGTCTTGAACGGTTCGACCTCGGCCAGGATCAACGCCTCGTGCATCGAATAGAACGAGAGCGCGAGAATTGCCATGAACAGCGAATACTTGATCACCCACAGCCGTTCGTGCAGCGCCTGCGGCACGGCGATCTGGCGCAGCCCCAGCCGCTGCGCGGCGGCGTTGGTCAGTTCCTGCAGCGCCCCGAAGGGGCAGAGCCAGCCGCAGTACACCCCCCTGCCCCAGAACAGCATGCCAAGCGCGGTAAACGCCCAGAGGATGAAGATGACCGGCTCGATCAGGAAGGTTTCCCAGTGAAAGCCGGTCAGAAGGGAATGGACGAAGGCCATCACCTGCACCACCGACAACTGCCCGTTCAGCCCCATTCCCAGCACCAGGAAGGTGGTGCCCAGAAAGCCCAGCCGCAGCCCGCGCCACAGCCGGGGGCGGCGGGTGATCCAGTCCTGGGCAAAAAGGATCAGCGTCAGCGTCGCCAGCATAAGGCCGACGATGATCACCTGCGGCGTCCGCGCCGCCCATGCCGATTTCCACAGCGGATCGGGCTCTGCCGGCGGCGGCAGCACAAAGGCCTGCGGCATCCGGTAGGGCAGGACGGCCGTCAGCGTCGCCTCGCCGCTGGAGGTGGCGCGCGCGGCCTGCATCTCGACGATGAAGGGCCGGGTGGGGTCGATCCCGGGCGGCAGGGCAAAGAGGCTGATCTCCTTCATCTGCGGTGCATCGGCCAGCGCCAGCTTCTTCTGCATCTGGTAGCGGTCTTCGGTGGGCTGCCAGCGGGTTTCGCCCTGGACCACGGTCAGCCGGTCGAAGATGCCGGTCCGCTTCCAGTCCGTCCCGCGGTGCGACTGCAGCCCCGAGGACATGACGGCCAGAACGGCGCTGCCCGCGCCCAGATTGCCGATGGCGCGGGTGAAATCCTGCTGACCCAGAAGGTTGCGGCCGACGGTGGGCGGGTCGATCACTGCAATCCATAGATGCAGGAAATCGCCCGGCCCGGGCGAGACCGGCACCCGGGCGCCGGCCAGGTCACGGGCAGCCTGGTCCATCGTCACGCGGGTTTCGGTCAGCGCGCCCAAGGCCAGCAGCGCATCCCAGGTGGCGGGCGCGAAGGTCAGGCGGTCAATGCCGCCGCCCGAGGGGATAAGCCCGCGGCCGGTGGCCAGCGTACGGGCCGTGCGCAGGATGCCGTCGCGAATGACGCCGGTCGAAACCGTGGCGCGGGAAATCACATCCGGCAGGCCGCGGGCGGCATCGATCCCCGGCGCCGCAAGGTCATAGCCGCGAAACCCCGCGACATAGGCGGCAATGTCGGAATCGGAAATGCCCAGTGTCAGCACCGGCTCGTTATGGCCGACCAGAAGCGCGCCGCCGATGCTGGCCTCGGGCGTCACCGCAACCAGCACGTCGAGCGGGCGGCCCGAATAGCCGACCGACCCGGCGATTTCCCAGGTCGATCCGATATAGCCGCGCGGCGTTCCCCCCTGCACGACGGTCCATCCCGGCACGCCGCCATCCTCGCGCAGGACCTGCACCGGGCCGTCGATCTGCAGCATCGCCGCAGCCTCTTCTGCGGTGGGCGCGCGCAGCAAAGCCGGTGCTTCGCCGCCCAGCGGCCCCGCCAAGGCAGCAAGCGGAACGGCCAGCATAAGGACGCTGAGGACAAGGCGGAGCGCTGCGATCATGGCGTGAGCATTCCCAAAATACCGCCGCTCGCCCTTAACAAAAGTCAAGGCAGGCCGCGCAGTTCCGCGACAGGGTGCGCGCAGCCTCACCAGCTGAATGGAGAGATCCCATGACATTCCGAGCCAGACCCGCCAGGACGCTCCTTTTGAGCACTGCCGCACTGGTCTTCGGGCTTCTGGCCGCGCCAGTGACAGCGCAGGAGAAGCCCAAGGATCACGCCGACGACCCGGCCGCCGCCTATGAGCCGTCGATGACCACGCTGGCCGAAATCCAGGTGGAGATCCCGGGCCTCAAGCCCGACGATCCGGTGATGACGCAGGAGGAATTCCAGCGCGCCACTGAAATCTACTTCCAGCGCTGCGCCGGCTGCCACGGCGTCTTGCGCAACGGCGCCACCGGCAAGGCGCTGACGCCCGACCTGACCCGGGCCAATGGCTTCGACTACCTCAAGAGCTTCATCACCTACGGCTCGCCGGCCGGGATGCCGAACTGGGGCACCTCGGGCGACATGACCGAGGCCGATGTCGACATGATGGCGCGCTATCTGCTGCTTGAGCCGCCGGCACCGCCGGAATGGGGCATGCCGGACATGAAGGCGAGCTGGAAGGTTATCGTCGCGCCGGAGGATCGTCCGACCGAGAAGATGAACGATCTCGACATCGAGAACCTGATGTCGGTGACGCTGCGTGATGCCGGCCAGATTGCGCTGATCGACGGTGGCACCTACGAGATCAAGGAAGTCATCGACACCGGCTATGCGGTCCATATCAGCCGCATCTCGGCTTCGGGCCGCTATCTCTTCGTGATCGGCCGTGACGCCAAGGTCGACATGATCGACCTGTGGATGGAGAAGCCCGGCGTTGTCGCGACGATCAAGATCGGGATCGAGGCGCGGTCGGTCGAGACCTCGAAGTTCGAGGGCTACGAGGACAAATACGCCATTGCCGGCGGCTACTGGCCACCGCAATACGTGATCATGGATGGCAACACGCTCGAGCCGCTGAAGATCGTCTCGACCCGTGGCAACATCTATGACGAGCAGATCTACCACCCGGAACCCCGCGTGGCCTCGATCCTGTCCTCGCACTTCAAGCCGGAATTCATCGTCAACGTGAAGGAAACCGGCAAGATCCTGATGGTCGACTATTCCGACCTGAAGAACCTGAAGACCACCGAGATCGAAGCCGAGCGCTTCCTGCACGATGGCGGTCTGGACAGCACGCATCGCTACTTCATGGTGGCGGCCAATGCGCGCAACAAGATCGCCGTGGTCGATACCAAGGAATCGAAGCTGACCGCCCTGATCGATACCGGCGGGCAGACGCCGCACCCGGGCCGTGGTGCTAACTTCACCCATCCGGTCTATGGGCCGGTCTGGGCGACCTCGCACCTGGGCGACGAGACCGTGGCGCTGGTCGGCACCGATCCCGAGGGCCATGCCGACTACGCCTGGAAGATCGTCGACAGCTTCTATGCCCTGGGCGGCGGGTCGCTGTTCATCAAGACCCACCCGAACAGCCAGCATCTTTACGTCGATGCGACGCTGAACCCGGATGCGGAAATCTCGGCCTCTGTCGCCGTCTTCGACATCGCGAAGATGGGCGGCGATCCGGCGGTGGACCCGGAATACACCACGTTGCCGATTGGCGAATGGGCCGGCATCCCCGACGGTCAGCCGCGCGTGGTGCAGCCCGAGTTCAACAAGGAAGGCACCGAGGTCTGGTTCTCGGTCTGGAACGCCAAGGACAAGGAAAGCGCCATCGTCGTCGTCGATGACAAGACGCTTGAGTTGAAGCATGTGATCAAGGACCCGCGGTTGATCACGCCCACGGGCAAGTTCAACGTCCTGAACACCCAGAAAGACGTCTACTGACGCAGCATACACACGGCGGGGGCCCGGCCGCATCCGCGTGCCGGGCCCTGGCACGGGCCCCCGCCGATCTTGCAGAAGAAGCCAGCCGTCCGGGGTGAGCCATGAATGATCTTTCTCCACAACGTTCCGTCGGGCATGTCCATCTGGTCGGCTGCGGCCCGGGCGACCCCGAACTTCTGACGCTGAAGGCGCTGCGGGTGATCGAGACGGCCGATGTGGTGGTGCACGACCGGCTGGTCTCGCCCGAGATCATGGCGCTGGTGCCGGCCCGCACCCGCAGAATTGACGTGGGCAAGCTGCCAAAGCACCACAAGGTTCCGCAGGACGCGATCAATGCCCTGCTCGTCGATCTCGCGCGCGAGGGTCTGACGGTCGCCAGGCTGAAGGGCGGCGACCCGTTGATCTTCGGTCGCGGCTCGGAAGAGGCCGAGGCCGCGCGCGCAGCGGGCGTGCCGGTCAGCTACATCCCCGGCATCACCTCGGCCCAGGGGGCTGCGGCAAGCACCGGCGTGCCGCTGACCCATCGCGGTCTTGCAACCGGGGTGCGCTATGTCACCGGCCACCGGGCCAGGGACGCGGCGCTCGACCTCGACTGGGCCTCGCTGGCCAGCACCGATACGACGCTGGTGGTCTACATGGGGGCCGCGAACATTGCCGAAATCGCGTTGCAGTTGATTCGTCATGGCATGGCGCCGGGGCTGCCGGTTTTGGCGGTCTCGGCCGCCACCACCCCGCGCGAGACGCGGCACCTGTCTTCACTGGGGGCCATCGGCACCGATGTGGCATGCCTGCAGCCCGAAGCGCCGGTCCTGTTCATGATCGGACATGTCGCGGGGCTTTATGCCGCCGACTGCGCGGTGCCGGCGATCGCGGCCTATGCGTAGCCTTGCGGCATTCGTGCTGGCGGCACTGCCGGCCGCCGCCGAGGTCCCCCCGGACCGGGCCGTGGAACTGGAGCATATCGTGACCCAGGACTGCGGTTCCTGCCACGGGCTGACGCGGGCGGGCGGTCTTGGCAGCCCGCTGACGCCGGCCGCACTGGTGCATGCGGATGCCGCGGGCCTGGCGCTGATCATCCTGGACGGCATTCCCGGCACCGCGATGCCGCCCTGGCGCCCCCTCATCACCGAGGACGAGGCGCTGTGGATCGCCGACTATCTGAAGAAGGACCCGACACCATGAGAATCGCCCCGCTTTTCGCGCTTGCGCTGTTTGCAACGCCGCTCTGGGCCGGCGCCGATGGGCTGACGGCGACCGGAGATCTGGGATTGGTGGTCGAACGCGCAACCGGCAGCCTTCTGCTGATCGACCGCTCCGATCATGCCGCGGTGGCGCGGATCGAGGGGCTGGGCGATCTCTCGCATGCCAGCCTGACCTATTCGCCCGACGAACGCTTTGCCTATGTGTTCGGCCGCGATGGCGGGCTGACCAAGGTGGACCTGCTGACCCGGACCATTGTCGCCCGCACGGTGCAGGCCGGAAATTCGATCGGCGGCGCCATCTCGGACGATGGCAAGCTGGTCGCAGTGTCGAACTACGAACCCGGGGGCGTGAAAGTGTTCGACGCCGAGACCCTGGCGCTGGTGGCCGACATTCCGGCCGAGGGCAAGACCATCGGCCTGGTCGACGTGCCCGGTCGCCGCTTCGCCTGGACGGTCTGGGACAGTGGCGATGCATTCCTGGGGGATTTCTCGGGCACCGAGCCGCAGATCGTCACGCTGGGCAATGCCGGCAAGAATCCGTTCGATGCCGTGCTGACTGACGATGCCCATACCTATCTGATCGGCCTTTTCGGGGAAAAGGGCGTGACGGCCTTCGACCTCTGGGACGAAAGCCCCGCACCGGAAAAGTTCCTGACCGATTACGGCAAGACCGGCGAGGACATGCCGGTCTACAAGATGCCGCATCTGCAGGGCTGGGCCTTCACCGAAGGCCAATATGCCCTGCCCGCCGTCGGTCGGCACGAGTTGCTGTGGGTCGACCGCGCCTCGCAGAAGACCGTGGCGACCACGGCGATGCACGGCCAGCCGGTCTTTGTCATCGCCCAGCCCGCCAGCCCCTTCGTCTGGGTCAACTTTGCCACGCCGCTGAACGATGTGGTGCAGGTCGTGGACAGCCGCAGCCATGAGGTCGTGGCCACGCTGACACCTGGCAAGGCCGTTCTGCACATGGAATTCGCGCCGCGGGGGGCAGAGGTCTGGATCAGTTCCCGTGACGACAACAAGATCCTGATCTACGACACCCGCACCCGCGAAAAGATCGGCGAGATCGCGGCACAGGCCCCGAGCGGCATCTTCTTCACCGCCCGCGCGCATCGCACGGGGCTTTAGGCAATGGACGGGCTGGATCCCTTCGACACCCGGCTGCTGGACGAGTTCCAGCGCGGATTCCCGTTGTCGCAGCGCCCCTTCGCCGCGCTCGCCGCGACGCTGTCGCTGACCGAGGCTGAGGTGCTGCTGCGGCTGGAGCGGTTGCGGGCCGATGGCATCATATCCCGCATCGGCGCCACCATCCGCCCCAACACCGCCGGCGCCTCGACGCTGGCGGCCATGGCGGTGCCCGGTGCCCGGATCGACGAGGTGGCGGCGCTGGTCGGTGCCGAGCCGGGGGTGAACCATTCCTATCTGCGCGAAGACGACTGGAACCTCTGGTTCGTGCTTGCGGCCGCGGATGATGCGGCACTGACGGCGCGCCTTGCGCGTCTGGAAACCGTCGCGCGGCTGAAGGTGCTGGATCTGCGGCTGGTGCGGCCGTTTCACATCGACCTCGGCTTTTCGCTGCGCGGCGCGGGCCGCGTCGCGCCGACGGGCCGGCCGGGTGGTCCGGTGCCGCTGGACGACTGCGACCGGGCGATCCTGTCGCAGCTCTCTCGCGAGGGACTGGCGCTGAATTCCACCCCCTATGCGGCGCTGGCGGCCGGCCTTGGTCTTGGCGAGGCGGCGCTGGTTGGCCGGCTGCATCGCCTGATCGCGGCCGGGGTGATCACGCGCATGGGCGTGATCGTGCGGCATCGTCCGCTGGGCTGGACCGCAAATGCCATGGTCGTCTGGAACCTGCCGGATGCCCGCATCGCCGCCGCCGGCCATGTGCTGGCCACGCATCCCGGTGTGACATTGTGCTATCAGCGCCGGACGGTGCCCGGTCTCTGGCCCTATGGGCTTTATTCCATGATTCACGCCAGGTCGCGCCACGAGGCGCTGGCCGTCCTGGACAGTGCTGCCGCCCTGCCCGAACTTGCCGGCGTCGAGCACAAGCCGTTGTTCTCCACCCGCTGCTTCAAGCAGACCGGCACCAGCATCGCGGAGGCCGCATGAGACGCGCGCCCCTGCCCGCCGACAGCCTGGACGCCGCAGACCGCGCGATTCTGAATGCGTTTCAGGCGGGTTTTCCGGTCGTCTCGCGTCCCTTCGCCGAGGCCGGCGCAGCGCTTGGCCTGAGCGAGGACGAACTTGTCACCCGCATCGCACGCTTGCGCGAGGTCGGCGCCGTCACCCGTTTCGGCCCGTTCTTCGATGCCGAGGCCATGGGCGGGGCCTTCTGCCTTTGCGCCATGGAAGTGCCGGCCGACCGCTTTGATACCGTCGTGACTTTGGTCAATGCGCTGCCCGAGGTTGCCCATAATTATGAACGCGCGCATCGGCTGAACCTGTGGTTCGTGCTGGCCACCGAAAGACCGGAGGCCATCGACAGTGCCGCCGACCGAATCGAACGGGAAACGGGGCTGAAGGTGCTGCGCTTCCCGAAGGAACGTGAATTCTTCATCGGCTTCAGGGTTGCCGTATGACCATCGACGCCACAGACCGCCGCATCGTCGCCGCCACTTCCGGCGGGCTGCCGCTGGTGCCCGAACCCTTTGCCGAGGTGGCGCGCTGGCTGGCGCTGACCGAGGATGAGGTGATGGCGCGCATCCGGGCGATGCAGGCCACCGGCGTGATCCGCCGCATCGCGCTGGCGCCGAATCACTATGCCCTGGGGCTGGTCGCGAACGGGATGAGCGTCTGGGACGTTCACGACATGCAGGTCGATGCGCTTGGCGCAAAGGTCGGCGCCCTCGATTTCGTATCGCACTGCTACCGCCGCCCCCGCGCCCTACCGGATTGGCCCTACAACCTTTTCGCCATGCTGCACGGCCAGGACCGCGACGAAGTCGCCGCCAAGCGCGAACAGGTGGCCGCGCTGCTGGGCCCGGCCTGCCGTGGCCACGACATCCTCTATTCCACCCGCATCCTGAAAAAGACGGGCCTGCGCCTGTCCGGAGAAGGCTGATGTTCCGCCTGACACAATACATGCGCGAGATCGTCGCGCCCACGCCGGTGCGTCGCCGGGCCGGCCCGGTGAAACCCGTGGTGATCTGGAACCTGACGCGCACCTGCAACCTGCGCTGCCGGCATTGCTATACCACCAGCGCCGACGTGCCCTTTCCGGGCGAGCTGAGCCACGAGCAGGCGATGGGCGTGCTGCAAGATCTGCATGCCTTCGGCATTCCCGCGCTGATCCTGTCGGGGGGCGAGCCGCTGAGCCGGTTCGATTTCTTCACGCTGGCCGAACGGGCAAAGGAACTGGGGTTCCGCCACCTGTCGCTGTCCACCAACGGCACGAAACTGGCCGAGAACATCGACCGCATCGCCGATCTGGATTTCGACTATGTCGGCATCTCGCTCGACGGTCTGGGCCAGATGAACGACTGGTTCCGCGGCGTCGACGGGGCATTCGACGCGGCCCTGGCCGGGGTCCGGGCCTGCAAGGCGCGGGGGGTGAAGGTCGGCCTGCGCTTCACCATCACGGATGACAACGCCAGCTTCCTGCCCGGAATGCTGGACCTGTGCGAGGCCGAGGGGGTCGACAAGTTCTATCTGTCGCATCTTGTCTATGCCGGCCGCGGTGACAAGAACCGGGGCGAGGATGCCGAACACGCGCGGTCGCGTGCCGCCGTCGAGATGCTGATCGACCGCGCCTGGTCGGCCATCCGCTCGGGACGGTCGCTCGAGGTCGTCACCGGCAACAACGATGCCGATGCGGTGCTGTTCCTGACCTGGGCGGAACGGCACTTCGGGGCCGAAACGGTGGCGCATCTGCGCAGCCATCTGGAGGCCTGGGGCGGCAATTCGGCGGGCCTCGGCGTCGCCAACATCGACCCGCAGGGCAAGGTTCATCCCGATACCTACTGGTCCGACTATACCGTCGGCAGCGTCAAGCAGACGCCGTTCAGCACGCTGTGGACCGGCGACGATCCGATGCTGGCCACGCTGCGCCAGCGTCCGCGCCCGCTGAAGGGCCGCTGCGGCGCCTGTGCCTTCCGGGCGGTCTGCGGTGGCAACACCCGCATCCGGGCCCTGCAGGTGACGGGCGATCCCTGGGCCGAAGATCCCGCCTGCTATCTGTCCAACGCCGAGATCGGCGTGGAGCAGACCGAACGCCTGACCGTCACGCCCTTCCGCGGAAAACGCCATGACCCTGCGCATCGTTTCCTCTAGCGCCGTCGCACTCGCCGTGGCGCTGCTTGCCGGCGTCGCGCAGAGTGAGCCTGACGGGGCGGCGATCTACGCCGATCTCTGCGCCTCGTGCCATGCCGAAACCCGGCTGGGCGCCCAGGGGCCGGCGCTGATTCCCGAAAGCCTGGGCCGGCTGAAGGGCGAGAAACTGGCCGCCGTCATCGCGGACGGCCGGCCGATGACCCAGATGCCGGCCTTCGGCGCCACGCTCTCGCCGGCCGATATCGCGGCCGTCGCCGCCTATGTCTCGTCGCCGCTGCCGGCACCGCCGGTCTGGGGCGAGGCCGAGATCATGGCCACCCGCGACCTGCGCGCCGATTACTCCCCCGCCATCGCCCCGGTCTTCACTGCCGATCCGATGAACATCACGCTGGTTGTCGAAACCGGCGACAGCCACATTTCGGTGCTGGATGGCGATACGTTCGCCGTGCTCGACAGGTTCGAGACACCCTTTGCCGTCCACGGCGGGCCGAAGTTTTCCGCCGATGGCCGTTTCGTCTTCGTCATGTCGCGCGATGGCTGGGTGCAGAAATACGATATCTGGTCTCTGGCCGAGGCCGGCCGCATCCGTGCCGGGCTGAACAGCCGCAACATCGCGATCAGTCGCGACGGCAAGTGGCTGGCCGTGGCGAACTATCTGCCCACGACCTTGACGATCCTGTCCACCGCCGACCTGTCGGTGGCAAAGGTGATCGATGTCACCGGCCGCAAGGGTACGCCCAGCCGGGTCTCGGCAGTCTATCAGGCACCGCAGCGCGACACTTTCGTTCTGGCGCTGAAGGATGTGGCCGAGATCTGGGAAATCGCCACTTCCGAAGACGGCGGCCCCTATTCCCCCGGCTTCGTGCATTCCAACGAGAACGGCATGGAAGAGGCGCTGGGGGTGGAGCGCGGCCTCTTCGCCCGGCGCCGCATCGACGTGTCGGCGCCGCTGGACGATTTCTTCTTTTCGCCCGACTACCGCGAGCTGATCGGCGCCAATCGCGAAGGCGAGACCGGCGTGGTGGTCAACCTTGATGTCGGGCGCGAGATCGCCACGCTGCCGCTGCCGGGGATGCCGCATCTCGGCTCCGGCATCTCCTGGTTGCGCGACGGGCGCCGGGTTATGGCCATCCCGCATCTGAACGAGGGCCGCATCAGCGTGATCGACATGGAGGACTGGTCGGTCGTCAAGGTGATCGAGACCTCCGGCCCCGGGTTCTTCCTGCGCAGTCACGATGGCACGCCCTATATCTGGGCCGATGTCTTCACCGGCGACCACAAGGGCGAGATGCACATTATCGACAAGCAAAGCCTTGAGGTGGTGAAGGTGCTGACCCCCGTGCCGGGCAAGACCGTGGCCCATACCGAATTCACCCGCGACGGGCGACGGGCGCTGGTGTCGCTTTGGGAACAGGACGGTGCGGTGATTGTCTACGACGCGGCGAACCTGACCGAAATGATGCGCCTGCCGATGGTGAAACCCTCTGGGAAATACAATGTCTGGAACAAGATCACCTTCGAAGACGGCACCTCTCACTGAGAGCCTGTGGAAGCTGGGGCTGATCCTCTGGCCCTTCGTCGCCGGGGCGGTGGCGATCAACGTCTTTCTGTTCGGCCTGATTCTGCGATCGACCGGCAGGTTCGATGCGATTCCGCCCGTCGACGCCCTGCTCTGGGCGGTGCCCCTTTCGATTCCGGCGTCCTTCGCGGCCGCCGTCTGGGTGCGCAACCTGATCCGCGAGGCAGAAGGCGGCCCCCCACCCATTCAACAGCAGAAGGAGAACAGGAAATGAAACACGCAGCCATCTTCGCGATTGCCGCGCTTCTGGCGGGTCCGGCCCTGGCCGGCGACCCCGCCAAGGGCGAGAGCGAATACAAGAAGTGCAAGTCCTGCCATGCGATCATCGCTCCCGACGGGACGGAGATCCAGAAGGGTGGCAAGACCGGACCCAACCTCTGGGGTGTGGTCGGTCGCCCGGTCGCCTCGGTCGAAGGCTTCAAATACGGGCCCTCGATCCTTGCCGTCGGTGAATCCGGCAAGGTCTGGGACGAGGCCAGCCTTGTCGAATATGCCAAGGATCCGGCCGCCTGGCTGAAGACCACGCTCGATGACAGCGGCGCGAAGTCGAAGATGACCTTCAAGCTGCCGAAGGGTGCGGATGACGTCGTGGCCTATCTTGCTACGATGAAGTGACCCTGGCGCCCGCCGCGACGGCGGCGGGCCCGCGCCACCGTGCAACCGCGTCCTGCGGTGCGGATTGGGCGGAAGGTTGCGGTTGCATGCAAGGTGGACCGGCTGGCTGCCAGCTCTGCCATATCGTGGCTGGCCGGTTCGCGGCCGCTTTGCGGGTGGTGCAGGATCGCCGGCGCGCCGCATCCCGCCAGTCAGACGGCACCGGGTGCGCCGTCAGTGCATCGGAGCGGAAAACTCAAGCCTTCCGGGACCATGGTGGATCGCTGTATTGTCGGCCCGGCAGCCGGGGGAATCGCCATGCCGTCAAATGCTAGCCAGCCTGTCGAGGGGGCCCTGACACGCAGCGCCATCTTCGTCACCCTGACGGTGAATGAGGGGGACGAGGCGCTGGCGATCTTCCGCGATCTCTGCGCCGACCTGCCGTCGCTGGTCAAGGCTGTCGGATTTCGCAGTGCCGAGGCCGGGCTGACCTGCATTCTGGGCATCGGCGCGGTGCTCTGGTCGCGGCTGGGGCTGGGCGTCCAGCCACAGGGCCTACACCCGTTTCGCGAGATAGCAGGCGTGCATCACGCGCCCGCGACGCCAGGCGATATCCTTCTGCATGTCCGGGCCGCGCGTCCGGATTACTGCTTCGAACTCGTCACCCACATCATGCGCCGCCTTGGTCCTGCCGCCATCGTTCGCGACGAAACCCAAGGGTTCAAGTTCTTCGACAACCGCGATCTTCTGGGCTTCGTCGACGGCACCGAAAACCCGGTCGGCCCCGCATTGACCGAGGCGGTCGTGATCGGCACCGAAGATGCGGTTTTTGCCGGCGGAAGCTACGTCATCGTGCAGAAATACCTGCACGACATGGCCCGGTGGGAGGCGATGCCGGTGGAGCAGCAAGAGCGCGTCATCGGCCGGCACAAGCTGTCGGACATCGAGTTCCCGGATCCGGAGAAAGCCAGCTTTGCCCATAACGTTCTGACCAATATCGAGGACGCCGAAGGCAACCCGCTGGAAATCCTGCGCGACAACATGCCTTTCGGCAGCCCCGCCACGGGCGAGTTCGGCACGTTCTTCATCGGCTATGCCCGTGAACCCGGCCGGATCGAGACGATGCTGACCAACATGTTCGTCGGCAATCCACCCGGCAATTACGATCGCATCCTCGATGTCAGCCGGGCCGTGACCGGATGCCTGTTTTTCGTGCCGCCGGCCGGCATGCTCGACATCATCGCCGCGGGCGGCATGCTGGTGGCGCCCGCCGCCGATACAGGCTCCGCGATGCGACCCGATGGCTCGCTCGGGCTTGGATCCTTGAAACGGGGGAACTGACATGGACAACCTTCACCGCGCATTGGCACCGATCAGCGATGCCGCCTGGGCGCAGATCGAGGACGAGGCAAAGCGCACGCTGACACGCTATCTGGGCGCACGGCGCATCGTCGATCTGCACGGGCCAGAGGGGCCTGGTCTGTCGGCCGTCGGCACCGGCCATCTGCGCAGTGCCCCCGCGCTGGCAGAGGGGGTGCGCTGTGCCCGGCGCGAGGTGAACCCCCTGGTCGAACTGCGCGTGCCCTTCGACCTCAGCCGCGCCGCCATCGACGATGTCGCACGGGGATCGAACGATTCGGACTGGCAACCGCTGAAGGATGCCGCCTGCCTGATCGCGCTGGCCGAGGACCGGCTGGTGTTTCACGGCTATGCCGAGACCGGGGTGAAAGGTCTGTTGTCCGCCTCCAGCAACCCGACCATCGCCTTGCCCGAAAGCGTCGCCGACTACCCCGAGGCCGTGGCCCGCGCCGTCACCGCATTGCGGCTGGCCGGCGTGAACGGACCCTATGCTCTGGTCCTGGGCACAGAGCCGTTCACCCGGGCAACAGGTGGCGACGATGACGGATATCCGGTGCTGAAACATTTGGAAAAGCTGGTCGATGCGCCGGTGGGGTGGAGCCAGGCGCTGACCGGCGGGGCGGTCGTATCCACCCGCGGCGGCGATTTCGATCTGTGGTTGGGACAGGATATTTCCATCGGCTATCTGTCGCATACGGCCGATACCGTGACGCTTTACCTGCAGGAAAGCCTGACCTTCCAGATGCAGACCGCCGAGGCGGTCGTCACCCTGCAGGCGCCAGACAACGCCACCTGAGCCGGACCTGCCCGGACGAGACGGCCGCCGCCGCATTGACCATCCGGAACGTCCGTGCTGATCGCCAGGTCAGGCCCGCGCGATGTGCCTGCCATGGTCAGCAGGATCGGGCACAATACCGAACCATGACCCTGCCGCGGGCGCCCCGGCGGGAAAGCGTGCGTTCTGGCCTACGGAATCGATGCGATGTGCCTGTTGCCATGCCCGAAGTCGCGGATCGGGTGGTTCATGCCCCGATGCCAGGCAATTTCGCCGCCGAAAAAGCCCTGCCCATCGCATCTCCATGAGGCCCGGGCAAGGGCCGGCGGAAGATGGCGCAGAAACCTCAGGTCTGTGACGAGCCGTCCAGCTCCTCGCGCAGGCGGTGCCAGCGGCGATCGAGATAGACGAGCGACTGGTTTTCGGACGTGTCGGCCGGGTCGGCGGCACGCCCCTCCAGCAGTTCGGCGGCAACCAGCGTTGCCCCCGCCAGCGGCAGCGTGCCCACGACCTTTGCGCGAAACCAGGTGGAAACCTGGGTATAGCGCGGCTCTCCGGTGGGCAGCCGTTCCCAGGGGGTGCCCGGCGGGAAACGGTCGGCGCCCGGGGTGGCGCCCAGGCGGGCAAGGTCGAGATCGGTGTAGCGCAGAAGATGGATCACCATCGTCCCGGCCTGCAACAGCGGCGCCGCCGAAGTCGAACGGGTCGACAGCGAGAAGGCGACCACCGGCGGCGCGGCGCTGACCGAGATCAGCGACGATACCGTCAGCGCGATGGGCCGGCCGTCCGCATCCGCGGTGATGACCGCCACCCCGGCCGGATGGCAGCGGAATGCCTCGCGAAAGGTATCGGTCAGTCCTGCGCCTGTCATTTCGCCTCTCCGTCTTGCCCGGTCGATCCGCGGCCTGCGCGGCGATGCTACGGCCCGGGCGACGACCCGTCCACCCCGGTTGCCACTGCCACTGCCGCCACAACGGCTTGCACGCGGGCGGATTTCCCGCTAGGTCGCCCGCCTTTCCGCAGCCCAGGGGTCCCGCATGCTGCCCGACATGCTTGCCATCGACTTCGGCACCTCGAACACCGCTGCCGCCGTGCTGCATGATGGCCAGATCAGGCGCATCCCGGTTGAGGCCGGGGCCGACACGCTGCCGACCGCGGTGTTCTTTGCCGCCGCCGACGATGGCATGCGCATCGGCGCCGAGGCCGCCCGCGCCCTGACCGACGGGGCCGAGGGTCGCTACATGCGCGCGCTGAAATCGGTGCTGGGCACGCCGCTGTTTCACGAGGATCGCCTGATCGCAGGCCGGCGTCGCAATCTGGCCGGCATCGTCACGGCCTTTCTGGCCGAACTGCGCGACAGGGCCGAAGCGACGACCGGGCTACGGTTCCGCCGCGTCCTTTCCGGCCGCCCGGTGCATTTCCACACCCGGGACGCGGCGCAGGACGCCCGCGCCGAAATCGACTTGCGCGCCTGTTATCTTGCCGCGGGTTTCGATGAGATTGCCTTTCTGGCCGAACCCGAGGCGGCAGCCTTGGCATGCCACGGCCTCGGCCGGGCGGACGGTCCGGGACTGATCGTCGACATCGGCGGCGGCACCTCCGACTTTTCGATCTTCCGCAGCGCTGGGGCGGGCATCGAGATCCTTGCCAGCCACGGCATCCGCCTGGGCGGCACCGATTTCGACCGTTCGATCTCGTTGACACATGCCATGCCGGCCCTGGGCCGCGGCGGGCAGTTGCGGCGCGACATCGGGCCGGGTCTGCTGCCGACCCCGGGTGCGATCTATACCGAGCTGGCGAACTGGGCGATGATCCCGTTCCTCTACACGCCGGACACGCGGCGTCAGGCCCGGGAAATGGCACGGCTGGCGGTCGACCGGCGCAAGATGGATCGGCTGGTGACGGTGCTGGAAGAGGAGCTCGGCCACGACCTGGCCTTTGCGGTAGAACGCGCGAAGATCGCCGCCAATTCCGGCATGCAGGAGGCCCGCATCGCCATGGGTTTCATCGAGCGCGGCCTGTCCCGTGCTGTGCACCCCGAAACGATGGATCGCGTGCTGGTCCGCCACCGCGCCGCGCTGGCTGACGCCGCGGCCCAGACATTGCAGATGGCGGCCATCCCGCCCGAAGCCATCGGCCGGGTAATTCTGGTTGGCGGATCGAGCCTGATGGGCCTGGTTGCGGACGAGGCGCTGCGGCTGTGCCCGCGGGCGGAACTCGTTCGCTCCGAAGCGTTCACCGCGGTGGTGGACGGGCTGGCGCTGGCCACCGCCGGGCAGCAGGCAGGTCGGGACAACACCCGATAGAAAAAGTCAACTATCTGATTTTCTACAGATTTATCTTGTATCGCATCCCGGCCCGCGGTATTTCCGCTGCAAGGACGCAAGCCCGCCATTGGCCAGCCAGCAACCCGACTCCTGCCCGATCAAACACGCCCCATCGCCACGCGCGACCTGTCATGGCGTGCGAAACCCGTTGTGTTTGCGGTTCCGTCGCGGTTTCCTGGTTTCGGATCGGGAGGGATCAATGCGCCGCACAGCCGGAGAACTCGACGGCCACCGCGTCGAAACCGTCACGTTGACCGGCAATGCCGGGCTGCGCATCGACATCATGACCTACGGCGCCCGCCTTGTGGGTCTGGAGGTCGCGGGGCGCGACGGGCAGCCGGCCGATATCGCGCTCGGCTACCGCGACCTCGACGCCTGGGCTGCCTCGACCACTTATATCGGTGCCACCTGCGGCCGCTGCGCCAACCGGATCGGCGGCGCCGGCTTTGTGCTGGACGGTCGCGAGATCCGGCTTGACCGCAATGAAGGCGCCAACACGCTGCATGGCGGGACACAGGGCTTTGACCGCAAGCACTGGCAGATCGACGAGGCGACACCCCGCGCCGTCTCGCTGACCGCGGTATCCGAAGCCGGAGAGATGGGCTTTCCCGGCCGGATGAAGATGCGCACCACCTACCGGATCGACGCGCAGAACCGCTTGCGGATCGAGATGGAAGCCACGACCGATGCGCCCACCGTCGCCAATATCGTGAACCACGCCTATTTCAACCTGGCCGGCACGGGCGACGTGCTGGGCCAGATGTTGCGGATCGAGGCCGGGCATTACACCCCTGCCGATGCAGCCCTGATCGTTACCGGCGAAATCCGCGCCGTCGACGGCACGGCCTTCGATTTCCGGACCGCCCGCCCCATCGGCCTGCAACTGCCGGGCGATGCCGGATTCGATACCAACTTCTGCCTCTCTGCCCCGACCGGGCCCCTGGCGGGCGAGATGCTGCGCTTTGCCGCCGAGGCCTGGGACCCCGGTTCGGGCCGTCGGCTTCGGCTCTGGACCACAGAGCCGGGGTTGCAGTTCTATTCCGGCGGCTATCTCGACGACAGCCTGCCCGGCAAGGCGGGCGCGATCCGCCGCTTCGGCGGCTTTGCGCTGGAGACGCAGAAGTTTCCCGACAGCCCGAACCGGCCGCAGTTCCCCTCGTGCCGGTTGGATCCGGGCCGGACCTACCGCCATGTCATGCTGTTCGACTTCACCCCGCAGGAGGCCGGTACACCGTCGTAGAACGCCGACATGCATCGGCGGCGTTGACCGGCCCGGTGGGCAAGGCTAAGTCGGGCGTCATCAACTCCGAAAGGCATGTCCCTTGGCCATCCATCTTTACCGGAACGATCTGCCAGACGGGCTGGCCCTTGGTCCGGTTGTCGCCATCGACACCGAGACGATGGGCCTTGACCCGCGGCGCGACCGGCTGTGCGTGGTGCAATTGTCGTCGGGCGACGGCAGTGCCCATCTGGTGCAGATCGCCCGCGGCCAGACCCGCGCGCCCAACCTGGAACGCCTGCTGACCGACCCGGCGGTGCTCAAGCTGTTTCACTTCGGCCGTTTCGATATCGCCGCGCTGAAACAGGCGTTCGGCGTGACGACGGCGCCGGTCTGGTGCACCAAGATCGCTTCGAAGCTGGTCCGTACCTTCACCGACCGGCACGGGCTGAAATACCTGCTGGCCGATCTGGTCGGCGTCGACGTGTCAAAGCAGCAGCAGACCAGCGACTGGGGCTCGGCCGAACTGACCGAGGCGCAGAAGGATTATGCCGCTTCGGACGTTCTTTACCTGCATGCGCTGAAGGCGGCGCTGGAGGAGCGGCTGATCCGCGAAGGGCGGCTTGACCTGGCCCAGCGCCTGTTCGCCTTCCTGCCGACCCGGGCCGAACTGGACCTGATGGGCTGGGACGACACCCACGACATCTACATGCATTGACGCCATGGCCGGGATCGACCGCCATTCGCGCCTGGTGAACTGGTTGAAGGTCGGCCTGCCGCTGGTCGCGCTGGCGCTTCTGTCAACGTTGTTCCTGCTTGGCGACAGGATCGATCCGTCGGATGCGATCCCCTATGCCGAAGTCGATGTCGAGGCGCTGGCCCGCAATCCGCGGATGACGGCCCCCTCCTATGCCGGCACCACCTCGGACGGCGCCGAGATCAGTGTCACGGCCGAGGCTGCGCGGCCCGCCACCGCCGATCGCACGGCCGCGGCGCTGCGGGTGACGGCCGAACTGAGGATGCCCGGCGGCGGCAGTGCCGAGATCCTTGCCGGCACGGCAGAGATCGACACCGGCGCGGGCGTACTGCGCCTGTCGGATGGGGTGACGCTGATCTCCTCCTCGGGCTACCGGATCGAGACACCGGGACTCGACACTGCGCTTGACCGCTCGCATGCCGAAAGCACCGGCCCGGTCGAGGCGACGGGCCCGGCCGGCCGGATCGAGGCGCAGAATTTCACGCTGGAGCGGCAGGACGGCGACGGAACCGGCGGGAAAGCCTATCTTCTGGTTTTCTCCGAACAGGTTAAGCTGATATATCTTCCGGGCGGTAAAGCCCCTGACACGGAACCCTGAATGACCCGCCTGGTCCTTGCCCTGATCCTTGCACTTGCCGCCACCCCTGCCGCCGCCCAGCAGGCGGCGGTCGATTTCGGCGGGCTGAAGCAGGATACGACCCTGCCGGTCACGGTCGAGGCCGATCGGCTGGCCGTGAACAATGCCGATGGCAGCGCGGTCTTTACCGGCAATGTCCGCGTCGCGCAGGGCGAGATGCGGCTGGCCGCTGCCGAGGTGACGGTCGCCTACGGTCAGGATGGAACCTCGATCTCGCAGCTTCACGCGACGGGCGGCGTGACCATCGTCAATGCCGCCGATGCGGCCGAGGCCCGCGAGGCGATCTATACCATCGACAGCGGAACCATCGTGATGACCGGAGACGTCCTTTTGACCCAGGGCGCCAGCACCATGGCGGGGCAGAAGCTGACGATCCACTTGAAGGATGGGACGGGCGTGATGGAGGGGCGGGTTTCCACCACCTTCATGCCGGGCGGAAACTGATGCCCCAGCGCCCGGACCTGACGATGACGCCCGGCTCGCAGGGGCTTTCGGTCCGCAGCCTGCGCAAGTCCTACAAGAAGCGTCCCGTCATCCGCGACGTCTCGATGGATCTGCGCCGCGGCGAGGTGGTGGCGCTGCTTGGCCCCAACGGCTCGGGCAAGACGACCTGCTTTTACTCCATCGCCGGCCTTGTCACGCCGGAGGGCGGCCAGGTGCTGATCGACGGGCGCGATGTCACGCTGCTGCCCATGTACCGCCGCGCCCGGCTGGGGATCGGCTATCTGCCGCAGGAAGTGTCGATCTTCCGCGGACTTTCGGTCGAGGACAATATCCTTGCCGTCTTGGAAATCTGTGAGCCTGACGGCCACAAGCGGCGCGAGCGGCTGGAGGAACTGCTGGGCGAATTCTCGATCACCCATCTGCGCCAGACCCCCGCGCTGGCGCTGTCCGGCGGCGAGCGGCGCCGGGTCGAGATTGCGCGCTGTCTGGCCGCCGATCCGAAGTATCTGCTTCTCGACGAACCCTTCGCCGGCGTCGATCCCATCGCGGTCGGCGAAATCCGCCATCTGGTGCAGGATTTGAAGTCGCGCGGGATCGGTGTCCTGATCACCGACCACAATGTCCGCGAAACGCTGGAGATCGTCGACCGGGCTTATATCCTGCATGACGGGACGATGCTGATGTCGGGGACCACGGACGAGGTCATCCGGGACGAAATGGTGCGCCGGGTCTACCTTGGCGAGAATTTCCGGATCATGTGAACCAACTCTCCGATTCAGTTGACAGGTGACTTGCGCTGTCACCAAATGGCCATGATGCGCGCGACATTCACCCTCGCTTTCCCGCCGATGCGATCCATTTTCGCGCCGGCGCCTCTTGCGAGGCCGGCCTATCCTGCACAGGTCAGACTTACGGCCCGGCCCCCGGCGAAGAGGATCGTCGCGCCCGGAAAAGACAGAAGAGGAGAGATCATGCGCTACCAGATCAGCGGCAAGCAGATGGACATCGGAGAAGCCCTGACGACGCACGTCAAGGCCGAGATCGGCGAACTGGTCGACAAATACGCCCAGCGACCGACCGACGCGGTCGTGGTCTTTTCCAAATCCGCGCACGAATACGTCTGCGAGACGGTCATCCATCTGTCGACCGGTCTGACGGCCCAGGCCAACGGTCACGCCGCCGAGATCTATGCTGCCTTCGAATCCTGCCGGGAACGGCTGGACAAGCAGGTTCGCCGCTACAAGCGCCGCATCCGCAATCATCACAATGACCGCAAGGCGCCGGTTGAATATGGCGAGGCTGCCAAGTATATCCTCGCTCCATCCGAAGAGACCGAGGATGCCGAGCCAGACACGCTTGCCCCCGTGGTCATCGCCGAGATGGAAGCCAAGATTCCATCGATCACCGTGGGCGAGGCCGTGATGCAACTGGAACTGGCGGGGCAGAAACTTCTGGTCTTCCGCAACGAAGGGCACGGGGGCGTGAACGTGGTGTATCGTCGGGAAGACGGCAACATCGGCTGGATCGATCCCCGCAACAGCCGCTGACGGCTGCCCGTCACAGGAATTCTGTACCCCATGGATCTTTCCAGTCTTCTCGTTCCCGCATCTGTTCGTGTCGTTGGACAGTTCACCTCGAAGAAGCGGCTGTTTCAGGAACTTGGCGAGATCGCCCAGCAAGCCTGGCAGATTCCAGCCGCCGCCGCCGTCGATGGCCTGCAGGAGCGCGAGACACTGGGACCCACCGGCGTGGGGCATGGCATCGCCCTGCCCCATGCGCGGCTTGACGATTTGAACCGGATCGCCGGCATCTTCATCCGGCTGGAAAAGCCGCTGGATTACGATTCGGTCGACCGACAGCCGGTCGACCTGGTCTTCGGCCTGCTGGCCCCCAAGGATTCGGGCGTGGATCATCTGAAGGCGCTGGCGCTGGTCAGCCGCACGATGCGCGACACCGCGCTGGTGCAAAAGCTGCGGGCGAACAGCGATCCCGCCAAGATCCATGCGATCCTGATCGAATCGCGGGCGAACAAGGCTGCCTGAAAACGGTCCTTGGCAACCCCGCCGGGGGCGCCCTCCCGCGGTCCTTTAGCGCCCCCGGGGGCAGTCGTCCCGCCGGGACTGTGCTTCGATACCACCGATATTGCGCATCTGCCGGCCTGATGCCGCCCGGCAGATATCGGAATCAGCCGATGACAGCCGATTGACGCGACCCCGGGATGGCCAAGGCCCAGGGCTCAGGCCGCCGCCGGATGCCAGCTGCAGGGCCCACCATCATGAACCTCCATGGTGCCATTGGCCAGATTCAGCGAAATTGTCGCCAGTGTTGCATATTGGTCGTCAGGATCGCCCGGCAGGGGATGGCAGCACAGCCCGGAATCGCCGCACATATGGCTGTCCATCGCCTCGATCACCTGTGCCGCATCGCGGACCCCGCCGGCCAACTGGCGGGTCAGCATGTCGCGGCGCAAGAGCGTATCGGGGTTCTTCTTCGGCTCGGTGTCGGACAGCGCGGGCCGGGGATCGAGGAAATGGTTGGTATGGACCAGCAATCCCGCCGCATCCGGCAGCACGAAGCCCGGGCCGCCGGGATGGACCTCGACCGTGATCGCTGCCGCGCGCATGCCATCCCAGGCCGACAGGTTCAGCGACGTCGAGGCCGTGGCCATGGCCGCGGCAGCAATCTGCGCCGCATGGGCGATGTTGGTGCCAAGATCCAGCGTGGCACGGGCAATGACATGGACCGGAACGCCAATGCCGTTGCCGTCATCCGCATGGTGCAGGATGGTGAAGAGAAGGCCCAGGCCACGGGTATTCATACCCGCCTTTCCGACGATGCCACATTCGGTCATCGTGCGGGTGGTGGTGCCGTCCTCCAGCGGAATTTCCCAGACCAGCCAGCTGTCACGGAACCGATGATACCAGTCCCAGGTCTGCACGGCGACCGGCGGCAGGTTTCCCCGCTCGCGCAGCGCGATCACGGCAGAGCACTCGCCACGCAGCGGTGCGCGCAAGGCGCCAAGCACCTCGGTCCGGGCGTTGATCGCACCGATCAGCCGCGGATCGAGCCCTGCGCCGCTTGCCATGCCGCGCATTTCCGCCGCCAGATGCGGTGCAAACCCCTCGGTCGCGGCCAGCGCCAGTTCTCCCGGGGCAAAGGGATCATGTGCTGGGTCCAGATCGCGCCACATGGTCCGGTAGCCCGCCACGGTGGCGGCGATCCGCGAGGCATGGGCGCGGCCGAAATCCTCGCCGCGCGCATAGGGTTCCGTCTCGGTCGAGCGATACAGCCGGGTCATGCCACCACTCCACCGCC
Organism: Paracoccaceae bacterium; assembly: GCA_014879735.1. Classification (GTDB taxonomy): domain Bacteria; phylum Pseudomonadota; class Alphaproteobacteria; order Rhodobacterales; family Rhodobacteraceae; genus Pseudogemmobacter. Next base: position 60,226 of record JACSRN010000103.1, read on the forward strand.
GCCTGCCCGCGGCCGAGGCGCATCCAATGAGGCACGGCGGGCCGGTCGAGTCTGTATCCGCCGATTGTCGGCAAAGACGCCCATGGTTGCGACCCCTTCCTGATGGTTCCGGACATGCCAGATCGGCCCGCCAGCCGCTTCGGCCGTTGCCCGCGCCAAACGCTTTCGGATGCATGGTGCTCGACCAGAGATCGGCGGGCAAGTGGGCGGCCCCAGAATCGCGGGGTCCCGCGCCGGATTTCCTCAATCCCCGATACCGCGACAATCCCTGTCCCTTGCTATGGGCAAGGTTGAGGGTGGCGGGCCACTACCACCTTCCGGCCTCCACCCTCTCCGGGGCAACCGGCGTTTCCACGATACCGGCATCTGCCCCGAAGATACCGGCTGGCGTCACGTTGTAACCGGCCGCCAGCGCGGGCGCGACAGATCCGGTCTGCGCCGCGGCAGGTCTGCCCCCCGGTGGCCTAGGTCAGGCCACAGGCGGCCAGCGCAGCCTCGGCGCAGGCGATATCCTGCGCGACAAGACCACCGGATACGCCGAGGGCGCCGATGCAGGCGCCATCAACCAGGATTGGCAGGCCGCCGCCCCACAACAGCATCCGCGCGCGGCTGGCCGCACCGGCGCGCAGTTCCTCGGCGGACATGCGTTCGCGCAACGCCTCGGTCGAGCGGCGAAAGCTGGCGGCGGTCCAGGCCTTGTCGGTGGCCGCGGTCAGGAAGACCTCGTTCACGCCGTTCATCCGCAGCAGGGCCAGCGGCAGGCCACCGGCATCGGCAGCGACCGCAGCGATGCGCCAGCCCTGGCGCGCCGCCTCGTCCACCGCAGCCTGCACCAGCCGCTGCGCCATGGACGCGGCAAGATCTGCCCGCGCCACCATCACATCCGGCCCTGGGGTCAAGGCCGGCCCGGGAAGGTATAGGCGGTCTTGACCGTCGTGAAGAACTCGACAGCGTGGTGTCCCTGTTCGCGCGGCCCGAGGCTGGAGGCCTTGCGCCCGCCGAACGGGACATGGAAGTCCACCCCCGCCGTGGGCAGGTTCACCATCACCATCCCGGCCTGTGCTGCGCGCTTGAAATGCGTGGCATGCGCAAGACTGCTGGTCACGATGCCGGAGGACAGGCCGAATTCGGTATCGTTCGCCACGGCCAGCGCCTCGGCGTAATCCTTCACGCGGATCACGCAGGCCACCGGACCGAAGATTTCCTCGCGCGAGATGCGCATGGCATTCGTCGCATCGGTGAACAGCGCCGGTTGCAGGAAGTAGCCTTCCGTTCCGCGGCTTACCCTTTCGCCGCCGAAGGCCAGCTTCGCGCCCTCGTCGCGGCCGATCGCGATATAGCGCTGATCCTGCTCCATCTGGCTTTCGTCGACCACCGGGCCGATCTGGGTTGCGCTGTCCAGCGCATGACCCACGGTCAACTGCCCCATCCGCTCGACCACGGCGGCGACAAAGGCGTCGTGAATGCCTTCGGTCACGATCAGCCGGGACGAGGCGGTGCAGCGCTGGCCGGTCGAGAAGAAGGCGCCCTGCACCGCGCAGTCGACCGCCACTGCCAGATCGGCATCGTCCAGCACGACCAGCGGGTTCTTGCCGCCCATCTCCAGCTGCACCCTGCGCCGCAGCCGCGCCGATGCTTCGGCCACCCGGGCGCCCGTCGCGGTCGAGCCGGTGAAGCTGATCGCATCGATGCCGGGGCTGTCGAGCATGGTCTGGCCGACGACCGAGCCGCGGCCCATCACCAGGTTCAGCACGCCGGCGGGCAGGCCGGCGCGATGCAGGATATCGACCAGCGCCCAGGCGCAGCCCGGCACCAGATCGGCGGGCTTCAGCACGACGCAGTTGCCCCAGGCCAGCGCGGGGGCAAGTTTCCAGGCGGGAATCGCAATGGGAAAGTTCCAGGGCGTGATCAGCCCCACCACGCCAACCGGCTCGCGCGTGATCTCGACACCGATGCCGGGACGGACCGAGGGCAGCAACTCGCCGCCCGCGCGCAAGACCTCGCCGGCGAAGTAGTCGAAGATCTGACCGGCACGGGCGGCCTCTCCGATGCCTTCGGCCAGGGTCTTGCCCTCTTCCGACGAAAGAAGCCGGCCCAGTTCCTCGCGCCGCGCCGTAATCTCGTCGGCCGCCTTGCGCAGGATGGCATGGCGCTGCAGGGGAGGCATCGCGGCCCAGGCCGGGAAGGCAGCACGGGCGGCGGCAATGGCGGTCTCGGCCTCTGCGGCTGTGGCGCGGGCATAAAGCCCCACGGGCGACGTCAGATCCGAAGGGTTGCTGTTTTCGGCAAAGGTATCGCCCACCCATTCGCCGTTGATCAGATTCTGATGTTTCTGCATGTACCTGTCGCCTTTCATCGTGTCGCCGTTACAAGCCGGTGCTGGTTGCCAAGCCCCGCCATGAATAGGGTCGGAGCCGGAGCCGGCGCCACCGCAGCGCCAGAGTATTCCCGGGGCCGGAAAGAAGAAAGGGATGCGGTGCGGATTCGTCTGCCGCACCGCGAAGGGCTGCTATGAAAAATTACAGGCCGCCGGCGGGAGGCGACGTGCCGGAAGCGCGCGGCACGGACCCGGTCCGCGCCGGGCCTGTGCCGCAAGCCAGAGGCTGCCTCGGTCAGATGCGGCCCACGCCCTGCTGCATCCCAGCCGCGCGCGGGTCGAGCAGGATATCGGGGGTGATGTCGTCGATCCCGGTATGGCCGCAGAAGGCCATGCTCAGATCCAGCGCCGAACGCAGGATCGCCAGCACCCGTGCGACGCCCGCTTCGCCCCCGGCGGCAAGACCGTAGAGCATGGCCCGCCCGGCATAGACCCCCCTTGCGCCCAGGGCGCGTGCGCGCAGGATGTCCTGCCCCGAATGGATGCCGCCGTCCATGTGGACCTCGATCCGCCCGCCCACTGCATCCACGATCCCGGGCAGGGCGGCGATGCTGCTGGAGGCGCCGTCAAGCTGGCGTCCGCCGTGGTTCGACACGATCAGCGCATCGGCGCCAAGGCCGGTTGCCGCAGCCGCGTCCTCGGGATCGAGGATGCCTTTCAGGATCAGCCGACCCTGCCACTGATCGCGAACCCAGGCGATGGCATCGTGTCCCAGGTTCGGTTCAAACTGACCCGCCGTCCATTCCGCCATCCGCTTCAGCCCATCGACATCGGGCAAATGGCCGAGGATATTGCCATAGCTCCAGGATTTCGCCCGCAGCATCCGCAGGCACCAGCGCGGCCGGGCTGCAAACTGCGCGACCACCGGCAGGCTGGGTTTCGGCGGCGCCCCCAGCCGGTTGCGCACATCGGCATGGCGCTGGCCAAGGATCTGCAAATCCAGCGTCAGCACCAGCGTGCGGCAACCCGCCGCCCAGGCCCGCCGCATCAGATCGGCCACGAAGGCGCGGTCGCGCATCACGTATAACTGGAACCAGAACGGCCGACTGGCCGCCGTCGCCACCTGCTCGATCGACGAGATCGAGAAGGTCGACATGGTATAGGGAATGCCCGCAGCCTCGGCCGCACGCATCAGCGCCACCTCGCCATCGGGCCAGAGCATGCCGGCCATGCCGGTCGGCGCGATGGCCAGCGGCATGGCCACCGCCTCGCCGGCCATGGTGGTGGCAAGCGAGCGGTCGCGCAGGTCGCGGCAGACCCGCTGGCGGAACAGGATCCGCCCGAGATCCGCGGCATTGCGGTCGCGCGTGCCTTCCGTCCATGACCCGCTGTCGACATAGCCGAAGAACATCCGAGGGACGCGCGCGCGGGCAAGCTCGCGCATCTCGGCAACGGTCTGTATCCGCGCCAGATCCATGATCTAGTCGGCCCAGTTCACATACATGGTCTTCTTGCGCAGATAACCTTCAAAGCCGTGCTGCCCGTCCTCGCCGCCAAGACCCGAGTTCTTCCAGCCGCAGTGGAAGCCCTGGACCAATTCGCCGCAGCCGCGGTTGACGTAGATTTCACCGAAGGCCAGGTCGCGCGCGGCCAGCATCAGGCGGCGGACGTCGCGGGTGAAGACATAGGCCGACAGGCCATAGTCGCTGGCATTTGCTTCGGCCAGGGCCTCGTCGAAATCCCCGATCACTGTAACCGGGGCAATCGGGCCAAAGATTTCCTCTTTCGTCAGCGGGTTGTCCCTGGGCGATGTCATCACCGTGGGCTGGTACCAATACCCCTTGGCGAAAGCCGCACCCTGCGGCCGGCCACCGCCGGTCAGAACCTCGGCGCCCGCTGCAACGGCGCGGGCGACGATGGCTTCGATCTTCTCCAGTTCCATGCGGCTGACCTTCGGGCCCATGTCTGGGTCGGTCATCGGATCGGCCAGCATCAGCGCCCGTGCGCGGGCGACGAATTTCTCGGTAAAGGCCTGCGCGATCTTCGCATGGACATAGATCCGCTCGGCGCAGGTGCAGATCTGGCCGCAATTGGTGAAGCGCGAGACGATGGCGGCGTCGACCGCCCGGTCAAGATCGGCATCGTCCAGCACGATGAAGGGGGCCTTGCCGCCCAGTTCCAGCCGGATCGGCTTCAACCCCGGTGCCGCCGCCGAAAAGATCTCGCGCCCTGCCCGGACCGATCCGGTCATCGTCACCAGATCGGTGCCACGGCTTTCCACCAGATGCTGGCCAACGCTGCGCCCAGGTCCGGTGACGACATTGATCACGCCGGCGGGAAAGCCCAGGGTATCGGCGATGCGGGCGATCTCGATCCCCGACAGGGGCGTGATCTCGTGCCCTTTCAGCACCACCGTGTTGCCAGCCGTCAATGCCGGGCCAAGCTTGCGGCCGGCAAGCGCCGAGGGATAGTTCCAGGCCGTCAGCGCTGCCACCACGCCATAGGGCACGCGGCGGATCCATACATCCTCGTCGGCATTGTCCGAAGGCAGCAGTTCCCCCTGAATCCGCCGCGCCTGTTCGGCGGCGTAGCCAAGGAAATTGGCGGTAGCGTCGATCTCGCCACGGGCCTGCCCGATGGGCTTGCCCTGTTCGGCCACCACGATCTTCGCCAGATGCTCGCGTTCATCCAGGATGGCGCTGGCCAGCTTGCTGACCATGCGACCGCGCTCGATCGCGGGCAGGCGAGACCATTCGGGCTGTGCCCGGCGCGCAGCCGCGATGGCGCGCTCGGCATCGGCCACGGTCCCCTCGGGCACCGTGGCGACCACCGTCTCGTTCGACGGGTTCTCCACCTCGACCCGCGCCGCGCCCTCGCCATCGGTAAAGGCGCCGTCGATGTACATCTGGTAATGCGGAACGCTCATGGCGCTGTCCTCCCTCGGTTCCCCCCGCCCTCCGGCGGCCTCTCTCGTCCGTCTGCCTCTGGCCCGGATCAGGCGTCGATCCGCACCACGACCTTGCCGTCGAACTCGCGGCGACGCAGACGGGCAAGATAATCAGGCACTTCGTCCAGCGTGATGACCGCTTCGATCATCGGATCCAGCCTGCCCTCGGCGAGCATCTCGACCAGGGCCGCACCCATGACGGCAAAGTCGCGCTGCGTGCGCAGGTCCCCTGCGCCATAGGCGCCGCCCAGGGCGATCTCGTGGATCGAGGCCGCATAGGTATAGGGCGGCGTCCGGCTCAGGTCGGGCAGCGGGTCGACGCAGGCGAGATGGCCGTTGTAGCGCAGCAGCGACAGAGATTTGCGAGCATCCTGCGGGTTCGCCACCTCCAGCATCGCATCCGCGCCGAACCCGCCGTTCGCGGCCCGGACCTCGGCCGGCAGATCGGTGGCGCGATAGTCCAGTGCCACATCGGCACCAAGCGCCTTGGCCCGCGCCGCCTTTTCGGGACGGACAAGCGCGATCACCCTGGCCCCGATCCGATGTGCGATCTGCACCGCAAAACCGCCCACCCCACCCGAGGCACCCTGGATCACGATGGTCTGCCCGGCTTCCAGCCGAATCTTGCGCACCAGCGCCTGATAGGCGGTCAGGCCGGCGCAGGGCACGGCCGCGGCAGCCTCGAACGAGACGGTCTCCGGCAGGCTGACCAGAACATGCGCCACGGTCACGGCAAATTCGGCAAATACGCCCTGCCGGTTCAGGTTGCCGTGCCAGACCACACGGTCGCCGATCTGCCAGCCTTCGACACCCTCGCCCAGCGCATCGACCACCCCCGCGGCATCGAGGCCAACGACATGCGGCTCGTGCCACCAGGGTGCCACGCCGGTACAAAGCTTCCAGTCGACCGGGTTCAGGCTGGCGGCCATGACCCGGACGCGCACCTCGCCCGGCCCGGGCTCGGGCACCGGCAGATCGGCAAGGCCGGTGGTGGACATGTCGTCTTGCGGTTTGGTGCAGAAAATCGCGCGCATGGCTTGGGGGCTCTCGTTCGTGTCAGGAAAATCTGGCCGGCGTCGATCAGGGGGCCGGCACCATCCAGTCGGGCTGGACCAGTTCGATCAGATAGCCATCGGGGTCCTTCAGGAAGGCGATCAGGGTGCGCCCGTGCTTCATCGGTCCGGGCTCGCGGGTGATCACTGCACCGCCGGCACGAAGGGTTTCTGCCGTGGCATAGATATCGGGGGTTTCCAGCGCGATATGGCCGTAGCCGGTACCGATCTCATAGGGGCCGTGATCGTAGTTGTAGGTCAGTTCGATCACCGTGCCGGTGTCCTCGGGGCCATAGCCCAGAAAGGCCAGCGTGAACTTGCCTTCGGGAAAATCCTGTCTGCGGATAAGTGTCATCCCCAGCAGCCCGGTATAGAACCGGATGGAGGCGTCGAGGTCCTGCACGCGCAACATGACGTGCATCATGCGCAGTTTGCTCATCGGGCGGTCCTTTCGCATTTGGGTCCCGGCGCCGTGGCGGCTCCAAGACAGGTAACATGTCTATTCGAAGCGACCACTTCCGCCGCCCCGGACCTCAGGTGGCTATCGAACTGTAGTAGCGTTCGGTATAGGCGATATGGCTGCGCAGGACGCGGACCGCCGCCGCGCGGTCGCGGGCGACGATCGCCTGCTTCAGCGCCTCGTGCTCGCTGAGGGAATTGGCGTTATGCGCCTCTTCCTGCGAGAAACGGTAGCGCAGCGCGGCAAAGCGGCTGTTGACCTGGCTGCGGTAGGTCTGTTCCAGCAGGGGTGACTGGGCCCGCCCCATGATGCAGAGGTGAAGCTCGGTATCCAGTTCCTGATAGACTTCGCGCGCGCGCACTTTCAGCACCTCGTGCATTTCCAGGCAGATGCGGCGGATGTCGGATTCCAGGCCCTGCGGATCGCGCTCCATCGCCATGGCGATGGCCTCGACCTCCAGTGCGGTGCGCAACTCGCAAAGCGCGTGCAACTCCGTGACCGAAGGGCGGAACACGAAGGTGCCGTTCTGCGGCCGGATGTCGATCAGCCCCTCGCCTTCCAGCCGGATATAGGCCGAGCGGATCGGCGCCTTGGTCACGCCATAGAGTTCGGAAAGTTGCGCCTCGGAGATCTTCTCGCCAAGCGCGAAACGGTTCTCGATGATGTCCTGACGCAACCGTTCCAGCACCAGTTCGGAAACGGGTCTCGGCCGTTCGATCTTGGGAATGGTCCGGTTCATTACCCTGGCCCGTCAGCGCTGCAACATGAAGGATACTGCCTTATCCGCAATCACCAGTGTGGTCGAGTTTGTATTGCCGCTGATGATTGTCGGCATCACCGACGCATCAGCGACGCGCAGCCCGTCGATCCCCTTCACCCGCAGATCCGGCGTGACGACGGCCCGCGGATCGTCCTCGCGACCCATGCGGGCGGTGCCGACCGGGTGATAGACGGTCTTGACGAATTTCTTCGCATGTTCGGCAATGGCTTCGTCGCTGTCCTTGCCGGGGCCGGGAAAGATCTCGCGGTCGATCATGCCCTTCAGGGGCGTCTGGGCCAGGATGCGCCGGGCCTGCCGCACGCCGCCGATCGACAGCCGCAGGTCTTCGGGATCCTCGAAATAGTTCGGATCGACAAGCGGCTGCTGACGCGGATCATCCGAGGTCAGCCGCACCGACCCGCGCGATCCCGGGCGCAGCACGCAGGAATTGATTGTCAGGCCCCAGGTCGGCTTCAGATCGGTCGTGCCCGGCTCCAGATAGACCGAAGGCACGCAGAACTGCTGGATCTTCGCCTCGGCCGACAGGTCGTCTGGGTTGAAGAACGAGCAGGCCTCGACCCCGTTCGAGGCGACGGGGCCGGTCTTGAACAGCAGGTACTGCAGGCCGTTGCGGATCTGGTTCCAGCCGCGGTCCTGGCCGAAATAGCCGTAGGGACCGTTGCAGAACGACAGCACCGGCACTTCGGTATGGTCCTGCAGGTTCTGGCCCACGCCATCGAGGTCGACCAGCGTCGGGATCCCGGTCTCCTTCAGGTGGAAATGCGGCCCGATGCCCGACAGCATCAGCACCTTGGGCGTCGCGATCGAGCCGGCACAGAGCACCACCTCGCGGCCCGCCTGCGCCGTGGCAACCTTGCCGTCGCGGGAATATTCCACCCCGGTGGCACGGCCGTTCGCAGTCAGGATGCGATGGACAAGGCTTCCGGTCAGCACCTCCAGCCGCCCGGTCTTCCTGGCCGGATGCAGGAAGGCATCGGCTGCAGACACGCGCCGCCCGTCCTTGGTGTTCATTTGGACGAAGCCGGTTCCCGCCTGCCTCGGGCCATTGAAATCGGGCGTGAAGGGAATGCCGGCAGCCTGGGCGGCCATCACATAGGCGCGGCTCAGTTCACATAGATGCACCGGGTCGGAAACCGCCATCGGCCCTTCGACGCCGTGCAGATCGTTGTTGAAGCGGTTGTTGCCTTCCATCGCCTTGAAGCGCTTCAGCAGCTCGGGCCAGCTCCAGCCGGTATCGTCGGTCGCCTCGACCCAGGCATCGTAGTCGGTGGCCTGGCCGCGGATATAGACCATGGCATTGACCGACGACCCGCCGCCAACCACCCGTCCCGTCGGCACCACCGGTTGCCGCCCGCCCAGCCGCTGCTGCACGGTGGACTGGTAGAACCACATGTATTTCTCGACGCCCAGAAGCTTGACGAAGCCGGCAGGCATCTGGATCAGCGGATTGCGGTCGGAACCACCGGCTTCGAGGACAAGCACCGTCGCGCCTGCCTCTGCCAGTTTGCCCGCAATCAGCGACCCCGCTGTCCCGCCGCCGACCACGACATAGTCATAGGTCATCAGAGTGTTCCTTCACCTTCACATCGGCGGGGAACAGCAGCAGGTGGTCGGGATCGACCGAGATGGTGACGGTTTCGTTGCGGGCGACCTTCACCCCCGGCGGTGCAATCAGCGAGACGCGCACCGAACCGATATCGACGAAGATCTCGTTATGGTCCTGCAACTCCTCGGTGATGAAGCCGCGACCCTGCAGCTGCACCGGCGAGCCCGCGCCAAGCCGCATGAAATGCGGGCGGATTGCCGCAAGCCCCACGGGGCCCAGTTCGCGCACCCGCGCGCGAAGCGGGTCGGTCAGCGAAACACGGTTCCCCTCGATCGTCAGGCCAGTTTCATCGGCATCGCTAAAGTCGAAGAAGTTGATCGGCGGCTCGCCCACGAAACCCGCGACAAAGGCATTGGCCGGGCGGGAATAGACCTCTGGCGGGGTTGCCAGCTGCTGGATCGCCCCGTCCGACATCACCATCACCCGGTCGGCAAGGGCCAGCGCCTCTTCCTGATCATGGGTGACATAGATCATCGTATGGCCGAATTCCTGGTGGATCGACTTGATGAACCGGCGCATCCGATAGCGCTGGCGGGTATCGAGGTGGCTGATCGGCTCGTCCAGCAGGAAGACGGCGGGCTTGCGCACCAGCGCACGCGCCAGGCCCACGCGCTGCGCCTGCCCCGAGGACAGCCGGCCCGGCTTCAGCCCGAGAAGGGGGGTCAGTTCCATCTTCTCGGCCACCGCCCGCACGGCACGGTCGATCTCGGCCTGATCCTTGCCGGCAGAGCGCAGCGGAAAGGCGATATTTTCATAGACGGTGATCGGCGCGTAGAGGGCATAGTTCTCGAAGGACATCGCGACATTGCGGTCGCGGGCACGGACATCGTTGACGGGCGTGCCGTCAAAGAGAATCTGCCCCTCGGTAATCGATTCCAACCCCGCGATCATCCGCATGGTCGATGATTTTCCGCAGCCCGAAGGACCGAGGATCGCCACGAACTCGCCATCGGCAATGTCGAAGTCGATCCCGTGGACGGCCTGAAAGTTGCCGTAGCGCTTGAGAAGTCTGTTGGCGGTGATGCGGGCCATGTCAGGCAACGTTCCTGGCTGGTGCGGCATCGGCAAAAGCCGCGCCACCGGAGAAAAGATGAAGCTTCGCGGGGTCGATTTGCAGACCGACGGTCTCACCCGGACGCAGGCGGATTTCGGCCTCGGTCGAGACCTGCAACTCGTCCTTGCCGGTCGAGATCACGGCGATGTTGGAATGGCCCAGATGCTCGACCACCTCGACCCGGCCGGCCAATGTGCCGGCGGCACCCGGCTCGACCATCTGGATGGCGTTGGAGCGGATCCCGACCTGCAACCCGGTCAGGCCGACGGCCGAGGCCGGCGCAGTGCCGATCCGCTGCCCGTCGGCGGTATAGAGCGCGGCCGCCATGTCGTCCGGCCGCGCGGTGACGGACAGAAAGCTCATCGGCGGATCGCCGATGAAAGAGGCGACAAAAGTGTTGGCCGGGGCATTGTACAGCTCTGCCGGGGTACCAACCTGCTCCAGCCGTCCAGCGTTCAGGATGCCGATCCGGTCGGCCAGCGCCAGCGCCTCCTTGCTGGAGGTGGTGGTGAAGACGATGGTCGCCTTCATCTCGACCGCCAGTGCCTTCAGTTCGGCCCGCATCCTGTGGCGCAGCTTGGCATCAAGGTGGCCGATGGGTTCGTCCAGCAGGTAGATGTCGGCCGGCCGGATGATCGCGCGGCCCAGCGCCACCCGCTGGCGTTGCCCGCCCGACAGAAAGCCGGGGCGGCGGTGCAACACATGCGGGATGCCGAGAACGCCGGCGATGCGGTTCACGCGGGTCTCGATCTCGGCCTTGGGCAGCCCGGCCGCCCGCAGCGGAAAGGCCAGGTTCTCGGCCACCGACAGATGCGAATAGAGCGCATAGTTCTCGAAGGCCATCGCGGCATCGCGCCGCTCGGGCGGCACATGGACGATGCTTTGCCCGTTGCGGCGCACATCGCCGGTTGTGGGTTTCGTAAGCCCCGCAAGCAGGTTCAGGATCGTCGACTTGCCCGCCCCGGCCGGGCCATAGAGCACGAAGAACTCGCCCGTGCGGATTTCAAGGTTCAGCCGTCGCAGCGCAACCGTGCGCAGGCCATAGCGTTTGTGAACATCGACAAGTGCGTACATCAGCGGTCCTCCGCTATAAGGAGTGCCACTTCGGCTTCGGCGGCGGCGCGTTCCGCCCGGCAGACCTTGCGCCGCCAGAAGAAGAAGCCAAGCCCCAGCACGATTCCGGTCACATTCATCAGCAGGACGGACAGACCGAGGTTCGAGAAGTAGCGTTCCAGAAAGATCAGCCAGAAGAACACCGTTCCGACATAGATCAGCATCGTCTTGAAGCCGGCATCCCAGCCTTGGGAAAAGCTCATGGCATCACCCCCTTACCGCGCCGAAGGTCAGGCCGCGGACCATGTAGCGCTGCATCACCAGAACGAAGACCAGCATCGGCGCCACCGAGATCGTCGCCGCCGCCGCCACCGGCCCCCAGAGAATTCCCTGCAGCGTGAAGAAGCTTTCCACGCCCACCGTCACGGTGGAGGCGAGCTTTCGCGTCAGGATGTAGGCGAAAAGAAATTCGTTCCAGCAGAAGATCAGCGTGAAGACGGCCGTCACGGCGATGCCGGGGGCGGCCAGCGGGAACGTCACCTTGCGCAGCACCTGCAACCGCGACAGCCCGTCCAGCCGTGCGGAATGTTCCAGGCTGCGGGGGATATCCTGGAAGAAGCTGACCAGCAGCCAGATCGCGAAGGGCAGGTTGAACATCACATAGGACACGATCAGCGCCCCGTGCTGATCAAGCCCCAGATGCAGCGCCTTGCCGACGGCAGTCTTGCCCACGTCGCGGAAGATCAGGAAGTAGGGCAGGATCACCGCGATGGCCGGCATCATCTTGGTCGACAGGATGAAGAACAGAATATGCCCGTCGCCCACGTTGTACCGCGCGAAGCTGTAGGCCGCGAGCGAGCCGATGAACACGACGATGGCCGTCGAGATCACCGAGATGATCAGCGTATTCTTGATGTAGAAGAAGAAGTTCTTGTCGACGATGGCGTGATAGTAGTTGTCCAGCGTCGGCGTGAACAGGAACCGCGGCGGCGAGACCATGATCGCACTTTCCGGCTTGAAGCTGGTCAGCACCATCCAGAAGATCGGAAAGACGAAGAAGCCAAGGACCAGGAAGATCGCACCATAGCGCAGCACTTCCAGCGGGATGGATGTCTTGCGCTGCATCTCAGGCCTCCTTCGCGCGATCGGTGAACTGCTTCAGCAGCGGCGTCAGGGCAAAGACGGCAGCCACCAGCATGACATAGAGGAAGAAGACCGCCATGGTGGATGCATAGTCCATCCGGAAGAGCTTCAGGCCGGTACGGTAGAGATAGAAGGTCATCGTCTCGGTCGCAGTGCCCGGCCCGCCCCGTGTCAGCACGGCGACGGCATCATAGAGACGCACGCAGTCGATGGTGCGCAGCACCAGAACCAGGAACAGCACGGGTTTCAGCAGCGGGAAGGTCAGCGTCGTCAGCACCCGCCATTTCGACGCGCCATCCAGTTCGGCGGCTTCGAACGGTTCTTTCGGCAGCGCTTGCAGGCCGGCCAGCGCGATCAGCGCGACAAAGGGCGTCCACTGCCAGATGTCAAACAGCACCACCGACCAGAGTGCGATGGTGTAATCGCCCAGCCAGTTGGGTTCAGGCAGGCCAAGAAGCCCCAGCACCCAGTTCAGCACCCCGAACTGCGTATCGTAGAGATAGCGCCAGAACAGGCCGGTCACAGCGGCCGAGGTGGCCAGCGGCAGGATCAGCAGCGACCGGGTGATCCCCTTGGCGAAGGTGGCGCCATGCAGCAGGAAGGCGATCGCCACGCCGAGGATCATCTCCAGCCCCACCGCCACGACGGTGAATTTCAGCGTGACCCAGCCGGCTTGCCAGAACTGGTTGTCGGCAAAGACGATACGGTAGTTGGTCAGGCCGACATAGTCGCCGATCTTGCCGCGCGACAGATCTCCCATGCGGAAGGTCACATCCAGCGCCTGGATCAGGGGCAGGATGGCGAAGATCAGGGTGATCAGCATGGCCGGCGCGATCAGCAGGATCGAAAACCAGCGATCCGACATACCCGATTTTCCGGGCGGGGGCGAACCGGCAAGGCCGGCGGATTCCGGTGCAGCAGACATCGGTCTTCCTTGCGGGGGTAACGGAAACCGGGGGCGACGCCGTGGCCGCCCCCGCGGGACAATCGTCGATCAGTTGGCGATCGGGCAGGGGCCGCCGCAGATCTTCGCGACATCGGCCGCTAGCTGTTCTGCGGCTTCACGCACGGTGATCTGGCCGGCCGCAGCCGCCTGCAGCGGGATCTGCATCGTATTGTAGATCTTTGCGCCGAAGGGCGTTTTGAACAGGTTGGACGAGAAGCCCGACATCGAATCGAAGATCATGTTCAGCGTCGCATACTGGCCGTTCGTCGCGCGCCGTTCGGAGGTGGCGAAAGCCGGGTCGGTCAGGACCGAGGTCAGCGTCGAGGCGCCGCCCAGTTCTGCGAACTGCTTCTGGATCTCGTAGCCGCCGATATGGGCGACGAACTTCATCGCCATGTCGGGCTGGGCCGAGCTGGACGAAACCGCCAGCAGGAAGCCGCCCACATAGGCCTTCTTGCCCGGCGCCTCGATCGCGGCGACCTTGGCTCCGGGGCAATTGTCCTCGGTCTTCACCGCATTGGGCCACTGGTCGAGGAAGAAGCCATGCGTCATCGCAATCTGGCAATCCTTCATCTGGTTCATCACGCCGTCATAGGTGACGGTCAGCGCGGCGGGAGGGGCGAATTTCAGTTCTTCCACATATTCGCCAAGCACCTTCTCCACGTCGTCGACCGGAACAGTGCCCTCGGCAGTCAGCCAGTCGGACCCCATGCCCCAGAGCGGCGCCGAAAGCTCGTCCTGGATTTCCGGGAACGGGCCGGCCATCAGGCCCACGCCGTAGAAGTCCTTGGTCAGCACCTCGCCCTTCAGCGTCTCGCCGGCCTTGCGGGTGAAGAACTCGGCAATGTCGCGATGCTGTTCCCAGGTGGTGGGATCGGCAAGGTCATAGCCATACTTGGCCTTGAACGCTGCCTGCTCGCCGGCATCGTCGATCAGATCCTGCCGGATGAACATGCCCGCGGTATAGGTGTAATAGGGCAGGCCCCAGACGTCGCCCTTGTATTCCACCGTCATCGCCCGCAGCGTCGGCGACACATCGTTCAGCAGTTCCTGCTTGTCTGCGAAGAAGTCGGTCATCGGCAGGATGAAGCCGTTTTCGGCGAACTCGGCCTTTTCGGCGGTCTCCAGCGTCACCACGTCATAGGCGCCGGTCTGGCCGACCATCTCGATGACTTGCTTGTTGTAAAGCTGCGAATTGTCGATGTTGACAACCGTCACCTTGGCGCAGTTGTCATCTTCAAAGCTTTTCACGAAGTTCGCCATGGCGTCGGTATAAAAGCCCGCAATGGTCGACCAGGTGATTTCTACGGGATCCGCACATTCCTGCGCAAAGGCCCCGCCAGCCGACAACAACGCCAGCAGGCTCGCCGAAGCAAGCGATTTTCTCATGACTGACCTCCTCCCAGATGGTCTTGGTGATTCTTCGGCCAGCATGTAACATGTCAGAGATCATGTCAAAGCTTGTTGTTTGTCGTGTTTCATCGAGTATACCAGCATGGTGCGACATGCCGATCACGCTGCGGTTGCTGGATTGCAATCCGCTGACATGTTAGCGATTCTGCGCAAGACAGGAGGATGAGCATGGAAAGGTCGAAGCGATTCGAGGTGCGGTCAAGGCGTCCGGTGAACCTGGATACTTTCGTGGCCGAGGATGCCGGGCTGGGCCTGGTCGCCATGGACAGCCCCAACGACCCCACCCCCAGCCTGACCCTGGTGCAGGGTCGCATCGTCGAGATGGACGGGCGCGAAGAGGCCGATTTCGACACGATCGACCGCTACATCGCCGCCCATGCCATCGACCGCAGCGTGGCCGAAGAGGCGATGGCGCTCCCCTCGCTTGACCTGGCGCGGCACCTGGTGGACATCTCGACCCCCCGGGCCGAGCTGATCCGGCTGCTGTCGGGCTGCACGCCCGCAAAGCTTTGCCAGATCATGTCGCATCTGAACGTCGTCGAGATGATGATGGCGCTGCAGAAGATGCGCGCTCGCCGCACACCCGGCAATCAGGCCCATGTCACCAACTGGCGCGAAAACCCGGTGCTGATGGCGGCCGATGCGGCAGAGGCGGCGCTGCGCGGTTTCGACGAGCTGGAAACCACCTGCCGCGTCGCCCGCATGGCTCCGTTCAACGCGCTGGCGTTGCTGGTTGGATCGCAGACCGGCCGCGGCGGGGTGATGACGCAATGCGCGGTGGAAGAAGCGCTGAACCTGCGGCTTGGCCTGAAGGGGCTGACGACCTATGCCGAAACCCTGTCGGTCTATGGCACCGACGATGCGCTGCGCGATGGCGACGACACGCCCTGGTCCAAGGGCCTGCTCGCCTCGGCCTATGCCTCGCGCGGGATCAAGATCCGCTTCACCTCGGGCACCGGCTCGGAAACGCTGATGGGCTATGAAGACGGCAAGTCCATGCTCTATCTCGAAGCGCGCTGCCTGCTGCTGGTCAAGGGCGCAGGGGCGCAGGGCGTGCAGAACGGAGCGATTTCCTGCGTGGCCCTGACCGGCGCATTGCCCCAGGGCGTTCGCGCCATCCTGGCCGAAAATCTGATCGCTGCCGCGCTGGGGCTGGAGGTCGCCTCGGGCAATGACGCGATGTCATCGCATTCCGACATGCGCAAGGCCGCGAAGCTGATGCTGCAATTCCTGCCGGGCACCGATTTCGTCACATCGGGCTATTCCTCGATGCCGCGGCGCGACAACATGTTCGGCGGCGGCAATTTCGACGCCGAGGATCTGGACGACTGGATGATCATCCAGCGCGACATGCGGGTGAACGCGGGGATTTTCCCGATCACCGAGGACCAGGCCATCGCCGTGCGCCGCCGCGCAGGGCAGGCAATGCAGGCGGTGTTCCGCGGCTTTGGCTTTCCCGAGATCCGCGACGACGAAATCGAGGCAGCGGCGCTGGCCTATAACTCCGACGACATGCCGGATCGCGACCTGGTGGCCGATATCGCCGCCGCGCAGGATTTTCTCGAAGGGCCGCTGACCGCGCTGGATGTGGCGCGGGCGCTGGACGAAAGCGGGTTCGCCGACGTCGCCGCCAACGTCCTTGCCATGCAGCGCGTGCGCGTGGTGGGCGATTATCTGCAGCCTGCGGCGGTGCTGGATGCCGATTTCGCGGCGAAAAGTGCCTTCACCGACCGCAACGATTACCTCGGCCCCGGCACCGGCTATCGGGTTGCAGGCGAAACCTGGGCGCGACTGTCCGCCATCCCGCAACAGCAGACCGCCGCACAGATGGTGCCGCTGACATCTGGCGCGGCGGGCGTGCGCCTGTTGCCGCGCGGCCCGGCGGTTTCCGGCACCCGTACCGACGAGGTGGTTGTCGGGCTTGGCCCCGCCTTTGCCGAGGATCTGGACCATACGCTGTGCGGGCTGAGCCATGGGCAAGTCCTTGCCGCGCTGACCGAGGGGATCACGGCGCAGGGTCTGGTCCCGCGTTTCGTGCGCTTTCACGACACCGCCGACTGCGGCCTGATCGGCTGGCAGGCGGCACAGCTTTCGGGATCGGGGATCGGCATCGGGCTTCAGTCCAAGGGCACCACGCTGATCACCCGCAAGGGGCTGGCTCCGCTGAACAATCTGGAACTCTTTTCGCAGGCGCCGCTCCTGTCCCGCGAGGCTTATGTCCAGATCGGTGCCAATGCGGCCAGCCATGCCCTGGGTCGCCCGCCGATGCCGGTGCCGGTGCGCGTCGACAACATGTCGCGGCTGCGGCTGATCGTGCATGCCATGCTGATGCACAAACGTGAAATCGCGGCAGTCCGGGCCGGACAGGCCGCCGAAGATCTGGAGCTCGGCTTCGATGCCTGACCATCGCGATACCGACATCGACCCCCGCCGCCGCGAATCGTCGATGCTGCCGGAAGATATCTCGCTGGATGCCCTGCGCGCCGGCGGGATCGAGCCGGAGGATGTGACGATCCGCCGCCGCACGCTGGATGCGCAGGCCGAACGGGCCGAGGCAGAGGGCTTTCCCCAGCTTGCACGCAACTTCCGCCGCGCAGCGGAACTGACGGCGATCCCAGCGCCGGTGTTGCTTGATCTATACGAGAAGCTGCGCCCCAAGCGCGCGCGCTACGAAGAACTTCTGGCGCTGTCGCAAGAGGTTACTGCGCGGTTCGACGCGCCGGAAACCGGCGCCTATATCCGCGAGGCGGCCGAGGTTTACCGCACCAAGGGACTGGTTCGCGACTAGGGCTGCACCGGCCATGCCCAGCAACCATCCGGCGTACCGGATGCCCGGCCCCCCGGGGCCGGGCACCCGCTGGCCGGAAAGGATCCCGGCCGACGATTTCCGCGATCAGGCGGGCTGCATGGGGTCGCGCATGCCGGCGGCATCACGGGCCGCGATCGCGTCTTCGTAGCCGGCATCCGCATGGCGGATGACGCCGATGCCCGGGTCGACATGCAGGCATTTCGCCAGACGCCGAGCCGCCCCTTCGCTCCCATCGGCGACCAGCAGGTGGCCTGCAGAGATCGAACCGCCCATGCCGCTGCCGGCCCCCTGGTGAATGGTGACGAGATCGGCGCCACAGGCGGCATTCAGCAGGGCGTTCAGCAAGGGCCAATCTGCCACCGCGTCGGTCCCGTCCTTCATGGCTTCGGTCTCGCGCGTCGGCTGCGCGACCGAGCCGGTGTCGAGGTGATCGCGCGAGATCACCAGCGGCGCGGCGACCTTGCCGCTGCGCACAAGATCGTTCAGCAGCGCGCCCAGGCGTTCGCGCTCGCCCATGCCCAGCCAGCAGGTCCGGGCGGGCAGACCCTGGATCGCTACCTTCTCTCTGGCCATGTCCATCCAGGTGCGCAGCAGCGGGTCGTCCGAGAATTCCGCCTGTACGGTCGCATCGGTCGTCCGCAGATCCGCCTCGTCGCCCGAAAGGCAGATCCAGCGCAGCGGCCCGCGCCCGCGCGAAAAGCTGGGCCGGATGAACATCGGGACGAAGCCGCCGATGTCGAAGGCATTGGCGACACCGTTTTCCCGGGCGTGGCCGCGCAGGTAGTTGCCATATTCGAAGACGATCGCCCCGTCGCGCTGAAAGTCCAGCATCGCCCGGATATGCGCGCTCATGCTGTCAAGGCTGCGGCGGGTGTATTCGCCCGGATCCTTTTCCCGCAGCGTCGTGGCCTCGGACAATGCGAGCCCGGCAGGAACATAGCCGTTCAGCGGATCGTGGGCAGAGGTCTGGTCGGTCACGATTGCCGGCTTCAGGCCCATCGTCCGCAGCCGCGGCAGCAGTTCGGCGGCATTGCCGATCAGCGCGATGCCAAGCTGGCGACCGTTCTGCGCCGCCTCGCGCGCAAGGGCCATCGCCTGTGCCGGGTCATCGCAGATCAGATCGCAATAGCCGGTGTCGACCCGGCGTTCGGCCCGGCTGCGGTCGACCTCGACCGCGATGCAGACACCGCCGGCCATCTTGACCGCCAGGGGCTGCGCCCCGCCCATGCCGCCCAAACCCGCCGTCAGCACGATCCGCCCGCGCAGATCGCCTTCGGGCATCTGCTTGCCGCAGGCCGCGAAGGTTTCATAGGTGCCCTGCAGGATACCCTGAGTGCCGATATAGGCCCAGGTGCCGGCCGTGTACTGGCCGTACATCATCAGGCCCTTGGCCTCGAGCATCCGGTAGTGATCCCAGGTCGCCCATTTGCCGACAAGATTGGTATTGGCGCACAACACGCGGGAGCAATCCTCATGCGTGCGGAAAACCGCGACGGGCTTTCCGGACTGGATCACCATGGTCTCGTCGTTTTCCAGCGCCTTCAGCGTCTCGACGATGGCATGATAGCTTTCCCAGTTGCGCGCCGCCTTGCCCGAACCGCCGTAGATGATCAGTTCCTCGGGCTTCTCGCCGTTCGCGATCGTATTCTCCAGCATCCGCAACATACCTTCCTGCCGCCAGCCCTTGCAGCGCAGTTCGGTGCCGCGACCAATGGTGAAGTTGCGCAGGTTCGAGATCGGTTTCGTCATCGTCATCTCCTGAGGATGGTCAGCGGGCGCGTGCGTGCGCCGGGGGCGTCGCGACGCATCGGAATTTTGGCCGGTCACAACCCGCATCCGGCAGGCGTCAGGGCCGGTTCATTTCCACGCCGATCCACGAGGCGATCAGCCGGGTGATCAGCAGGCTGGTGATGCCGTTCACATCCAGCCCGGGGAAATGTTCGGCCACGTTCATGCCGACGATTTCATGCTGGGCCGCAAGCCCCATGAAGATGTCCTGCGCATCGGGAAAGCTCAGCCCGCCGGGCAGAGGTGCGCTGGTGCCGGGGGCTTCGGACGGATCGATTCCGTCGACGTCAAAGGCGATGTAGACGCGCGAGCCGGGCGCCAGCAGGTCAAGCACGCTGCGCGCGCCCTTTGCCCGCACCTCGCGCGCGGTGATCACGGCATTGCCGGCCGCCAGCGTATCGGCCTGGTCGATGGCGCGTGCGCTGCCAAGGCCGCGACCGCCGACATGCAGGATGCGCTCGACCCAGGGCGCTTCGGAGGCGCGGCGCATCGGGCTGGAATAGCCCTCGCGGATGCCGCCGACCTCGTCGCGAAAGTCGATATGGGCATCGAACTGGACCACTGTGACCGGCGCTTGCGCCCGAAATCCGCGGATCGCCATCCAGGTCGTGGAATCGTCGCCGCCCAGAATGATGGGCCGGGCGCCGCGCTCCAGCACGCGCGCGACCACGGCGGAAACCCGTTCCGAATTGGCGTCCAGCGTTCCGGGCTCCGCCAGCACATCGCCAAGATCGCGCACCGGATGCGGCTTGCCTGCGAAGGGCAGGCCGCCCAGATCGATGTCGTAGCGGTCCTGCATGTCGCCATAGCGATGCGAGCGCGCGCGCAGCGCTGCGGGGGCGTCCGAGGCGCCGCCGGCCACATTGCGCATGGTGTAGGGATAGCCGAACGGCGCGCCGATCACGGCATAGGGCGCGTCCAGGTCGTCAACCGAGGCGCAGGCCGGTGCGCCAAGAAAGCGCGGCATGCCCGGAGCAATCGGAATCGTGCGGGTATCGGTCATGGGTCATTCCATCGTCGTTGTCGCCGGCAGCGACCGCTGCCGGCTGTTCAATTCCAGCGAAAGCCGCTGCGCCTCGGCGCAGATCATCTCGCCGATGCGGGCCGCCAGGGCTTCGGTTGCGCGGTAAAGCGGCATGGTGATGCTGATGCCGCCCACGATCTCGCCCTGGCTGTCGCGGACGGGTGCCGCGATCGCCGCAACATCCGGCTCGAGACTGCCCATCTTGACGGCATAGCCCCGCGCGTCGAGATCGCCCAGGATCGCCGCGCCGATTGCCGTTCCGCACAGCGGAACGGGCTGGCCCAGCCAGGTGTTGTGGCGGATCGGCTTCGGGCTTTCCTCCAGCCGGATGTAGATCGCCGTATCCGGCCCGTTGCGGACGGCAAGGTTCGCCGTCTCTCCGGTCTGGTCGCGCAGGGCCTGCAGCCGCGGGCCGGCAAGCTCGAAGAGCGAACTTCCACGCAGGCAGGCCAGCGCGATCTTCAGCATCCGCGGGCCGAAGACATAGGTCGAGGCGGGCGTCTTCCGCAGATAGCCGGCGCCGACAAGCGTACCGATCAGGCGCGAGGTCGTGCTGACGGCAAGCCCCGTTTCCTTGGCCAGTTCGCTCAACCCCCGCTCCGGATGCAGGATCGTGAAACACTCCAGCAGTTCAAGCGCACGCAGCGCCGAACGCACGGATCCCGGGTCGGTTTCTGCGGCGGCATCCCCGCGCTCGGCCTTGGCGTTCATCGAGACTCGCTTGACATGAATTTCCGTCTGATGGATTGTATTTCCATGCCGTGGAAAATCAACAGTCAAATTCGTGAAGGAGGAACAGTGCAGGACGCCGACATCCTCATCATCAACGCCTCCGAGCTGGTGACATGTGCCGGACCCGTGACCGGACGCATCGGCGACGATCTGGGAAAGCTGGACATCATCCGTGACGGCGCCCTTGCGATCACCGGCGGCCGCATCGTCGCGGTGGGTCCGACCGATGCCCTGCTGTCCGCCTGGCGCGGGAAAGAGACGATCGATGCCGGGCACCGGCTGGTCAGCCCCGGCTTCGTCGATGCGCATTCGCATCTTCTGTTCGGCGGAGACCGCTGCTGCGAATACGAGGGCAAGGTCAAGGGCAGGATCCTCGGCGCGAATCTGGAAACCGGAATCAATGCCACGATTCAGGCAACCCGCCGCGCCGACGACCGGACACTGGTCGAACAGGCCCTGTCCGATCTGGACGAGGCCCTGCTCTATGGCACCACCACGCTTGAAGCAAAGACCGGCTACGGCCTGTCGCGCGATCACGAATTGCGGCTGCTGCGGCTGACCAGCGGCCTTGAACACGAAGTCGACATCCTGCCCACCTTTCTGGGCGCGCATGTCCTGCCCGACGAATACCGCAACCGGCGTGACGAATATGTGCAGCTGGTGATCGACATGCTGCCGGACGTGCTGCCCTATACCCGGTCCTGCGACGTGGCCTGCGATCCGGCCTGTTTCACCGCCGCGGAATGCCTGCGCATCGGCCGCCACGCGCGCGAACTTGGCATGACGCTGCGCGTTCATGCCGACCAGACCGGCGATGCCGGCGGCGCAGCCGTCGCTGCTGCGCTTGGCGCCGCCTCGGCCGATCACCTCGACCAATCCTCGGCCGAGGGTTTGCGGGCGATGGCGGCGGCGGGGACCGTTGGCATCTTCTTCCCCGGCGTCACCTTCCACATGCTGGAAATGGTGCCCCCGCTGACCGAAGACGGCATTGGCGCGGCGGAAAAGCCCTATATGCCGCAATCGGTGCGGCGCGCGCTGCAGGCCGGCGTCGTCTGCGCCATCTCGGCCGATTTCAACCCGGGCAGCTGCCCGTCGATCTCGATGCAGATGATGATGCAGATGGCCATGCGCCTGTTCCGCCTGTCCTATGCCGAGGTGTGGAACATGAGCACGCTGAACCCTGCCGTCTCGCTGGGTCTTGCGGCCGACCGTGGCTCCCTTGAGCCGGGCAAGCGCGCCGACGTGCTGATCTGGAACGAGATCGACCATCGCCGTGCAGTCAACCGTTTCGGCAGCAACCGGGTCGATACGGTGATGAAGTCCGGCCGCATCGTCGTGCGGGGCCAAAACCTGATCCGGTCCACCGCGGCGCCGGCAAAATCCGCAAGTCCAGCGGGCTGATCTGCAACCAAAGAACAAAAATCTGAGGAGGTACTGATGACAAAAGCAATTTCCCGGCGGGCGGTTGTCGCCCTTGCCGCCGCGGTTGGTACGTTTCTATCGATGGGACCAGCCGCCGCGCAGGACACAATCCGCATCTGATTCCACGCGCCCCTGACCGGGCCGGCGGCCGGCGACGGCGAAAGCGCCAAGCTCGGCGCCGAACTCGCGATCGAGCAGATCAATGCAGCCGGCGGGCTGCTTGGCAAGCAGGTCGAACTGATCGAACTTGACGATCAGGCCAAGACCGAGCAGGCGCTGCCCATCGCCAACCGCCTGGCGGGCGAGGGTGTCGCGCTTGTGGTCTCGGGCAGCTATTCCGGCCCGACGCGCGCCGCGGCCGGCGTGTTCCAGGAAAACGGCATCCCCTATATCTCGGCCTATGGCGTTCACCCCGACATCACCCGGGCGGGCGACTATGTGTTCAGCACCTCGTTCGTGGGCGAAGTCCAGGGTCGCGCGGGCGCCAAGCTCGTGGGCGAGAACGTTGGCGCCAAGCGGGTGTCCATCATCTCGATCAACAACGACTTCGGCCAGTCGCTGGTTGCCGGCTTCAAGGAGGCTGCCGCCCAGTTCGGCATCGAGATCGTGAACGAGTACTACTATGGCATGGCCGACCGCCAGTTCGGCTCGATCGTGGCGGGCATCCGCCGTGACGCACCCGATGCGATCTATGCCACCGGCTATTTCTTCACCGGCGGCCCACTGGTCAGCCAGCTTCGCAGCGCGGGGGTAACGGCAACCATCGTCGGAACCGAAGGCTTCGACAGCCAGAACTTCATCGACATTGCCAAGCAGGCCGCCGAGGGCGTGATCATCACCACCTCCCTGGACCGCGGCACCGAAAACCCGGTCATGCGCGCCTTCATCGATGATTTCGAGAAGAAGGCAGGTTTCCCGGCCGATATGGTGGCGGCAACCACCCATACCGCGGTGCTGGTTGCGGCCGATGCGATCACCCGGGCGGGCAGCGTCGACCATGCCGCGATCCGTGACGCGCTGGCGGCCACGAAGGACCTGCAGGTTTCGACCGGGGTCCTGACCTTCAACAGCCTGGGCGAAATCTATCACGAGATCGGTGCGCAGATCGTGAAGGATGGCGCGTTCACCCATTACGCGACCATCGACGATCCCGTGCTGCTCGCGCCGCCCACCGAGTGAACCTGACAACGGCGAAGAGGTCTGGACATGTTTCATCTAGAGCTGCTGACCGTCGGCCTGATCCAGGGCGCAATGTATGCCATGATGGCGCTGGGGCTGACGCTGATCTACGGACTTCTTCGCATCCTGCACATCGCGCATGCCGCCCTGTTCACGCTGGGCGCCTATGCGGGGGTGCTGGCCGCGAATGCGGGCCTTGGACTCTTGCCCGCCGCAATCGTGGCGGTGGCCATCGGCGGGATCGCCGGGCCACTGGTCTATGTCGCGATCTACCGGCCGCTGCTGGACAAGCCGCCCTATGTCGCGCTGATCGCGTCGATCGGGTTGCTGATTGCGCTGGAAGACGGGTTCCGGCTGGTGTTCGGGCCCTATGGTCTGTCCTTCGACAACAACCCCTGGTTCATCACGGGCTGGATGATCGGCGGCATCTATCTGAACGCGGTGCAGGCGGCCATCGCGGTGACGGCGATCCTGTCCATCGCCGCCTTCACCTGGTTCGCGCGCCGGACCCGCGCCGGCGTCGCCTGGCGGGCCACAGTGACGGATCCGGCGATGGCGCGTACCTTCGGGGTCGAGCCCGACCGCGTCCGGATAATGAGCTTTGCCATCGCCTCGATGCTGGCGGCCGTCGCGGGTGTGCTGATCGGCTTGCTGAACAACCTGGTCGAGCCGACCATGGGGTCGATCATCGCCTACAAGGGCCTGGCCATCATCGTGCTGGGCGGGCTGGGCAACGTCCCCGGCACGCTGGTCGCGGCCTTGTTGCTGGGGGTGGCCGAAAGTTTCGGCCAGACCTATCTGGATCAGGTTCTCGACCGCGATGCCATCGCCTTTCTGGTCCTGATCGTCGTCCTGATGGTGCGGCCGCAGGGCCTGTTCGGAAAGGCCGGTTGACATGGACGCCTATATTCTCAGCCTGACGATCTTCGTCGCGATCAATGTGGCGCTGGCGCTGAGCCTGAACCTGATCAGCGGCTTCTGCGGCCAGATCAGCCTGGGTCACGCCGCCTTCTATGGCACCGGGGCCTATGTCTCAGCCATTCTCTCGGTCTCGGGGGTGCCTTTCGCGGTGTCCTTCGTGGCCGGTGGCATCGCCGCCGGCATCCTGGGCTTCCTGGTCGGCCTTGCCTCGCTGCGGGTTCGCGAGGATTTCCTGGCGATCACGACCATGGGGGTAAACTTCCTTTTCGTCGGCTTCGTGCGCAAGCAGGGCTGGCTGGGCGGCGAGATCGGCATCACCGCGATCCCGAAGCCGATGTCAGATGCCGGAATGGCCACTCTGGCCTGGATTCTGGTCGCGGCCACCGCGTTTCTGCTGGTGGCGATCCGGCGAAGCTGGCTGGGAACGGGGTTCACGATGATTGCCCAGGACGAACAGGCGGCGACAAGCCTCGGCCTCAACGTCGGGCGCTTCAAGCTGGCGGCCTTCGTCATGGGAACCGCCGCGGCGGGGATGGCCGGCGTCATCTATGCGCATGTCGCACAGCTGATTGTGCCGGATGCCTTTGGCTTCGTCGTGTCGATCTCGATCCTGGCGATGGTCGTGGTGGGCGGGATCGGTTCGATCTTCGGGGTCATCCTGGGTGCGGTCCTGCTGACGCTGCTGCCGGAACTGGCGCGGTTTGCCAATGACTACAAGCTTCTGATCTTTGGCGCGCTGATGGTGGCAGTCATGCTGATCAGCCCGGGCGGGCTGGCCGGCGCGTTCCAGAGGTTGAGGGCACGCTGATGGATCTGCTGAAGACCACATCCCTTTCGCGCAGTTTCGGCGGCGTCGCCGCGGTCAGGAACGTGACCCTGGCCGTCAAGGACCGCGAACTCCTGTCGGTGATCGGCCCGAACGGCGCCGGCAAGACCACGCTGCTGAAACTGATCACCGGCCAGATACCGCCAGATACCGGCAGGATCGAATTGTTCGGCCGCGATGTCACGGCGGTGCCGCAATATGCGCGGGCGCAGATGGGCATCGCGCTGACCCACCAGATCGTCCGCCCGTTCCGCGGGATGACGCTGGGCGAGAATGTGACCGCCGCCATGGGGCACGGGCATTTCAACCAGCCCGTCGCCTCGCTGTTTCATCGCCCCGGCGCCGCCGACACGGCGCGGGCGCGCGAGCTTCTCGATCTGGTCGGCATCGGCCATGCCGCCGGCCGCAGCGCAAGCGAGGTACCGCTGGGCTATCTGAAACGGATGCAGATCGCGCGCGTGCTGGCGACCGATCCAAAGCTGCTGCTGCTGGACGAACCGCTGGCCGGCCTGAACTATTCCGAGGCGGGCCAGATCGCGGATCTGATCGTGCGGCTGAACGAGGGCGGGCGCACCGTCGTGCTGATCGAGCACAATCTGGGCGAGGTCCTGCGGATCTCGCACCGGGTCGCCGTGCTGGACAATGGTGCCCTGCTGGCCGAAGGGCTGCCGGCCGAGGTGATCGCCCGGCCCGACGTGCGTGCGGCCTATCTGGGCAAGGAGGCCGGCTGATGCTGGATGTCACCAACATGAGTTGCGGCTATGGCGCCGTTCTGGCGGTCGACGACGTGACATTCCAGGTTCCCGACGGGCAGATGGTTGCGCTTCTGGGTCCGAACGGGGCGGGAAAGACCTCGACCGTGATGGCGATTGCCGGGCATGTCGAGATGTTCTCCGGCAGCATCGCGCTGGGGGGCAGGGATCTGGCCGGCACCGGGCCGGCGGGCCGCACCCGTGCCGGGATCGGCCTGGTGCCGGAAGGCCGGCGGATCTTCGGGGATCTGACCGTGGCCGAGAACCTTCTGGTCGGCAGCTATACCCGCAGCCGGGCCGAGGCGCGCGATGCCGAGGCAGATGCCCTGGCGCTGTTCCCCCGCCTGCGCGAGCGCTACGACCAGCGGGCCGGTTCGCTGTCGGGCGGCGAGCAGCAGATGCTGGCCATGGCACGGGCGCTGGTCTCGCGCCCCTCGACGCTGCTGGTGGACGAGCTTTCGCTGGGGTTGATGCCGGCTGTGGTGCATCAGTGCTTCGAGGCGCTCGCGGCACTGAAGGAGCGCGGCGTCAGTTGCCTCGTGGTCGAGCAGAACACCGAGGTCGCGCTGCGCTATGCCGACTGGGTCTGCGTCCTTGCCGCCTCGAAGCTGATCCATTCCGGGCCTGCCGCCGAGGTGCGCGGCAATCCGGGTTTTGTCGAGACCCTGCTCGGCCTTTCGGTCGACAGGGCGGGAGCATAGGACAATGACACGCGACCTGCCCGGGCTACACACCGGCAATATCCTGCGCTGCAAGGGCTGGCGCCAGGAGGTGATCCTGCGACTTCTGGAAAACAACCTGGCGAATGCCGAAAGCCCGGCCGATCTGGTCATCTACATGTCATGGGCCAAGGCAGCCCGCGACTGGGAAAGCTTTGACCGGATCGTGGCGGCGCTGAAGGCGCTGGAAGAGGACCAGACGCTGGTCATGCAATCCGGCCGGCCGGTCGGGCTGTTTCCCACCCAGGGCACCACGCCGCTGGTGGTGATGGCCAACGGCAATGTTGTCGGCGCCTGGAACGGCGAAGCGGAATTCCGCGCGCTGGAACGCAAGGGGCTGACGATCATGCCCGGGATGACGGCGGCGGCCTGGCAGTACATCGGCTCGCAGGGGATTCTGCAGGGAACCTACCAGACCTTTGCCGCGGCCGGGCAACAGCATTTCGGCGGATCGCTGGCGGGCCGGCTGATCGTGACCGGCGGCTGTGGCGGGATGAGCGGGGCGCAGCCGCTTGCCGGCCAGTTGGCCGGCGCAGCCACGCTGGTTGTCGAGGTCGACGAGGCGCGGATCGACCGCCGCATCGCGACCGGCTATTGCCAGCGCAAAACCCGTGACCTGGACGAGGCGCTGGCCTGGTGCCGTCAGGCACAGGCGGCAGGCGAAGGGCTTTCGGTCGGGCTGGTCGGAAATGTCGCAACGGTGCTGGACACGCTGATCGAACGCGGAATCACGCCCGATATCGTGACTGACCAGACCATCGCCGACCCGGTCAACGGCTATGTCCCCGAAGGCATGACCACGGCTGCAGCGGCAGAACTGCGCCGTTCCGATCCCGCAGCGCTGAAGGCCAGGGCCGACCGGACGCTGATGCGCCATGTTCGCGCGATGCTGATGCTGAAGGCCCGCGGTGCGCTGGTGTTCGAATACGGCAACAACCTGCGCAAGTTTGCCTTCGAGGCCGGGCTGCAGGATGCCTTCGGCTTCCGCTCCTTTGTCGAACTGTTCATCCGCCCGCTGTTCTGCGAGGGGATCGGGCCGTTCCGCTGGATCGCGGCCTCGGGCGATCCCGAGGATATCCGCAGGATCGACGATCTGATCCTGTCGCTCTTTCCGCCCGATCACCGCATCGCCGGCTGGATCAGAACGGCGCGCGACCATGTGCAGTTCACCGGCCTGCCGGCCCGGATCGGATGGCTGGGCCTGGGCGAGCGCAAGCGACTGGCCCTTGCCGTCAACGATCTGGTGGCCGAAGGCGCCTTGCGCGGCCCCATCGCCTTCACCCGCGACCATCTCGATTCCGGTTCCGCCACCCTGCCCCATCGCGAGACCGAGAACATGCTGGACGGGTCGGATGCGATTTCCGACTGGCCAATCCTGAATGCGCTGCTGAATTGCGCCTCGGGCGCCGATCTGGTGGCAGTTCATGCCCTGGGGAACTGGGGACAGTCGGCCGGCGTGACGACGATCGCCACCGGCAGCGCCGATGCTGCCGCCCGCCTGGCCCGGGTCATGGACAACGATCCGGGCATCGGTGTCTTGCGGCATGCGGATGCGGGCTATCCGACCGCGCAGCAGGCGGCCCGGCAGGCCGGGATCGGCATTGCCGAGCAATTGTCCTGACCACCGCTCCCGGCCTGCCGGGCCGCGCCGCGCCGCTCAGTCCTTGTAGCCGATGTAGTTATAGCCGAACTTGAACGATGTGACCGGGGGTTCGACCACCGCGCCATCCACCGTCACCTGATCGACGAGTTCGGTCGCAAAGCACAAAAGACCGCGGATGCGGGCGGATTCATGGACCGGATCCGCATAATACCAGATCGCATCCTTCACCAGGTCTTCGCCGACACGCAGATGATAATACTGTGCCTCGCCCTTGTAGGGGCACCGGCTGCGGGTTTCACTGGCGATCAGGCAGGACATGTCGACATCGGCCTGCGGCAGGTAGTGGCGCGTGGGCAGGCCGGTCTCGAACAGCAGGACCGGGCGCGCACTGTCGGCAACCGTGACGCCGCGATGGCGCACCGTGACGCGGCGGGTCGAGGGCAGGCAGTCGACGCGGCGGAACGGGTCGCGGACATGGACGAAGACCTCTTCCTCCTCCTCGAACCAGCGATCGACCTCGTGCCAGTAAAAGCTGCCATAGGCCGACAGATCGGGTGAGCCGTCGATGGGCTGGTCATAATGCCAGAGGATGTCGTCATAGGCGCCGCCGGCACCTTTCAGCGAATAATGCCGCGCCTTGCCCTTGTAGGGCGATTCGGTGACGCGCTTGCCCGGCTCGAACAGATCCATCCGGATATCCCGGAGCGGGATGTAGTAGATCGGGATGTGGTCGCTTTCGAACAGGATCAGCGCCTCGACCGTATCGGCGAGAATCTGGCCGTTCGCCATGGTGCGGACGCGCTTCGGGCAAGGCAGGGTAAAGACCACATAGCCCGGCTCGAACGGATACTGGGTGATCCGGTCCAGCGGCGGCAGGAACGGACCGCGGGTTCGCAGATGGGGATGTCGCATCGGTCAGCCTTTCGTCACGGTAGGAAGCAGCTGCATCAGATCTGCCGGCGCATGGTGGCAACGGATCGCATGCCCCTCAGCCGACACCCGCTCGGGCGGCGGCGTCGCGGCGCAAAGCGGCAGCCGGCGATGACAGCGCGGCAGGAAGGGGCAAAGGCCCGGCGCCTCGGTCGCGGCAGATTCATTGCAGGCCGGCAACTCCGGCGCGACATGATCGGGGTCAGGCGGGTGGACGGCGGCCAGCAGCATCTCGGTATAGGGATGGCGGGGCAAACCGAAGACCTGCGCCGTACTGCCCTGCTCGACCACCGTGCCGCGATAGAGCACGACCACCCGGTCCGAGATGTGGCGGACCAGTTCAAGGTCGTGGCTGACGAACAGGATGGCACTGCCATGCTGCGCCTGGATATCGCGCAGGAGTTCGACGATGGCGGCCTGCACCGAAACGTCCAGCGCCGAGACCGGCTCGTCCGCGATGATGAGATCGGCCCGCCCGGCAAAGGCCCGGGCAATGGCGACGCGCTGTTTCTGCCCGCCCGACAGCGCGCCGGGCCGGCGGTCGGCCGCATCGGCGGGCAGCCGGACGGCCTCGACCAGGGCCGCAACCTCTTCGGCGCTGCCAGCCCGGCCGCCCCGCCGCAACGCCCGCCGCAGGATCCGCCCGACGCGATGGGCAGGGTTCAGCGTGTTGTCGGGGTTCTGGAAGACGATGCGGATCGCGGCGATCAGTTCCTTTGTCCGGGTTTCGGCCGGTCGATGCGCGATGTCGGTCCCAAGGGCCATGGCCGTGCCACTGTCGGCTATGTCAAGGCCGGTCAGGATCCGGGCGATGGTGGATTTGCCCGAGCCGCTTTCGCCGACCAGTGACAGGATGTCACCCTTGCCGATGGCAAAGCTGACCCTGTCGGCCGCGACGACGCGGCCGGCCCGGCCGCCGAAAGCCCGTCGCGCCGTGAAGCTGCGGCACAGGTCGACCACATCGACCACCCGGCCGCCGGCGCGCCGGCGCGGCATGACCGTCGCCGCCTCGGCCGGCGGTTGCGGGGCATCGCCCAGCCGCAGGCAACGCGCGACATGTCCGCGGCCACTGCCGGGGGCGGCGGACATGTCAAGCGGCATCAGCCTATCGCAAAGCCCCGGTTGCATCGCATAGCAGCGTGGCGCGAAGGCACAGCCGGGCGCGAGGTCCTCGGGCCGCGGCACCAGCCCGGGAATCGTGCGCAGCCGCTGACCCGGCGGGATCAGCGGATTGCCGGGAAGGCTGGCCAGCAGCGCGCGGGTATAGGGATGTGCCGGCGCCTTCAGCACCTGCCGCGCGGTTCCCTCCTCGACGATCTGGCCGGCATACATGACGCCGATCCTGTCGGCGACCCGGGCGATCAGGCCCAGATTATGCGAGATATAGAGGATGGCCATGCCGCCGGATTGGTCGGCGATCTCGCGGACCAGCGAGGCGACCTCGCCTTCGACGGTGGCGTCCAGCCCGGTCGTCGGTTCATCGAGCAACAGAAGAGCTGGCCGCGCCAGAAGGGCCATGGCGATGACGACGCGCTGCAACTGCCCGCCCGACAGCTGATGCGGCCAGCGGCGCAGGATCTGTTCGGGATACTGGAAACGGACGCGGCGCAGCACATCCAGGATGGCGGCGGTGGGGTCGGCGCCGCCCTCGCCCGAGCGCAGGCGCGGGGTCTCGGCAAGCTGCCGGCCGATCCGCATCGCAGGGTTCAGCGCGGTGGCCGGGTTCTGGTGCACCATCGCCATCCGGCGCCCGCGCAGCTGACGCAACCCGGCCTCGCTGGCAGAGCCGATGTCGGTGCCGTCGACAAGGATCCGGCCGCCGGTGATCCGTCCGCCACCACCCAGATACCGCTGGACCGCATAGGCCACGGTCGACTTGCCACTGCCGGATTCGCCCACCAGCCCATAGGTTTCGCCCGGGGCAATCGTCAGGTCGACCCCGCGCAGCACATCGGCACCATCGCCATAGGCGACCCGCAGACCCGCGATCTCAAGCACCGGGCGCGTCATCGTGCGGTCTCCCGGAAGCCATCGGCCAGAAGGTTGCAGGCCACGACGACCGAAGTCACGGCCGCCGCCGGCAAAAGCGCGATATGGGGGTAGATCGTCATCAGGTTCACGCCCTCGACCACCATGCCGCCCCAGTCAGGCGTGGGTGGCGGCAGGCCAAGGCCGAGAAATCCCAGCGTGCCGACCAGGATGACGGCATAGCCGGTCCGCAGGCACAGATCGACGATCAGCGGCGTACCGACATTGGGCAGGATTTCGGCCGCCATGATATAGATCGGGGATTCGCCGGCGGCGCGGGCGGCCAGCACATATTCCAGCCCCTTGACCGCAAGAACCTGGCCCCGCATCAGCCGCGCCACCCCCGGCGCATAGGTCAGCGTCACCGCGATGACGATGTTCCACAGCGAGGGCCCGAAGGTGGTGATCAGGATGATGTAGAGGACAAGCGCCGGAAAGGCGAGCATCACGTCGCCGGCGCGGGCCAGGATCGTGTCGGTCCAACCGCCATACCAGCCGCCGGCCAGCCCGGCGATGGCACCGACCAGAAAGGCCGAGAAGACCGACAGCGGAATGACGAGGAAGGTCGTCCTGGCGCCAAAGATGATGCGCGACAGCAGATCCCGGCCGATGGCATCGGTTCCAAGCCAATGGGCCGCCGAGGGCGAGGGGTCGGCGCTGGCCGCAAAGTCGATGGCGGTGGGATCATAGGGCGCGATCCAGGGCGCGCCAATCGCCACGACCAGCCAGAAGACCAGGATCGCCAGCCCGACGGTCGCGCTGCGCGACCGCAACAGGCGCGACCCCCGCAGCCGTACCAGGAAGCCGGCCCGCGCCGGCGTGGTCGTCCTGTCCGCTCCGGCCGTCATGCGACGCGGATCCGCGGGTCGAGAAGGACATAGGCCAGGTCGCCAAGGAACTGGGTCGTCACCGCCACGCTGAGCGCGATCAGCGTCAGTGCCTGGATCAGGTAGATATCGCCGAACAATGCGGCCTCCAGCATCAGCCGGCCGATGCCGGGATAGGCGAAGATCGCCTCGACCACGACAACGCCGGTCAGGATCCAGTTGATCTGCAGGAGGATGACGGTGACGGGCGCGATCATCGCATTGCGCAGCACATGCAGCATGGCCACCCGCATCGGCGCCAGGCCCTTCAGCCGGGCGGTGCGGACGAAAGGCTGCGCCAGGGTATCGACCACGGAACTGCGGACGATGCGTGTGACATAGGCCGAAGAGGCGATGACCAGGACCGCCACCGGCAGCACCAGTTGCGAACCGACCGACCATCGGTCGCCCGGATCAAGCGGGCTGGTTCCCGGCAGCCAGCCCAGCGATGCCGCAAAGACGAAGATCAGAAGAACCGCAACCACGAATTCCGGCAGCGAGGTCAGGCTGACCGTCGTGACCGAGATGATGCGGTCCAGCGCGCTGCCCTCGGTCATTCCCGCCAATACGCCCAGAACCAGCGAGATTGGCACCGTCAGACCAATGGCCCAGACAGTCAGCGTAACGGTATGGCCGAAGCGGTCGGCCAGGACGTCGACAATCGGCCGCCCCTGCATCAGCGAAAAGCCGAAATTGCCGAAGTATTGCGCACCCCGCGGATCGCTGAGGCCAAGCCCGGTGGCCGGCCCGCCAAGTTCGTTCGGCACCAGCCCGACAAGCATGCCGAGCCAGCGCAGGTATCGGGTGAAAAGCGGATCGTCCAGGCCCAGCCGGTCCGACAGCGAACGGACCTGGCTTTCCAGCGCATAGGGGCCGAGAATCTTGGACGCGACATTGCCCGGAGAAAACTCGGTCACGGCGAAAAGCAGGAACGATGCGATCAGCAGGATGAAGGCGAACTGGCCCAGCCGGTTCAGGACGATCCGCGCCATGTCAGGCCCCAAGCGCCAGCTTGTTGGCGAAAAGGGCATAGGTCGGGTGCATCTCGAACCCCATCACACGGGAATCGTAGAAGGTCAGCAGCTTGCGCCAGTAGGTCTGGACAATGGGCCCGTCTTCCTGCAGCAGTGCCTCGATCTCGGCCATCTTGCCGCGCCGGACCTCGGGGTCGGGCATCGCCTCGGCCTCGGTCAGCAGGCGGTCGAACTCGGGGTTGGCATAGCCGCTTTCGTTCCAGGCCCCGCCGCTGCGATAGGCAAGGCCAAGGTTGATCACCGCCAGCGGCCGGTGCGCCCAGACGGTGGAGCCGAAGGGAACCGTCGTCCAGACATCCCAGTACTGCGCATTGGGCATGACGTTGATGTTGCAGGTGACACCGGCCTCCTTCAGCATTTCCTGAATGGCCGTCGCGTTGCGCAGGTGGTGGGCGGGATCTTTCTGGATCACCAGTTCCACCTCCAGCCCGTCGCCATGGCCAGCCTCGGCCAGCAACGCCCGGGCAGCCCCGATATCCTGCTTCCATTCCGGCAGCTTGGCATATTCCGGGTGAATGGGTGCGACATGGTGGTGTTCGGCCGGCGTTGCGAAGGGGCCGAATGTCACGGCACTGGCCTTCACCGGATCGATGGCCAGCCGGAAGGCCTTGCGCACACGCGGGTCGTCGAAGGGTTTCTGCTTGACGTTCATGCGGCTGATCGCAGTGTCGGCGGTGGTCACGTCATGCAGCGTCAGATGCTTTTGCTGCTCCAGCATCGACGAAAATTCCGGCTGCACCTGGAAGGCGCCATGAACCTGTCCCGAGATCAGGGCGTTCAGGATCGCCTGATCGCCGCCGCCGAGATCGATGAACTCCACCCGGTCGAGATAGGGACCCTCGCCCCAGTAATCCGAGACCGCCTCGATCACAGCGCGGCGGCCGGGTTCGATCTCGACCAGCGTGAAGGCGCCGGTGCCGTTCGACCCCACGTCGAAGGTGCCGCCCTGATCGGGGTCCAGCATCACCGCCTGATAGTGGTTCAGATGTTCGGGAATGGCCAGTTGCGGCTCTTTCAGGTTCAGCCGAACGGTCTGGTCGTCCACCCGCTCGATGGCATCGGGCGACCAGAGTTCGTGGCCGATGACCGGCTGGCCGTTCTCGTCGGTCTGGCCGGTATCGACCTCGTTCAACATGTAGCCCTTCATCAGCCCCAGCATGGACGAGCCCACGTCGTCCGACAGCAGCCGTGTCAGGTTCCAGATCACATCATCGACGGTGAAATCCCGGCCGGAATGCCACTTCACCCCAGGTCGCAGGCGCAGCGTCCAGGTCTTCAGGTCATCCGACGGTTGCCAGCTTTCCAGAAGATGCGGCCGGGTGACGTTGTCCGAGCCGATCACCGTCAGGTATTCGACGACCTGCGAATAGATCCAGGGATGGGCGGTGGTGTTCGCGATGGCTGGGGATTTCACATCGTATACGGTGGTCTCCAGCCGCAGGGTCCCGCCCTTGGGCTTTGCCTCCGGCGCGGTCTCCTGCGCGAAGGCCGGGGTCACGATGCCGTCGATCGCCCCCGCCATCCCATAGGCCGCCGCCGCCGAGGCGCCGAGGAGCGTCGCCGTGCGCAGGAACTCGCGCCGGTTGATGCGGCCGCCGCGATACTGGGTCAGAAGCTGCGGCATGTAGCTGTGTTGATCGTCCGTCGGCATCATTCATCCTCCGTAGGCTGGATCGGTTTTCGTCTTGCAGGCCGGTCGGTGCCGGCAGGCAGCATTTGCGCCAGGCCGCCGGGTATCGCGCCATGGGCAGGGGCGCGGGATCTAGGGTTGCAGATGCGGCCGGATCCGGTTGCCACAAGGGCGGTGTCCGGTCTGCGATGATGATCGGAGGGGCCGTTGACCACAAGGCAAAGCGCGAAGCGCCGGCCTGAAGGGCTGACATTTTTCCGGTTCGCGAATTTCCTGTTCGCGAACGATCCCAGCCGGTCGGAAAACCGCCGGCAACTCCGAACTTCATGCAACCTGCCGCTTCTGTGGCCACCCCGTCATCCGATTGTCGGAAACCGGCATGCCACCATGTTCAGGTGGCAGCGAAAAAATGCGACGCAAGAAAAAGTGCTCGTCCCGCAAGAAAAACTGGGCCAGTCTTGCGGGATGAAACTTCCGCCTCTGAATGCGGTCAAGGTGTTCGAGGCCACGGCCCGAACCGGAAGCTTTGTCGCCGCCGCGACAGAGCTTGGCGTTTCCGCCGCCGCCGTCAGCCTGCAGATCCGCAAGCTGGAGGGGTTCCTCGGCAAGCCACTGTTCATCCGCGGCAATGCCGGTATCGTCATGACCGATGCCGGACGGCTGATCTATCCGCAGCTTGCCCGGGCGCTGGAGGGAATCTCGTCGGCGACCTCGCGCATTCTCGACTATGACGTGCGGTCGAAGATCACGCTCAGCACATTGCAATCGGTGGCGGACCGCTGGCTGGTGCCGGCGCTGGTGGACTTTTCGGCCGAGCATGCCGGCGTCGGGCTGGAAATCCGCGTCGACAACGATCCTGTCGATTTTGCCCGGGAACGGATTGATCTGCGCATCGCTTTCGGGGCGCATTTCTATCCGGGCCTGCCGGTGGTGCCGCTGTTTCACGACGAGGTGACGCCGCTCTGCGCACCCGCGCTCCTGTCGTGCCTCGATCCCGAGGCGATGCTGATGGATCTCGACGATGCGCGGTTCCTGCGGATCGAATGGGGCGGCTCCTATGCCTCCTATCCGACCTGGGCCGACTGGTTCGCCGCGGTCGGCTGCAACCGCCAGCTTGATCCCCGGACCGGCATCCGCTTTGCTGGCGCAGGCATCGCCGCCGCCGCCGCCGTCCGGGGCGCGGGTGTCATGCTCGGCTCGTGCCGGCTGCTGGCACAGGAGATCGCGGCGGGGCTTCTCGTTGCGCCCTTCGCCAGTGCCCTGCCGATGCCGCACCCCTATTGTGCGGTGCTGCCACCCGGCACCCAGGACAGCAGGGTGCAGTCGCGCGCGTTGCGCGATCTGCTGGCGGCGCTGACCATCGGCTCGGTTGCGCCACGCGGCCCGGCCTGATCCGCAGTCGGGATGGCCGGCCACTGCCACTGCCGGCGCACGCTGCCCCGGGGGAGGATCCGCGCGGCCCGGTCAGGGGGCGGCGTGGGATAGAAGGTCGCGTACCCGCTGGGCATTCGACGCCGCAAGGCGGCCGTCGGCATTGTACAGATTGTTTTCAAAGCCGATCCGCATCTTGCCACCCCGGCGCCCTGCGGCCACGAGGCAGGCGGTTTCCGCCGGGCCGAAGGCGCAGACCGCCCAGTCTGCCGCAATGCTGCGGGCATGCTGCCGGGCAAGCGGTGCGTCCAGATCGGCGGGCGCCGATACCTGCCCTGCGGCGTAGCGCCCCAGCACATGCAGAAGCTGCACCTCGCCGGCGGGAATCGTTCCATCGGCCTGAAGCGCCGCAAGGCGATCGACCTCGGCGGCATCGTACAGGATGTGCTGCACCTGGATGCCGGCCCCGGCACAGTCATGGAAGAAGGCCCGCGTCCGGCCGATCTGGGGTTCGTCCAGGATTTCGCGCAGCGCAACCGAAACCATGCGCGGCCGGACCGCGGCCACCAGCGCCCGCTGCTCGGCCGCGGAATAGCGGCCCACGGCTTCGGTCGTGATCTGCACCGCCAGACCGGGGGTCGCCTGGGCCAGTGCTGCGATCAGTTCGGCATAAAGGCCGGCATCCAGCACATGCGCACCTTCGGCATCGCGGACATGCGCGTGGATCCCGTCTGCGCCGGCGGCCTGACAATCCACCGCACAGGCCACGATTTCTGGGATCGTCACCGGCAGCGCGGGATGGTCGGCCTTGCCGCGCCGTGCCCCGTTCGGGGCCACCATGACGCATGGCAGGCTCATGCCGCCACCGCGCTGCGGATCGCGCCGGAAAGCCTGACCACCAACTCGTCGATCTGGGCATCCTCGATGATGAAGGGCGGGGCCAGCAGGACATGATCGCCGCGGTGTCCATCGATGGTCCCGCCCATCGGATAGCAGATCAGGCCGGCGTCGAAGGCCAGCGCCTTCACCCGGCCATGAAGCCGCCGCGCCGGGTCGAAGGGCGTTTTCGTCGCGCGATCCTCGACCAGCTCCACCCCGCGGAACAATCCGCGGCCACGGATGTCGTCGACATTGGGATGCTGCCCCAGTTCGGCCACCAGCGCCACCTGCAATTTCTCTCCCATCTCGCGCACCTGCGGCAGCTGTTTGCGGTCTCGGCAGCGGCGGCCATCGGATGACCCATATAGGTAGGGCCATGCTGGAAGAAGCCCGCGCCCAGCCCCTTGGCGATGGTGATCAGATCTGGCGCAACCCCGTCTTCGGCACAGGCGAACAGATGCCCGGTGCGCCCCATGCCGCACATCACCTCGTCAAGGATCAGCAGCACGCCATGGCGGTCGCAGATCTCGCGGATGCGCTTCAGATAGCCCTGCACCGCGGGCACTGCACCGGCCGTCGCGCCCACCACCGGCTCGGCGATGAAGGCCATGACGCTCTCGGGTCCGGGGCGCCGGATCTCGGCTTCCCCCTCGTCGGCAACGCGCCAGCGATAGGCGGTGCTGTCTTCATGCTCCAGCCGGTCGCGGTATTCGTAGCACGGCGCGATATGGCTGGTCTCGACCATCAGCGGCGCGAACAGTCGCCGCCGCCATTCGTTGCCGCCCGCCGCAAGCGCAGCCAA
Source organism: Paracoccaceae bacterium (assembly GCA_014879735.1). Classification (GTDB taxonomy): domain Bacteria; phylum Pseudomonadota; class Alphaproteobacteria; order Rhodobacterales; family Rhodobacteraceae; genus Pseudogemmobacter. The sequence continues at coordinate 98,313 of JACSRN010000103.1, forward strand.
GGTGTTGCCATGATCGGTTTGTCGCCGCGCGATGATGCGATGGCGCTGCGGCTGGCCGATCTTGATGAAATACTGCCGGGCCAGCCTGATTGCCGCCTCGACCGCCTCCGACCCGCCCGAGACGAGATAGACCCGCTCGATGCGCGGCGAACCTTCCCCTTCCCGACCGGAGCGTTGCATGCAGATCGACTGGTCCGTCATCCTGACCTTTCTTCCCCAGCTTCTTGCCGGCGCGAAGATCACCATCCAGATCACCGTCATGGGCCTGCTGGGCGGAACGGTCATCGATACATTGGCCGGACTGATGCGCGCCTGTGGCGGGCCGGTTCTGAACGCCATCGCCTTCGTCTATATCGAGCTGATCCGGGGCACGCCGATCGTGGTGCAGGTGATGTTCCTTTACTTCGCGATGCCGGTGCTGGCCGGGATGCGTGTCGACCCGATGTCCGCGGCCGTGCTGCCCATCGTCGTGAACGCCGGCGCCTATATCGCGGAAATCGTGCGGGGCGCCTTCCTGTCGATCTCGAAGGGACTGGCCGAGGCTGGGCTGGCGCTGGGCCTGCCGCAGTGGAAGGTCCTGCTCTATATCCTTGGCCCGCTGGCATTTCGGCGGCTGATACCACCGCTGGGCAACCAGTTCATCGTCAACCTCAAGGATACCTCGCTTTTCATCGTGATCGGGGTGGGAGAGCTGACACGCACCGGGCAGGAGATCATGGCATCGAACGTTCGCGCCGTGGAAATCTGGACGGCGGTCGCGGTGCTCTACCTGATCCTGACCGCCACGATGACCGCCACTTTGCGCGTCGTCGAAAAACGCATGAGGATCCTGTGAGCGGCCCGCGCCGGGTGCGTGGCCTGGCCGTGGCAGAGGCGCCCGCGCAAGCCCGGGCGCTTTTGGACAAGGTCGGGCTTGCGGAAAAGGCAGGCCATTACCCGGCCGAGCTTTCCGGCGGCCAGCAGCAGCGCGTGGCCATCGCCCGGGCGCTGGCGGTGCGGCCCAAGGTGATGCTGTTCGACGAACCGACCTCGGCGCTGGATCCGGAACTGAAGCAGGAGGTGCTGTCGGTGATGCGGCAACTGGCGCTGGAGGGAATGACCATGGTCATCATCACCCATGAGATGGCCTTTGTGCGGCAGGTGGGCACCCGGCTGATCTTCATGGAACATGGCAAGATCTCGGTCGACGACGATCCACGCGAAACCATGGCCCCCCCGAGCGAGCGGCTGAAAGACTTTTTGCAACATATCGAATGACGCAGCCTTTCAGGGGCTTGGCCGGATAGGACTGGCCGGAGATCCGCAGGAACTGGGTCCGCCCTGGGTCGGGCCGGCCGGGCTGCCGTCACGCGGCATCTGGCGGGTCATGCGCTGTGGCAAACCGTGACCGCCGGCATCCATGCGCCGCCTGTCGCGCGGATGGCAGAGGCGACCCAAGCCCGCTTTCCGACGATCTGGGGCGAGATCGAAGGCCTGGCAGAGGGGGCTGGGCTTGCCGGTGCATCAGGTCTTTGCCTGGAATTGCCGGGGCGATCTTCTGTCCTCGGTACCCGATGGCTGCACCACGGTGATGCTGCCCGGACCAGAGCCGGCGCTGGCCCATAACGAGGATGGGCTGCCGGTCTTCCGCAATGCCTGTTTCATCGCCGAGGCACAGCCGCAGGGCCAGCCCGGGTTCACGGCGTTCTGCTATCCCGGCTCGATCCCCGGGCATACCTTCGCCTTCACCACGGCGGGGCTGGTCCAGACGGTGAACTACCTGCGTCTGACGGGGGTCGAGGCGCACCTGCCCCGCATGGTGCTGGGCCGCGCCGTGCTGGCCGCCCCGACGCTGGAACAGGCTGCCGGCCTTCTGCGGGACGCGCCATCGGGCGGGCTTCATTTTGCCCTGATGCACCGCGACGACCGGCGGATTCTCTCGATCGAGTTTCGGCGGCGGAACCTGGTCCTGTCGGGCGGTCGACACGCCGTCAGCCCATGCGAACCACGCCCTGTATCTGCCCCGCGGGCTGTCGGCGCAGATCGTCACCCGGTCCTCGCACGACCGGCAGGCGCGATGCAGGCGATGATCCCGACGAAGAAAACACCCTCGGCACGGCACTGTTCCGGCTGACCGACCAGGGCCTTCGCTGGACCGTGCATGACACCCCCGACGGACCCGCCCGCTACAGTGGCGCCGCCTGAAACCCTGACCGAACTGCGGTCGCTGGCCGTGGCCATCGCCCAGGGCGCCGGCCCGGTGACGCTCGGCACCAAGGCGCGCCATGCGCTGTCGCGCGTCCTGGAGATGGGGGGCAACCCGGTGCTGCTGTCGATCACGACATTGGCCGAAAACCTGTCGGTGAACCCCTCGACCCTGACACGGCTGGCGCATTCTCTGGGCTATTCCGGCTTTCCAGCCTTTCAGCAGGTGTTGCTGTCCGCATCGCTGGCGGGGCCTGGCGCGTTCTATTCCCAGCATGCCCGTGCAGCGCTGGAGGCCGGCAGCACGACCCATGCGCGCGCGGCCCGGCTGTGCCGCGAAAACCAGGCCAATATCGAACGCTTCTTCGACCGTTTCGACGAGGGCGCCTTCGATGCCGCGGTGGCGATGATCGTCACGGCACCGCGGGTGGTGATGCATGGCATCCGCCAGTTCCACGCGGTGGCAAGCTTTCTTGTCCACGGGCTGCGGATGATTCGGTCCGACGTGACCCTGCTCGATGCCGACGGGCTTGGCACGGCCGAGGGGCTGACGCAGATGGGACCCGACGATGTGCTGATCTCGACCAGTTGCGCGCCCTATTCGGCGCAGGTGGCCGAGGTGGCGGCAACGGCGCGGCGGCTGGGGCTGAAGACCGTGGCCATCACCGACCGGACCAGCTCGCCGCTGGTTGGCGCCTCGCGCGCGGCGATCCTTGTCGCGCATGAGACCAGTTTCCTGTCCAACAGCATCGGCGCCTTCATCGTGGCGGTGGAATGCCTGATCAATGCCTGCGCCGCTGCCCGCCCCGAATCCACGCGCGAGGCGCTGCGCCTGCGCGACCGGATGATCGACACGCTTGGCATCGAACTTTCCGCACCCGGCCCGGCCGACCGGGCCTGAACGCCGGCCCCCGCGCGCCCGAGGACCGGCCAGGCGTCAGATCACCGCCTCGATCACGAAGGGGCCGCGGCGCGTCAGGCTGGCGCGCAGAAGATCGGCAAACTGCGCCGCTGTTTCGGCCCGCGCCGCCTCGACCCCATGGCCGCGCGCAAGGGCAACCCAGTCGAGCCCGGGATTGTCGATCTCGAACATCCGGGCGGCGGCCGGGCCGTAATCCGGCAGGCCGACATTGATCATCTCCTGCTGCAGGATGGCGTAGCGGCGGTTGGCATAGATCACCGTCGTGACGTCCAGCCCCTCGCGGGCCTGGGTCCAGAGTGCCTGCAGGCTATACATCGCGCTGCCATCGGCCTGCAGGCCGATCACCCGCCGCCCCGGCGCGGCAATCGCTGCGCCGGTGGCGAGCGGCAGGCCGATGCCGATGGCGCCGCCGGTCAGTTGCAGATAGTCATGCGCCGGCCCGTGCTGGCTGACAGGAAAGAAGGCCCGGCCCGAGGTGACGGATTCGTCGACGACGATGGCACCTTCGGGCAGGGCAGTCGCGACAATGGTCGAGACGATATCGGCCGTAAGCGCGGCATTTCCCGGCGGCAGCGCCGTTTCGGCTGCGGCAAAGGCCGGCGGAACCGCCGTACCGACCGCATCGGCCAGCGCCTCGAGCGCCCGCACCACATCCTGCCGGCGGGTTGCAAGGGTCACGATCTCGCAGCCGTCGGGCGTCAGGATCGCAGGCTTGTCCGGATAGGCAAAGAAGGCCACCGGCGCATCGGCACCGATCAGGACGATGCGGTCGTAGCGTGCCAGCGTTTCCAGCGAAAGCCGGATCGGATAGGGCAGCTTGGCGATCGGCGCAGCATCGCCGCCCCGCTCGATCCGGCTGTTGAAGGTCTCGGCCAGAATGTCGGCGCCGGTCCGGGCCGCGATGCTGGCGGCGATCCGCGCCGGTGCCCGCCGCAGCGCATGGCCGCCCAGAAGCAGCAGGCAGCGGCCAGGAGCCTGCAGCGCCGCGGCCGCGCGGCGCAACGCCGCAGTCTCGACCGGGGCGAGCGACGGAGTGGCAAGCGGCGCGCGCAGCCCGTCCGTTGCCGGCGACCAGGCCAGGTCGGCGGGCAGGATCATGGTCGCCACGCCGGAATGCCGTGTGGCGGCAAGCCAAGCCTCGGCCGCCGCATCCTGCAGATCCTCGCCCGGAACGCAGCGGTGAACCCAGTCCGACATCGGCCGGGCAAGGCTGTCAATGTCGCTGGCCAGCGGCGGATCCAGCGCCAGGTGGTCGACGGCATGATCGCCCACGACATTGATGACCGGCGATCCGGCACGCCGGGCATTGTGCAGGTTCGACAACCCGTTCGCCAGGCCCGGCCCCAGATGCAGCAGCGTGACCGCTGGCCGGTCGGCCATGCGGGCATAGCCATCGGCCGCACCCGTCACCACGCCCTCGGCCAGACCAAGGACGCAACGCATCTGCGGCCGCGAATCGAGGGCGCCGACAAAATGCATCTCGGAGGTGCCCGGGTTGGCAAAGCAGACCGTCACACCCTGGCCGATCAGACCATCGCAAAGCGCCTGTGCGCCGTTACGAACCGGATTTGCAGACATTTTCAGCTCTCCCGATCTATTGCTACGACCGTATTGCAATACAAGTCGAATGAATTGTAAACTATCCTGATCCCCCGGTCTACTTCTGGCAAGAGGAACTGTGCAGATGAAAAGCCTTGCGCATTCGACAAGGGGCAAGCCTGCACAGGCAATGCCCGACACCGCCCACCGGCTGGCCGGGCTGCGCGAGGGCGCGGAAATCCTGCTCGACCCCTGGGGGGTTGCGCATATCCGGGCCACCACGACGCAGGATCTGTTCCTGGCGCAGGGGTTCAATGCCGCGCGCGACAGGCTTTGGCAGATCGATCTCTGGCGCAAGCGCGGGCTTGGCCTTCTGGCGGCGGACTTCGGGCCAGGATATCTGGAACAGGACCGCGCAGCGCGACTATTTCTCTATCGCGGCGACATGGCGGCGGAATGGCGCTGCTACGGCCCCGACGCCCGCGAAATCTGCACGGCCTTCGTTGCCGGCATCAATGCCTATATTGCCGAGGCCGAAGCCGGACGCGCACCGATGCCGCCGGAATTCGCGCTGATGGGCACCCGCCCGGGTACCTGGCAGGCCGAAGATGTCGTGCGCATCCGCACCCATTGCCTGACGCGCAATGCGTTGTCCGAGGTGCTGCGCTCCATCGTCACCGCCGAGAGCGGCGATGCCGCCGAGCGGCTGCGCTGCGATCTGTCACCGAAGGTTGCGCCGGTCTACGATCCCGACCTGCCGCCCGGCAACGTACCGCTTGCGGTCCTGGATGCCTTCAAGCTGGCCACGACGCCGGTCAGCTTTACGCCCGAACGCCTGGCGGCCCGGCTAGAGGACGCGCGGCGCTGGCGGCAGGTCGATGCCGCCGGCGATGTCGGGCTGGTCTTCGAATCGCCTGGATCGAACAACTGGGCCGTTGCGCCGTCGCGCACCACGACGGGCCGCGCGCTGATGGCCTCGGATCCGCACCGGACGCACGAACTGCCCTCGGTGCGCTATGTGGTGCATCTGAAGGGCGCCGGCATCGACGTGATCGGCGCCGGAGAGCCGGCCGTTCCCGGGGTTTCGCTGGGTCACAACGACCGGGTGGCCTTTTCGCTGACGATCTTCGGCGCGGACCAGGAAGATCTCTATGTCTATCGCACCAGGCCCGACGATCCGCTGCACTACAGCTATCGCGGCGGCTGGGAGGCGATGGAGGTTGCCGAGGAGGTCTTTGCCGTTCGCGGTGCGCCCGACCAGCGGCTGCCGTTGAAGTTCACCCGCCACGGCCCGGTCCTTCACGAAGAGGACGGCCGCGTCTTTGCCCTGCGCACGGTCTGGAGCGATCCGGGCGCCGCCCCCTATATGGCCAGCCTTGCCGTGATGCGGGCAAAGGATCATGACGCATGGCGGGACGCACTGACCGACTGGGGCACGCCCTCGGTCAACCACCTCTACGCCGATACGGCGGGAAGCATCGCCTGGCAGACCGTTGGCACGACGCCGGTGCGGCCGAACTGGAACGGGCTGCTGCCGATGCCGGGGGATGGCCGCTATGAATGGGCCGGAAAGCTGACGCTGGACCAGCTTCCGCATGTCAGGGATCCGGGCTGCGGCTTTATCGCCACGGCAAACGAGATGAACATTCCCGAAGGCTGGGACCATGCAGCCCATCCCATCGGCTTTGAATGGATCGACCGCAGCCGGGCCGACCGGCTGAAGCAGGTGCTGTCGGGCGAGGAGCTCCACTCCGTCCCCGCAGCCTGCGCCCTGCAGAACGATGTGCTGTCGCTGTCGTCGCGCCGCCTGCTCAACGTCCTGTCGGGTGCCCGGCTGGGGCCGGCGGCGGCACCGGCGCTGAACCTTCTGGCCGGATGGGATTGTCGGGCCACGGCGGAATCGGCCGAGGCAATGCTGGTGGAATTCTGGATCACCCGGCATCTGAAGCCGGCACTGTTCGCCGCGGCCGGCGCGCAATCGCCGGCGCTGCTGTGGCCGGGATCGATCCAGGCCATGCTGGAGGTTCTGGAAAACCCCGGATCGCCGGACGAGACCGCGGCACGCGACAGGCTGCTGGACGAGACGCTTGCGGCGGCCTGGACCGGCGCCTGCGCCAGCTTCGGCGCGGATCCGGCCGCTTGGCACTGGAAGACGCTGCACCGCCTGCCGCTGAACCACCGCCTTGCGCGGCTGGACGGCGCGGATCGGGCCTGGTCGATCCCCGAGATGCTGATCGGCGGCAATGGTTCTACGGTGAACTATGCCAACTACCGTGTCTCGGATTTTCAGGCGATCACCGGGCCATCGGTTCGGCTGGTGATGGATGTCGGCGCCTGGGACAATTCGGTTTTCGTGAACCTGCCCGGCCAGTCCGGCCTTCCGGCCAGTCCGCATTACGCCGACCTCGCGCCGCTGTGGGAAAACGGCGATTACTGCCCCCTGCTCTATTCCGATGATGCGGTAGAGGCGGCTGCCGTTGCCCGCATCCGGTTGCGGCCGGTGCAGGAACCGCGCGATGTCAGCTGCTGAGCGCGTTCGCAGCCGAGATCGCATGCGGGGCAAAGCGGCGGCGGAATTCGCTCTCGCTCCACTCGCCAAGCGAGCCGGCGATATGGATCGCGCCGACCGGGCTGCCGTCGCGTGCGCGGATCGCCGCCGCAAGCACCACCTCGCCGATCAGGCTTTCCTCCAGCGCCAGCGCATAGCCGTCGCGCCGTGCCTGCTCGATCCGCTGCAGGATGGTGGCCGGATCGGTGATGGTCTTCGGCGTGAATTGCCGCAGGGTCGATGCGGCGATCACTTCGGCCGCCGCCGCATCGGACAGGCACGACAGGCAGGCCCGGCCGCCCGCAGAGCTGAATGTCGGAATCCGCCGCCCGGCCAGGGTTGCGAAAAACGTCTCGCGCTTGCTCTGCATGCGCATGGCATAGATGATCGACGTGACGTCATAGAGGCTGAGATCCACCCGCTCGCCGCAGGTTTCGCGCAGGTTCTGCAGGATGGGTGCTGCACGTTCGATCAGCGGGTTGATGCGCAGATAGTCGAAGGAGCGGTCGAGAAGGGCCTTTCCCGGCACCATTCCCGCATCATTCGGTGCTTTCTCCAGATAGCCAAGGCTCATCAACGTCTGTGCCATCCGCTGCGCCGCGCTCTTATCGATTCCCGCCGCCTCGGCCAGTTCGCGCAGCGACAGGGGGAAGGGATGGTTGCTGAAAGCCTCCAGCACCGACATCGCCCGCGCTACGGACTTGATGTAGAGCCGCTCGTCGACATCGTGGCGCATCGGCGCATTGCTCATTGGGTCGGTTCCCCCGTCATGAATCGTATCCGGTGCGTGCTTCTTGCCATGCAAACCGCTTGCATTCAATTTCAATATTATCGTATCATCTTGCAATACGGACGTCTTGACTTTTTTCCACTGCCGATTCGACGCGAGCGCGTGTCCATGAGGTCGGGGCGTGGTGTGGTCGGTAGACACAGTCTTGTGGGGGAGGGCGCGGAATGATGCGGATCGTGCTTGCAGTTGCTCTGCGGCTTTTGAAGGCCGCGGCGGTCGTGCTTGCGATCGTCCTGTTGAACTTCGTGCTGATCCGGCTGGCCCCCGGCGATCCGGCCAGCGTGATCGCCGGCCAGGCCGGGGCGGCAGATGAACAGTTCATGGCGCAGCTGCGCGAACAGTTCGGGCTGGACCAGCCGCTTTACATACAGGCCTATACCTATGTCTCCGGCATCCTGCAGGGCGACCTTGGCTATTCCTACCGTCAGGCAATGCCGGTATCGGACCTGATCCTCGAACGTTTGCCGGCCACGCTGCTGTTGACCGGAACCGCCTTTGTCCTGGCCCTGGTCGCCGGTGTGGCGATGGGTGCCGCGGCAGGCCTGAATGCCGGCAAGGCGACCGATTTCATCGTTTCGGTCGTCTCGCTGATTTTCTACGCCACGCCGCTGTTCTGGATCGGGCTCATGGCGATCCTGCTGTTTTCCGTGACGCTCGACTGGCTGCCGGCCTATGGCATGGTCTCGACCGGAAGCCGGGCCACCGGCTGGGCGCGGGCCGCCGACATCGCCTGGCACCTCGTGTTGCCGGCAGTCACGCTGGGTCTGTTCTACACCGCGGTCTATGCACGGATGACGCGGGCCTCGATCCTTGAGGTGCGGGATATGGACTTCGTCCGCACCGCCCGGGCCAAGGGGCTCCGGCGCGGGCCACTGATCCGCCGCCACATCCTGCGCAATGCACTGCTGCCCATCGTCACGCTTGCAGGCATCCAGGCCGGCCAGCTTGTCGGCGGCGCAATCCTGACCGAGACGGTCTTCGCCTGGCCGGGCATCGGCCGGCTGGCTTTCGACGCCCTGGTTCAGCGCGACTATCAGGTGCTGCTCGGCGTCTTCCTCATCACCTCGGTCATGGTCGTGGTGTTCAACATGATCACCGATCTTGTCTATCGCCTGGTCGATCCGCGAATCGGAGCAACGGCATGAACCCTTCCCTGCGCAGATTCCTTACCGATCCCAAGGCCGTCATCGGCCTGACCATCCTGATCGTCACGCTGGCGGCCGCGCTTCTTGCGCCGGTGCTGTTCCCGCGCGATCCCTGGCAGATGGTGTCTCGCCCCTTCCTGCCGCCGTTTCAGGACGCGCGCTACTGGCTTGGCACCGACATGCTGGGCCGCGACATCCTCGCCGGCATCGCCTATGGCGCGCAGATGTCGCTGATCGTCGGCGTTGCCTCGACGGCGGCGGCCCTGATCCTGGGCATCCTTGTGGGCGCGTTTGCCGGCTACAACGGCGGCTGGATCGACGATGCGCTGATGCGCGGGACCGAATTCTTCCAGACCATCCCGACCTTCGTCTTTGCACTGCTGATGGTTGCGATCCTTGCCCCCTCGATCACCTCGATCATCATCGCGATCTGCGTGGTCAGCTGGCCGCCGGTCGCCCGGCTGGTCCGGTCTGAATTCGCAACGCTGCGCTCGCGCGAATTCGTCAAGGCCGCGCGGGTGCTGGGCGAAAGCAACAGCCGCATCATCTTTACCCAGATCCTGCCCAACACATTGTCGCCGGTCATCGCCATGTCGTCGCTGATGGTTGCCTCGGCCATCCTGACCGAGGCCGCGATCAGCTTTCTTGGCCTTGGCGATCCGAACCGGATGAGCTGGGGCTACATGATCGGCGCCTCGCGTACCGTGATCCGGCAGGCATGGTGGATGAGCTTTTTCCCCGGCCTCGTGATCCTTCTGGTGGTCCTTGCGCTGAATCTTGTCGGTGAGACGCTGAACGACGCGCTGAACCCCCGGCTTTCGCGGAAGGGACGCCAATGACCACGCCGCTCCTGTCCATCGAGGACCTCACCGTTGCCCTGCCCGGAGGCGGCGACCGTCGCCATGCGATCAGCAACGTCACCCTGCGGCTGAACCGGGGCGAGGTGCTGTGCATCGTCGGCGAATCCGGTTCGGGCAAGTCGATCACCGCCTCTGCCGTCATGGGCCTTTTGCCCGGCGATCAGCTGAAGGTGACGGGCGGGCAGATCCGGTTCGACGGGCGCAACCTGCTCGACCTGGACGAAAACGCGATGCGGCGCATCCGGGGCGACCGGATTGCCATGATCTTCCAGGAACCGATGACCTCGCTCAACCCGGTGATGACCGTCGGGCGGCAGATCGAGGAGGTGCTGGAGACCCATGACGTGCCGGCGGCCGAGCGACCGGCGAAGGTGCTGGAGCTGGCGCGGGCGGTGGATCTGCCCGATCCCGAAGAGATCGTGAAGCGCTACCCCTTCGGCCTTTCTGGCGGCCAGCGGCAGCGGGTCATGATTGCCATGGCGCTGGCGCTGGAACCCGACATCCTGATTGCGGACGAGCCGACGACCGCGCTTGACGTGACGACCCAGGCACAGATCCTGGATCTGATCCGCAACCTGCAGCGCGCACGCGGCATGGGGGTGCTGTTCATCACCCACGATTTCGGGGTGGTCGCCGATATTGCCGATCGCGTTGCGGTCATGCAGCAGGGCCGCCTGGTCGAAGAGGGGCCGATCGAGCAGGTCCTGGTCAGGCCTTCGCATCCCTATACGCAGAAACTGATCGCCGCCGTGCCGCGGTTCCGCACCGCGCGTCCCGAAGCAGTGCCCGAAGGCCCGTTGCTGCGCGTCAAGGATCTGACCAAGATCTACCGCAGCCGCCGCGGGTTCGGTGCCATGCGCGAAACCCGCGCCGTCGATGCCGTCAGCTTCGAGATCGCCCGGGGCGAGACGCTGGGTCTTGTCGGCGAATCCGGATCCGGCAAGTCGACGATCGGCCAGTGCATCCTGCGGCTGGCCAGCATCGATGGCGGCGAGGTCCTGTTCGACGGCAAGAATGTCGGCACCCTTCAGGGGCACGATCTGCTGGCCTATCGCGGCCGGGCGCAGATGGTGTTCCAGGATCCCTTCGCCTCGCTCAACCCGCGCCATCGCGTCGGCCGATCGATCATGGCCGGTCCGCTGGCCCATGGCGTGCCGCGGGCCGAGGCCGAACGGCGGATGAATGCGTTGCTGGAACGTGTCGGCCTGGATGCCGGCGCCGCCAGCCGGTTCCCGCATGAATTTTCCGGCGGCCAGCGCCAGCGGATCGGCATCGCGCGGGCATTGGCCGTGCAGCCCGATCTTCTGGTTGCCGACGAGGCCGTTTCGGCGCTGGACGTCTCGGTTCAGGCACAGGTCCTTGACCTGCTGCGCGAAATCCGGCGCGAACTTGATCTCGCGATGCTGTTCATCACCCACGACCTGCGCGTTGCCTCGCAGATCTGTGACCGCGTCGTGGTCCTGCATCAGGGCAAGATCGTGGAACAGGGCGTCGTGACCGATGTCTTCGGCCACCCCGAACAACCCTATACGCAATCGCTTATCGCCGCGGTGCCCGGGCGCAGCTGGCACGGAGATCAGCGCGAACCCGAAACCAGCAACATCTGACATGTGATCAGGAGGAGTATTACCATGACGTCGATCAGCAGAAGGGCCATCCTGAAGGGCAGTGCCGCCGGCGTTCTTGCCGGGCTTCTTCCGTCGATCTCGCTGGCGCAGGACGCCGCGGCCAAATCGATGAGCATCATTGCCTTTCCCGAACCGCCGACCCTGTTCATCGGGCTCGACCAGAACGGCTCGACCCAGACGGTTGCCGGCAAGATCTACGAAAGCCTGCTGACCTGGGACTTCGACTTCACGCCGCTGCCGGGCCTTGCGACCGCCTGGGAGATGTCGGAGGACGGCCTGGTCTACACCTTCCATCTGGCGCAGAACGCGAAATGGCATGATGGCACGCCCTTCACCGCCGATGATGTGGTCTTCACCTGCAGCGATTTCCTGATGGAGGTTCACCCGCGGGCCCGCGCGATCTTTGCGCATTGCGACAAGATCGAAGCCGTGGATGCACATACCGTCCGCTTCACCCTGAAACAGCCCTTCGGCCCGTTCCTGATGGGCTTCGAGATGTCGACCGCCCCGATGATTCCGGCGCATCTCTACAAAGGCACCGATTTCCGCACCAATCCGAACAACAACACGCCGGTCGGCACCGGGCCGTTCAAGCTGGCGGAATGGGCACGCGGCCAGTACATCCGGCTGGAAAAGAACCCGGACTACCACGGCGAGGGCGAGCCGCATCTGGACGAGCTGACCTTCCTGATCCTGCCCGACGCCGGCGCCCGCGCCATCGCGCTGGAACAGGGCGACGTGCAGCAGGGCCAGTTCTTCGATATCGAACTGTTCGACGTCGGGCGGCTGGCGGAACTGCCGCATCTGGAGCTGATCTCGAAGGGCTACGAATATTATGCCCCGGTCGCCCGGATCGAGTTCAACACCCGCGTCGCGCCCTTCGACGACAAGCGCTTCCGTCAGGCGGTCTGCTATGCGCTGGACAAGCAGCTTTTCACCGATGCGATCTTCTTCGGCATGGGCGAGCCGGCCACCGGCCCGATTTCCAAGCGGACCCGGTTCTACGACAGCAATGTCACGCTCTATGACCAGGACACCGCAAAGGCCGAGGCGCTGCTCGACGAAATGGGCCTGGCGGCGGGCGACGATGGCGTGCGGACAACGGTCAAGTTCATGCGCCTGCCCTGGGGCGAGACCTGGGCCCGCTTTGCCGAGATGGTGCAGCAGCAGCTGGCCGTCGTCGGCATCCGGGTCGAGATCGAACCCTCCGATCCGGCATCCTGGACCCAGCGCTATGCCAACTGGGATTTCCAGATGACCTCGAACTATCCCTACCAGTTCGGCGATCCGGCGCTGGGGGTTTCCCGCTTCTTCATCTCGTCGAACATCCGGCAGGGCGTCGCCTATTCGAACTGCACCGGCTATTCCAACCCCGAGGTGGATGCGCTGTTTGACGCCGGGGCCGTGGCGGTTCGCGACGAAGACCGGCAGGCGGCCTATACCAAGGTCCAGCAGATCCTGACCGAGGACGTGCCGATGTGCTGGCTGGTCGAGGTGAATTTCCCCACCCTGCTCGACCGGCGCTACAAGGACGTGGTCGTCTCGGCCATCGGCGTGAATGAAACCTATCGCCGGGCCGCGCTGGCTGCGTGATCCCGACCAAGACCCGCCCGCGGCCCATTCTGGCCGCGGGTTCCATCAGGAGGTGCCCGCAATGATCTGGCCGAACAAGGCGAAATGCGCCGTCATGCTGACCTTTGACTTCGATGCCGAAACGCTGTGGCTTTCGCGCGATCCGTCGAATGCCGGCCGTCCCGGTGTCCTGTCCCAGGGCATCTACGGCGCCCAGCGCGGGGTGCCAGAGATCCTGCGGGTTCTGGCCGACTATCACCTGCCGGCCACCTTCTTCACGCCCGGCTGGACGGCCGAGAAATATCCCGACCGGATCCATGCGATCCTGGCCGACGGGCACGAGATCGGCCATCACGGCTATCTGCACGAATGGGTGGATCCGGCGAAGCCGGCCGAGGAACGCGCCGCATTTGAAAAGGGGCTGGAAGCGCTGGACCGCGTGGCCGGCATCCGACCCACGGGATATCGCTCGCCGGCGGGGGAAACCTCGTCGAACCTGATCTCGCTGATCCGGGAATACGGGCTGGTCTATGACAGTTCGCTGATGAACGACGTCTATCCCTATCGTCATACCATGCCCGATGGCACGCCGGGGCCGGTCGAACTGCCGTGGCACTGGTCAACTGACGATGCGCCGCACATGATGTTCGCAGTGCAGGCGCCGCGCCAGATTCGGAACAACGACGACATCTTCGCAACCTGGCGCGACGAATTCGATGCCATCCGGCAAATGGGTGCGCTCTACAATCTGGTGATGCATCCGCAATTCACCGGCCGGCCCTCGCGGCTGATGCTGCTGCGCCGGATCATCGAACACATCCTTGATCGCGGCGATGCCTGGATCGCCACCGGCCATGACGTTGCCACCGCCTGGGCGGCCGAGGAGGCGCGGAAATGACCGACAGGCCGATGCGGGTGGCAATTACCGGCGCGGCGGGCGCTCTGGGCGCCGCTGTTGCGCGACTGCTGGCTCGCCGCGGCGGGCAGCCGGTGCTGATCGACCGTTCGGTCGAGGGGCTGCGCGACCTGCGCAGCGAGCTGGGTGGCAAGATTCAGGCGGAAACCCTGAATATCCTGGACCCTGAGGCCGTTGCGGCGGTCTTCGATCGGATCGGCCCGCTGGATGCACTGGTCAATGCCGCCGGAATCGAAGGGCCTTCGGGGGCGCTCGACAGTCTCGACCCCGCAGCCTTCGATCCGGTCATGCATGTGAACGTCCAGGGCAGCCTGCTCTGTGCCCGGGCCGCGGCGCACCAGATGAAGGCGGCGGGGACCGGCGGGTCCATCGTCAACCTGGCTTCGACAGCGGGAATGATGGGCTCGGCACATCTGGGGCTTTACGCAATGTCGAAGGCAGCCGTCATCTCGATGACGCGGTCGCTTTCGATCACGCTGGCACCGGCAGGCATCCGCGTGAACGCAGTCTGCCCGGGCTCGATCCGCAGCCGCATGTTCGACAGCACCACCGAAGGCCCCAATGCCGCCGCCGCTCGCGCCGCGCTGATCGCCCGGCACCCGCTGGGCCGCCTGGGCGAGCCCGACGAAGTGGCCGAGGCGGTCCTCTTTCTTGCCTCGCCCGCCGCTTCCTACATCACCGGCGTGGCCCTGCCGGTCGACGGCGGGCGGCTGGCATGACGGCGCCGGTCGCCATCGTCACCGGCGCCGCTGCCGGCATCGGCGAGGCCATTGCCCTGCGGCTGGCACGCGATGGTTTCGCCGTTCTTGCGGTCGACCGCAACACGGCGGCACCGCCGGCGCCCGGCATCCAGGTGCTGCAGCAGGATATTGCGGACAAGGGTGCAGCAGAGCGCATCCTTGCCGCAGCACAGGCCCTTGGCTCCGTCACCGTTCTTGTCAACAACGCCGGGGTCGGCGGCGCCCGCTCGGTCATCGACAGCGATGACGAGAACTGGCAGCGGATCCTCGACATCAACCTGTCCGCCGCCTTCCGCCTGTCGCGCGCCGTCCTTCCCGGCATGATTGCACGGCGGCACGGCGGGATCGTCAACATGACTTCGGTCTTCGGGTTGACGGGCTATCGCAACATCGCCGCCTATGCCGCGTCGAAATCGGCAATCGCCGGGCTGACCAGCCAGATGGCCGCCGATTATGGCCGCGACGGCATCCGGGTGAATGCCATCGCGCCCGGCCTGATCCGGACCGAGATGACCGAACGCCTGCTGCAGGATGCGGCCTACCGCCGGCTGATGCTGGACGGCACGCCAACCACAGCGCCTGGTTTGCCCGTCCATGTGGCCGCGGCCGTTGCCTTTCTCGTCTCCGACGAGGCGGCCTTCATCAACGGCGTGATCCTGCCCGTCGACGGCGGGTGGAGCGCCACCCGGATCTCCCTCCCCCTCGCATCGGACTGATGCCCGGCACCTTTTCGTTTTCGACAGCGTGGGAAGGCCGCTTTCAGGGCGCGCCACGCGGTATCGGGTTCAGCGCCTTGTTGTAGGGCTTCCAGTCGGCAATGTCGGGATAGAACTGCCGCCGCCAGGCCCGGACGCGCGGGTTCATGATGCGGCGCCACAGCGGCGGGACCATCGCCGCAAAGGTCATCACCGGATAGCCGTGGGGCAGTTGCGGCGCCTCCTCCTCGGTGTAGTTCTGCAACAGCGGAAAGCGACGGTCGGGTTTGTAATGATGGTCGGAATGACGCTGCAGGTTGATCAGCAGCCAGTTCGTCGCCCGATGCGCCGCGTTCCAGGAATGGCGCGGCAAGGCATGTTCATAGCGCCCATCGCCCAGGTGGCGCCGGGTCAGCCCGTAATGCTCGACATAATTCACCAGTTCCAGTTGCCAGGTGGCGACGACGGCCTGGCCGACGAAAATCGCCACCCCCTCCCAACCTCCGAGGGCCAGTGCCAGCAAGGCCATCGCGGCCTGCAAGATCCAGTAGCGCCAGTAGGGGTTCGTGCGATGCCACCACGGCAACCCCCGCCGCGCCAGCATCGCCCGTTCGGCGCGAAAGGCCGAGCGTCGGGTTTCCACCACGACGCGGGGGAAGAAGCGGTGAAACCCTTCGTTGTACCGCGCCGTCACCGCATCGCGCGATGTTCCGACGTAGAGGTGGTGCACGCGCAGATGCTCGGTCCGGAAATGGGAATAGAGCACGGTCGCCAGCAAGAGATCGGCAAGCCAGCGTTCCGCCCTGGATTTCTGATGCATCAGTTCGTGGCTGTAGTTGATCCCGATGGTGCCGGTCATCACCCCCATGCCGAAGGTCATGCCGATCTTTTCCCACGGGCCAAGGCCAGAGCGCGGCAGATACCACAGGAACAGGCAGAGAAGCGCAAACTGCAGCGGAAACCAGATCATCGTCAGCAGCCGGTAGAGCGACAGATCCGCCTCGCCGGCCGACAGATCGGCATTGTCGGTGTTCAACCCCAGCACGGCATCAAGGATCGAGAACAACCCCCAGCAATAGGCCGGCAACAGCAGCACCCAGGGACCGCCCCAGGCCATGCCCGCAAGGGCGGCCGGCACCGTGCCGAGCGACAGCCAGAACGGCAGCGCCTGCGACGGGCGAGCAATGGTTTCGGGGGATAGAAGCGACATCTCGGCCTCCGTTTGGCGTCAGCCTAAACGCTTGCCCCGGCAAAGATCAACGCGGCGAAATGGCCACGCCGATCACGGACTTGCGCCTTGCCCCCGCCGGCCGTGCGGGGCAGGGAGGGATTGGACAGCGAAAGGACAGCCGATGACGACGACACGCGAGGGAACCTGCACCCGGCGCGGCCTTGCGGTGCTGACACTGGCCGGGATGGCGGGGCTGGCTCTGCCATTGCGGGCCGAAACCAACCCGATGCCCGAGGAATTGCGTGCGGCAATCGAGCGCCAGCCCTTCGCGCCGGTTCTGGGCAATCCGGACGGCGACGTCACCCTGACAGAGTTCTTCGATTACAACTGCCCCTACTGCCGCAAGGGCGTTCCGGCCCTGAAGAAGCTGATCGCCGGCGATTCCGGACTGCGGGTCGTCCTCCGGGAATGGCCGATCTTCGGCGAGGATTCGCTCGCCGCCACGCAGGTTTCGCTCGCCACGCTGAAACAGGGCAAGTACCTGGAGTTTCACACCGCGATGATGGCGGGGAAAGACCGCGCCGGAATGGCCAGTGCAATGCGGGTGGCAAAGGCGCTGGGGCTCGATACGGCGCGGCTGAAGCGCGACATGGACTCGGCCGAGGTCATGGACCATATCGAACATTCGATGGCGCTGGCCGATCACATGGGGCTGTCGGGGACGCCGACCTGGATTGCCGGACATGGTGGCGCCTTCGGGTATCAGACGCTGGGCGATCTGCGGAATCTGGTGGCCCAGGCCCGAAAGGACCTGCTCTAGACCACGATCCTGGCGCCAGAAACCCGGCAGGTCGCAGATCTGCGGGTTTGGCGGGCCATCGGCGGGGCAGGCCCGGCAATACCATCCGCCAGAGGTGCGAACCCTGTACGCATATGGGCCGGAATCCCTGCCGCGAAACGCCGGGTTCAAACCTTCCAGCGGCTGAAGCCGAAGCCCATGTAATCGCGACCCCAGGCTTCCTGCGCGGCATCCTCCAGTTGCGGATCCCAGATCGCCGCCAGATCTTCGGCCGCTGCGGCATCGGCCGTGATCTCGGGCGCATCGATGCCGATCTCCTGCGCCAGTGCCTGCAATTCCTCGGCCAGGTTTTCCTCGCGGATCACCCGATCGGGCGGCTGGAACTGGGCAAAACCCTGCAGCACGGCGGTCTGGCTGGCCAGATGCGCATCGACCCGTTGCCCCGTCTGCCCCCCTGCGGCAAGTTTCGCATAGCGCAGGAAGGCCAGAAATGCCTGCCGCTCATGCCCGGCATCGCGAAAACCCTCGCCCGGCGAGGGCAGATCGGCCTTATGCGCCCGGTTCAGAAGCTGGCGCAGATCGGCACGGTTGCGCGCGGAAACCAGGGTGCGAAACGCTGCATGGCCGCGCAGCAGCGGGTGGCGGATCACGGTAAAGCCGCGGTGGGGCAGGAAACGGCGTTTCCACTGGCGCAAAGATTTTTGCGTGAAATCCTCGACCAGCCCGCCGCCGATCCGCACCAGCCAATCGCGAACCGCGGCCTCAGGCCCCGGGCGGATCGGCATGTAGAGCAGCCCTGCCCCTTCTGCGGCGACAAAGGAGGGAATGGCCGGCTGGCGGCGCGGCTCGAAATTCGGGGTGCGCGCCAGGTTGAAGCGGTCCATCCGGGCCAGCGCCCGCTCCATCTCCTCGGGGTTCGTGACCTTGGCCACCAGTTCTTCGGGGTTCTGCTTCTTCAGCGTCGCGTCCATCGCCTCCAGCCGCCC
>JACSRN010000044.1 GCA_014879735.1 Paracoccaceae bacterium
CCGTTCGATCCCGTCGATGACGGCGACAAGCTGAAGGAAGAATGCGGCATCTTCGGCGTCATCGGCCTGTCGAATGCCGCCAATTTCGTCGCCCTCGGCCTGCATGCCCTGCAGCACCGCGGCCAGGAGGCCGGCGGCATCGTCAGCCATGACCCGCGCGAGGGCTTCAACTCTGCCCGCCGCTTCGGCTATGTCCGCGACAATTTCACCCGCCCCGACGTGATGGACACGCTGCCGGGCACCCTGGCCATCGGCCATGTCCGCTATTCCACCGCCGGCTCGAAGGGCGCCACCGCCATCCGCGACGTGCAGCCCTTCTTCGGCGAATTCGCCATCGGCGGCTGCGCCATCGCCCATAACGGCAACCTGACCAATGCCGCCCGGCTGCGCAAGGATCTGATCGAGCGTGGCGCCATCTTCCAGTCCTCGTCCGATTCGGAATGCATCATCCACCTGATGGCGCGCTCGATGCAGAAGACCCAGGCCGAACGGCTGAAGGATGCGCTGCGCCTGGTGGAAGGTGCCTTCTCGGTCATCGCCATGACGCGGACAAAGCTGATCGGCGTGCGCGATCCCCTGGGCGTGCGCCCCCTGGTCATCGGCCGGCTGGGCGAGGGCTGGGCGCTGGCCTCGGAAACCTGCGCGCTCGACATCATCGGGGCCGAGTTCATCCGCGAGGTCGACCCCGGCGAGATGGTGGTGATCGAGGACGGCAGGCTCACCTCCTCGCGCCCCTTCGCCCCGGCAGCCAGCCGCTTCTGCATCTTCGAACAGGTCTATTTCTCGCGCCCCGACAGCATCATCGGTGGCCGCTCGGTCTATGAGACCCGCCGCCAGATCGGCGTCGAACTCGCGCGCGAGGCCCCGGTCGAGGCCGATCTCGTCTGCCCCGTCCCCGACAGCGGCACGCCGGCGGCCATCGGCTATGCCTTCGAATCCGGCATCCCCTATGGCATGGGCATCATCCGCAACCAGTATATGGGCCGCACCTTCATCGAGCCGACCGAGCAGATCCGCAACATGGGCGTGCGGCTGAAGCTGAACGTCAACCGCGCACTGATCCGCGGCAAGCGGGTGATCCTGGTCGACGATTCGGTGGTGCGCGGCACCACCAGCCGCAAGATCAAGGACATGATCCTCGATGCCGGCGCGGCCGAGGTGCATTTCCGCATCGCTTCCCCCCCCACGGCCTGGCCCTGCTTTTACGGCGTCGACACGCCCGAGCGCAGCAAGCTCCTCGCCGCCACCATGAACGAGGCGGAGATGCGCGACTGGATCGGCGTCGACAGCCTGAAGTTCATCTCGCTCGACGGGCTCTACCGCGCCGCGGGCGAGGCGCAGGGCCGTGACCCGGCGGCACCGCGGTTCTGCGACGCCTGCTTCTCCGGCGACTACCCGATTGCACCGGCCGACAAGCTCGAGGAAGGCTTCCGCATGAAAGCCGCCGAATAGGCCCCCCAGCTCGCCCGCATCGCTTGCCCGCCCGCCACCGTCGCCCGCCCCTTCCTCTTGACGAAAATACCCTCGGGGGGCCCGGGGGGCGAAGCGCCCCCGGTCCGCCCTCAGCCGCAGGAAATACCCCATGACCCGGAAGATTGCCCTCGTCACCGGCGCCTCGCGCGGGCTTGGCACCGCGCTTGCCGAAACGCTTGCCGGGCGCGGCTGGCATGTGGTGGCCGTCGCGCGCACCGTCGGCGGGCTCGAGGATCTCGACGACCGGGTGAAGGCCGCCGGCCATGCCGAGGCCGTGACGCTGGCGCCGATGGATGTCACCGATGACGGCGCCATGCGCCACCTTTGCCGCTCGATCTACGACCGCTGGGGCGGGCTGCAGTTCTGGGCGCATACGGCGATCCATGCCACGGCGCTGTCGCCCGCGCCTTCGGTCGAGATGAAGGATCTCGACAAGTCGGTCGCGGTGAACCTGCGCGCCACCGCATTCCTGATCGGCATGGTCGATCCGCTGCTGCAGATGGGCCAGGGCATGGCGATGTTCTTCGACGATCCGCTGCCCGGCCATCCCTTTGCCGCGGCCTATGGCACGACGAAGGCGGCGCAGATCGCGCTTGCCCGCAGCTGGCAGGCGGAAACCCGGCGCATCGGGCCGCAGGTGCGGATCGAGACGCCGGCGCCGATGCCCACTGCCGTCCGCGCCCGGTTCTACCCCGGCGAGGACCGCTCGACCCTGGCCGATCCGCGGGCCGAGGCGGTGCGGCTGCTCGACGGCGCCTTCGCCGCGTAAAGCCGGCGTTAACCCTGGCGGAGCAGACTGGCCGCATCCGACGATGGAGCCCGCCATGCCGTCCCCGCACCTTCCCACCCCGGCCGAGGAACTGTCGGCCATCCGTGCCGAAATCTCGCGCCTGCGCTCGCGCGAGGCGGAATTGCTGGCCGGCGGCGATCCGGCGCCCGGGCATCTGTTCCACCCGCGCCCGGGCTGGCCGATCCGCCGCACTGCCCCGGCGACCGGACAGCCGGCCTGAACCCGGCCAGTGCCGCAGCCATGATCCGGGAACCGGCGGCCTGCACCGCCCGCGGGCGACCCGCATCACCGGCGGGCGACCCGCACCGATGGGCGGCCGCCCCCCCGGGCGGCCCCACTGGCCGCCCCAGC
>JACSRN010000095.1 GCA_014879735.1 Paracoccaceae bacterium
ATCGACAAGAAGTCGCGCGACCAGTGGGAAATCCGCACGCACAAGCGTCTTCTCGACATCGTCGATCCGACTCCGCAGACCGTGGACGCGCTGATGAAGCTCGACCTGGCGGCCGGCGTCGATGTCGAGATCAAGGTGTAAGGGGGCGGTCCAATGCGTTCTGGAATTATCGCCAAGAAGCTGGGCATGACCCGGCTGTTCCTGGAAGACGGCAAGCAGGTTCCCGTGACCGTGCTGCAACTGGATGCACTGCAGGTTGTGGCGCAACGCACGGCCGAGACGGATGGCTATACCGCTGTCCAGCTGGGTGCGGGCACCGCCAAGGTCAGCCGCACCACAGCCGCGCAGCGTGGCCATTTCGCCAAGGCGAATGTGGCGCCCAAGCGCAAGCTGGCTGAATTCCGTGTTTCGGCCGACAATCTGATCGACGTGGGCGCGGAAATCACCGCCGACCATTATGTCTCGGGCCAGCATGTCGACGTGGCCGGCACCTCGATCGGCAAGGGTTTTGCCGGTGCGATGAAGCGGCACAATTTCGGCGGCCTGCGTGCCTCGCATGGTGTGTCGATCAGCCACCGCTCGCATGGTTCGACCGGCCAGTGCCAGGACCCCGGCAAGGTGTTCAAGGGCAAGAAGATGGCGGGTCATCTGGGTGCCGTCCGCGTGACGACGCAGAACCTGCAGGTCGTGCGTACCGATGTCGACCGCGGCCTGATCATGATCAAGGGCGCGGTACCCGGTGCGGCTGGCGGCTGGGTCACGATCAAGGATGCGGTGAAGAAGCCCGCCCACAAGGACGCTCCGCGTCCTGCGGCGGTTCGCGCTGCTGCTCCGGCTGCGGAAGCCGCCGCCGAAGGGGGTGAAGCATGAAACTGGATGTGATCAAGCTGGACGGCGGCAAGGCCGGCTCCATCGATCTGGACGAGGCGCTGTTCGGTTTGGAACCGCGCGCCGACATCCTGCACCGCGTGGTGCGCTGGCAGCGCGCCCGCGCGCAGGCCGGCACCCATTCGACGCTGGGCAAGTCCGACGTCAGCTATTCGACCAAGAAGATCTATCGCCAGAAAGGCACCGGCGGCGCACGCCACGGTTCCAAGAAGGCCCCGATCTTCCGCCATGGCGGTGTCTACAAGGGTCCGCAACCCCGCAGCCACGCCCATGACCTGCCGAAGAAGTTCCGTGCCCTCGGCCTGCGCCATGCGCTGTCGGCCAAGGCCAAGGCGGGCGAACTGGTGATCCTGGAGGCGGCCGCCCTGGCCGAAGCCAAGACCGGCTCGCTGGCCAAGGTTGCCCGGGAGCTTGGCTGGAAGCGCGCACTGATCATCGACGGTGCGACGGTCGACGAGAACTTCGCGCTGGCCGCCCGCAATCTTGATGGCGTCGACGTGCTGCCGACCATCGGCGCCAACGTCTATGACATCCTGAAGCGTGACACGCTGGTGATCACGAAGGCGGGTGTCGAGGCCCTGGAGGCCCGCCTGGGAAAAGGTGATCTGAAATGAGCGCGAAACCCGAACATTACGACCTGATCAAGAAGCCGGTCATCACCGAAAAGGCCACCATGGCCTCGGAAGCTGGTGCCGTGGTCTTCCAGGTCGCCATGACGGCGACCAAGCCCCAGATCAAGGAGGCGGTCGAGGCTGTCTTCGGCGTCAAGGTGAAGGCGGTCAACACCACCATCACCAAGGGCAAAGCGAAGAAGTTCCGCGGCCGCGCCGGCGAGCGGAGCGACCGCAAGAAGGCCTATGTGACCCTGGAAGAGGGAAACACCATCGACGTTTCGACCGGCCTCTGATAGAAGCCGCGCGAATCTGGCGGCCCCGGGCATACCGGGGCCGTCTGGTTTTATCCAAATTCCACGATTTTCAACGAAATCCGGAAGGCGGATCAGATCGGGGATCTTCGGAGCCCTTAACCCCGGACCATGGCCGCAAGGTGACGGTCCTGAAGCAAACGGAAGACAGTAATCATGGCACTCAAGTCGTATAAACCGACGACGCCTGGCCAGCGCGGGCTGGTTCTGATCGACCGTTCGGAGCTGTGGAAAGGCCGTCCTGTCAAAGCCCTCACCGAGGGTCTGTTGTCGCAGGGTGGGCGGAACAATACCGGACGGATCACCATGCGCCACCAGGGCGGGGGCGCCAAGCGCCTCTACCGCGTGGTGGACTTCAAGCGCCGCAAGTGGGACATGCCCGCGACCGTCGAGCGCATCGAATACGACCCCAACCGCACGGCCTTCATCGCGCTGGTGAAATATTCCGACGGCGAACTGGCCTATATCCTGGCGCCGCAGCGCCTGGCCGTGGGCGACTCTGTTGTCGCCGGTGCCAAGGTCGATGTGAAGCCCGGCAATGCGATGCCCTTTTCGGGCATTCCGATCGGTACGATCGTCCACAACGTCGAACTGAAGCCCGGCAAGGGCGGCCAGCTGGCACGCGCCGCCGGCACCTATGCCCAGTTCGTCGGCCGTGACGGCTCCTATGCCCAGATCCGCCTGTCCTCGGGCGAGCTGCGCATGGTTCGCCAGGAATGCATGGCCACCATCGGTGCAGTGTCGAACCCCGACAACAGCAACCAGAATTTCGGCAAGGCCGGCCGCATGCGCTACAAGGGCATCCGCCCGACGGTGCGCGGCGTCGCGATGAACCCGATTGACCACCCGCATGGCGGCGGCGAAGGCCGCACCTCGGGCGGCCGTCACCCCGTCACGCCCTGGGGCAAGGGCACCAAGGGCAACCGGACCCGCACCAACAAGCAGACGGACAAGTACATCGTCCGCTCGCGTCACGCCAAGAAGAAGGGGCGCTAATCCATGGCACGTTCCATCTGGAAAGGCCCGTTCGTCGACGGCTACCTGCTGAAGAAGGCAGAGACCTCGCGCGCTTCGGGCAAGAACGAGGTGATCAAGATCTGGTCGCGCCGTTCCACCATCCTGCCGCAGTTCGTCGGGCTGACCTTCGCCGTCTACAACGGCAAGAAGCACATTCCCGTCGCCGTGACGGAAGAAATGATCGGCCAGAAGTTCGGGGAATATTCGCCGACGCGGACCTATTACGGTCACGCCGCCGACAAGAAAGCCAAGAGGAAGTAAGCCATGGGTCAGGAAAAGAATCCGCGCCGCGTGGCCGAGAACGAAGCCATGGCCGTCGCGCGCATGCTGCGCACCAGCCCGCAGAAGCTGAACCTTGTCGCCGGCCTGATCCGCGGCAAGAAGGTTGAGAAGGCGCTGGCCGACCTCACCTTCTCGAAGCGCCGGATCGCGGGCGACGTGAAGAAGTGCCTGCAATCGGCCATCGCCAATGCCGAGAACAACCATGGGCTCGACGTCGACAATCTGGTCGTGGCCGAGGCCTGGGTCGGCAAGAACCTGGTGATGAAGCGCGGCCGTCCGCGGGCGCGCGGCCGGTTCGGCAAGATCATGAAGCCGTTCAGCGAAATCACCATCAAGGTGCGTCAGACCGGGGAGTCGGCATAATGGGACAGAAGGTCAATCCGATCGGGATGCGCCTGCAGGTCAACCGCACCTGGGACAGCCGCTGGTTCGCCGAGTCGAAGGACTATGGCAATCTGCTTCTGGAAGATCTGCGGATGCGCGAGTTCATCCACAAGGAAGCCAAGCAGGCCGGCATCAGCAAGGTGATCATCGAGCGTCCGCACAAGAAATGCCGCGTGACGATCTATTCGGCACGCCCGGGCGTGATCATCGGCAAGAAGGGCGCGGATATCGAGACGCTGCGCAAGAAGCTTTCGGCCTTCACCAAGTCGGAACTGCACCTGAACATCGTCGAGGTCCGCAAGCCGGAGATCGACGCCCAACTGGTGGCCGAATCGATCGCCCAGCAGATGGAGCGCCGCGTGTCCTTCCGTCGCGCCATGAAGCGCGGCGTACAGAATGCGATGCGGATGGGTGCGCTCGGCATCCGGGTGAACGTCTCGGGCCGCCTTGGCGGTGCTGAAATCGCCCGGACCGAATGGTACCGCGAAGGCCGGGTGCCGCTGCACACGCTGCGCGCCGACATCGACTATGCGTTGGCCGAGGCCGAGACGCCCTATGGGATCATCGGTGTGAAGGTCTGGATCTTCAAGGGCGAGATCCTTGAACACGATCCGCAGGCGCATGATCGCCGGTTGGCCGAGGCGTCGGAAGGCCCCGCGTCGCGCGGCCCCCGCCGTGATCGCGGCGACCGCGAACGCGCGTAAGGAGTAAAGAGAGATGCTGCAACCAAAGCGCACGAAACACCGCAAGATGTTCAAGGGCCGGATCCATGGCGAAGCCAAGGGCGGTTTCCTGCTGAACTTCGGCTCCTTCGCCCTGAAGGCAACCGAACCCGAGCGCGTCACCGCGCGGCAGATCGAGGCGGCTCGCCGCGCGATCACCCGCCACATGAAGCGTCAGGGCCGGGTCTGGATTCGGATTTTCCCGGATGTGCCGGTCACGGCAAAGCCGGTGGAAGTCCGGATGGGCTCGGGCAAGGGGTCGGTGGACTACTGGGCCTGCAAGGTGAAGCCGGGCCGGATCATGTTCGAGATCGACGGCGTTGCCGAAGACATCGCCCGCGAGGCCCTGCGCCTTGGCGCGATGAAGCTGCCGGTGACAAGCCGCATCGTGGCCAAGGAAGACTGGTAGATCCTGGTCCGCGCAAGATCCGGCTGGCACGGCGGGTTTCCGCGAAATCCGCAGGCCAACGGTCCGATAGACAAAGCTCCCCCGCCCGGAATGGCGGGGGAGTTCGTTTTTCGGCGGCCGCTGATGGCGCCGCCGCGGCTCTGCCGAGCTGCCCGACGGCATGCTCTTGCGCCCGCCCGGCCCGGTGTGGGAGGGGAGGGGGAGCGGGCGCCCCGCCCCGGAACCCGGAGTCAGGATCATGGCCGATATCACCTCTCTTTTCGTCACCCGCCTTTACCGCGCGGCGCTGAACGAACTGGCGAAGAAGAAGCTCGACTACGACGAATTGCGCGCCTCCTGCGATGCCATTGCCGAGGATGACGAGGCCGGGCAGGCCTGGTGCGAGGAGCACGGCTATCCCGGCTATACCTCCTATTCGTCGCTGAACGATCTGCCCTGGCGGTTTCCGGTCTTTGCCGACCTGGTCAAGGCGCTGGACAAGCATGTCGCGGCCTTCTGCGACGACCTCGGGTTCGATCTGCAGGGCCGCAAGCTGAAATGTGACAGCCTCTGGATCAACATCCTGCCGGAAGGCGGCACCCATTCCAGCCACATCCACCCGCATTCGGTGATTTCCGGCACCACCTATGTTGCCATGCCCGATGGCGCCGGCGCGCTGAAGCTGGAAGACCCGCGCCTGCCGATGATGATGACCGCCCCCGTCCTGCGCAAGACCGCCCCGCCCGAGATGCAGCGCTTTGTCTATGTGGCACCCAGGGTGGGCGACGTTCTGCTGTGGGAAAGCTGGCTGCGTCATGAGGTGCCGATGAACATGTCGGAGGAGGAGCGGATCTCGGTCAGCTTCAACTATGGTTGGGCATGAACCTGCTGCGTGGCGACTGACAGTCCTGCAACGCAAGCGCAGGCTACAGCATGGCACCTGCGTTCGCTGCCCTGCCTGCGGAACTCCGCCTGGCCATCCGGTCTGCAACCTGCCGGAAGGAGAACTTCGCCCTTGCCCCGCGCGCCCTTCTCCCCTATAGCGACGCATCCACGACTTCGGGGCGACTCGGAGTCGTCGGTTTGTCATTGATCCGCCGGAACAACAGTGACCCTGAAAAGGGGGCTGTCCGGCGATTGTGAAAGAAGGAAAAGGCGAATGAGCGCCAAGGAACTGACCGGGAAGACCCCGGACCAGCTGCGCGACCAGCTGGTTGCCCTGAAGAAGGAAGCGTTCAACCTGCGCTTCCAGCAGGCGACCAGCCAGCTTGAGAACACCGCCCGCATGCGCGTCGTGCGCCGCGAAGTGGCCCGCATCAAGACCGTTCTCGGCCAGAAGGCCGCCGAAGCTGCGAAGTGAGGAACTGACCCATGCCGAAGCGTATCCTTCAGGGCACCGTGACCTCGGACAAGAACGAGCAGACGATCACCGTTCTGGTCGAGCGCCGGTTCAAGCATCCGTTGCTGCAGAAAACCGTGCGGAAATCGAAGAAATACCGGGCGCATGACCCGGAGAACAAGTTCAAGGTGGGTGACGCCGTCCGCATCGAGGAATGCGCCCCCATCTCGAAGACGAAACGCTGGCAGGTGGTGGTCGAGGCCTGAGCAATCAGGCCTCTCCACCGCTCCAGTTGACTTGAGCGAAACCCCGGGGCGGTGCGTATCCGCCGACCCCGAAGGTCGGGAGAAACCAAATGATCCAGATGCAGACGAATCTGGATGTAGCTGACAACTCCGGCGCGCGCCGGGTGCAGTGCATCAAGGTTCTGGGCGGCTCGCACCGCCGCTATGCTTCGGTCGGCGACATCATCGTGGTGTCGGTGAAGGAAGCGATTCCGAAGGGCCGTGTGAAGAAGGGCGACGTCCGCAAGGCCGTGGTCGTCCGCACCGCCAAGGAAGTTCGCCGTGAAGACGGCACCGCCATCCGCTTTGACCGTAACGCCGCCGTCATCCTGAACAACCAGGGCGAACCGGTGGGCACCCGTATCTTCGGGCCGGTCGTGCGTGAACTGCGGGCGAAGAACTTCATGAAGATCATCTCGCTTGCGCCGGAGGTGCTGTGATGGCCGCGAAACTCCGCAAGGGTGACACGGTTGTCGTGCTCGCCGGCAAGGACAAGGGCAAGAAGGGCGAAATCTCGTCGGTCATGCCCACGGCAAACAAGGCCGTCGTGGAAGGCGTGAATGTCGCCATCCGCCACACCAAGCAATCGGCCGCGTCGCAGGGCGGGCGGATTCCGCAGGCGATGCCGATCGACCTGTCGAACCTGGCGCTTCTGGACAAGAACGGCAAGGCAACGCGCGTCGGCTTCCGCATGGAAGGCGACAAGAAGATTCGCTTCGCCAAGACCACCGGGGAGGCGATCTGATGCTTGATACCGCGACCTATACCCCGCGTCTGAAAGCTGCCTACAAGGCGACGGTGCGTGCCGCGCTGAAGGAAGAGTTCAGCTACAAGAACGACATGCAAATCCCGCGTCTGGACAAGATCGTCCTGAACATGGGCGTCGGCGAAGCGGTCAAGGACACCAAGAAGGTGAAGCAGGCTGCCGAAGAGCTGGGCCTGATCGCCGGCCAGAAGGCCGTGATCACCAAGGCCAAGAAGTCGATCGCCGGCTTCCGCGTGCGCGAAGAAATGCCGCTGGGCTGCAAAGTGACGCTGCGCGGCGACCGCATGTACGAATTCCTCGACCGCCTGATCAACGTGGCGCTGCCCCGTGTCCGCGACTTCCGCGGCGTCAAGGGTACGGCTTTCGATGGCCGCGGCAACTATGCCATGGGCCTGAAAGAGCAAATCGTCTTCCCGGAAATCGACTTCGACAAGGTCGACGAGGTTCTGGGCATGGACATCATCATCTGCACCACGGCGAAAACCGATGCGGAAGCGAAGTCGCTGCTGAAGCACTTCAGCATGCCGTTTTCGGCCTGATCGCGAGGAACCTGATTTATGGCTAAGAAATCCATGGTGAACCGCGAAGTGAAGCGCGAAAAGCTGGTGAAGCAATATGCTTCCCGCCGCGCGGCGCTGAAGGCGGTGATCAACGACCAAGAAAAGCCGATGGAAGATCGCTTCAAGGCATCCTTGAAGCTGGCGGAACTGCCGCGCAACTCTTCGGCGACGCGGATCCACAACCGTTGCCAATTGACGGGCCGTCCGCATGCCTTCTATCGCAAGCTGAAACTGTCGCGGATCATGCTGCGTGAACTGGCCTCCTTCGGCCAGATTCCCGGCATGGTGAAGTCGAGCTGGTAAGGGAGGCGACAGATGTCCATGAACGATCCTCTCGGCGATATGCTGACCCGCATCCGCAACGCTCAGATGCGCGGCAAGTCGACCGTCGTGACCCCCGCCTCGCAACTGCGCGCGAGCGTGCTGGATGTTCTTCTTTCGGAAGGCTACATCCGCGGCTACGAAAAGGCCCCGACCTCGAACGGTCAGGGCGAATTCACCATCTCCCTCAAGTACTATGAGGGCGAACCCGTCATCCGCGAACTTCGTCGGGTGTCCAAGCCGGGTCGCCGCGTGTACATGGGCGTGAAGGACATCCCCTCGGTCCGCAACGGGCTGGGTGTGGCGATTGTCTCGACGCCGAAGGGTGTTTTGTCGGATGTGAATGCACGGGCTGCCAATGTTGGCGGCGAAGTGCTTTGCACCGTGTTCTGAGGAGGGTTCCATGTCTCGAATCGGCAAGAAACCCGTCCCGCTGACCAAGGGCGTTACCGCCTCTGTCTCGGGCCAGACCGTCGAAGTGAAGGGGCCGAAGGGCACCCGCAGCTTCACCGCGACCGACGATGTCACCATCACCGTCGATGGCGCCGAAGTGAAGGTCGCCCCGCGCGGCCTGTCCAAACGCGCGCGCCAGCAGTGGGGGATGACCCGCTCCATGATCGAGAACCTGGTCACTGGCGTGACCACCGGGTTCAAGAAGGAAATGGAAATCCAGGGCGTCGGCTATCGTGCGGCGGTTCAGGGCAACATCCTGAAACTGTCGCTCGGCTTCTCTCACGAAGTGAATTTCGAAGTGCCGAAGGGCGTGACCGTCACGACCCCGAAGCAGACCGAAATCGTCGTGGAAGGCACGGACGAACAGCAGGTCGGCCAAGTGGCAGCGAACATCCGCGAGTGGCGTCAGCCCGAGCCTTACAAGGGCAAGGGTATCCGCTACAAGGGTGAGTTCGTCTTCCGCAAGGAAGGCAAGAAGAAGTAAGGGGCGCAAAAATGGCTTTGAACAAGAGAGAGCTGTTCCTGAAGCGCCGCCTGCGCGTTCGGAACAAGATCAAGGCGACCTCGGCCGGCCGGCTGCGGCTGTCGGTCTATCGGTCGTCGAAGAACATCAGCTGCCAGCTGATCGACGACACGAAGGGCGCGACCGTCGCCGCGGCGTCGTCGCTGGAAAAAGAACTGGGTGTGGTCGGCAAGAACAACGTCGAGGCGGCCGCCAAGGTCGGCGCGGCGATTGCCGAGCGCGCCAGGAAGGCCGGCTTCGAAGAGTGCTACTTCGACCGCGGTGGTTTCCTCTTTCACGGGAAGATCAAGGCTTTGGCCGATGCTGCCCGTGAAGGCGGCCTGAAGTTCTAAGGAGACGAGAATGGCAGAACGTGAAAATCGCCGGG
The DNA here is from genome assembly GCA_014879735.1 of Paracoccaceae bacterium. GTDB lineage: Bacteria > Pseudomonadota > Alphaproteobacteria > Rhodobacterales > Rhodobacteraceae > Pseudogemmobacter. The sequence continues at coordinate 9,220 of JACSRN010000095.1, forward strand.
AACGTCGGGGCGATGACCGCCGCGAGGAAACCCCGGAATTCGCCGATCGTCTCGTGGCGATCAACCGGGTGTCCAAGACCGTGAAGGGCGGCAAACGCTTCGGCTTTGCGGCGCTCGTGGTGGTCGGAGACCAGCGCGGCCGTGTGGGCTTTGGCAAGGGCAAGGCGAAGGAAGTACCGGAAGCGGTGCGCAAGGCGACTGAACAGGCCAAGCGCAGCATGATCCGGGTCCAGCTGAAGGATGCGCGCACGCTGCATCACGACATGGAAGGCCGCCATGGTGCGGGCAAGGTCGTGATGCGGACCGCCGTTCCCGGCACCGGGATCATTGCCGGCGGACCGATGCGCGCCGTGTTCGAGATGCTGGGCATCCAGGACGTCGTGGCAAAGTCGATCGGCTCGCAGAACCCCTACAACATGATCCGCGCCACCTTCGAAGGTCTGAAGAAGGAAGCCTCGCCCCGTTCCGTCGCGTCGCGTCGCGGCAAGAAAGTGGCCGAGATCCTGAAGAAGCCGGAAGGCGAGACGGTGGAGGCCTGAGATGACCGCGAAAAAGACCATCGTCGTCCAGCAGATCCGCTCGGCCGCCCGCCGGCCGGAGGTCCAGACCGCCACGCTGAAAGGCCTGGGCCTGAACAAGATGCACCGCACCCGCGAGCTTGAGGATACGCCCTCGGTCCGCGGCATGGTGAATTCGATCTCGCATCTGGTGAAGATCGTCGAAGAGCGCGGCTGATCCTATCGTCAAGCCGCCGGCACTTTGGTGTTGAAAGTTAACGCGCCCCGCATGACATGGTGGGGCGCGTTTCCTTTTGGGCAGCTTGATCGGGCCAGGGCCAATGCGCGATTCCAATGAGCTGAGCGAAGTACGCCGCTATATCCAACGTGCTGCGAACGCCCATCAGGACCTGGTCAATGCCGATAGCGCGGCGGACCTGCGAAATTCCTGGGAGGACTTTCTTGAACATTTCGGAAAAGCCCTGGGCAAGCTCATAGCGCTGGCCAAGAAGAATCCTGCGACCGGCCCGCTCGGCCATCGGTTGAGAAACATGTCGATGGGGGCGGATGAGGGCCTGGTATATTTGCGCGAGGCGCGCAACGAGGTTGTTCATGGTCTGGAACCCGTTGCCCGTTTTGAGAATTCTTACGTAAGCGTCGGCACCGCGGGCGTAAGGATCGACAACGGCAGCAATATCACGATATTGAATTGCTCCTTTAACGGCGAGCGGATTGACCACCTCAACCTCTCCGTTGCGGGCGGAAAGCTGACAGAGGTGCAGGGGAGCCCGGACGACCTTCGCAAGGTGCGGGAGAATCCCGCCGGCCTGAAATTGCGGGCGGTGCGAAATCCGGAAAAATCAAAGGCGATCTACCCCGTTCCCCGAACATTGGATGGTGCATCCCTGGTATTCGGCGATCCACGCGCGCTGGCGCAAACGGCGCTCGCGTTCATTCAGCGAAGCTACGCGCAGCTGCAATCGGATCCTGTTCCACCCGGGCGCAAGACCGACGGCTGAGGCCCGGGCGGCGGAACGTTTCGCGTTCCGTTTCGGGTGATCGGTGCTAGTCTGCCCCAGACTCGGTGGCCCATCAGGGGCCGGCGGGGCGCAAGGGAGGAGCGAGAATGGCAAATTACGCAGGGGGCTGCGCGCACGTCCATGTGACGTCGACGGCCGAGCCGATCGACAATCACGAATGTCATTGCAATGTGTGCAAGGCTGTGACCGGCCAGCAGGTTACGCATGTGGTCTTCTTCAACTACGGCGACCTGAAGGTCGACCACCCCGAAAAGATGAACCGCCAGCCGTTCAACAAGGACAACCCGAACGGCCCGCTGGAGTTGTGCACCTGCAAGGAATGCGGCGCAGCCCTGATGCTGGACGACAAGCTGCACCGCATCCGCGTGGCCGTGCCGAACGTCATGGGCTATGACGACGCGACATTCCCCAAGGCCACCTACCATGCCTTCTGGGACGAGACGAAGGGTTATCCCGCCCCCGTGGATGGCCGCCCGGTCTATGCCGCGCTGCGGCCGGAATTTGTCTGGCCGGCCAGCGCCTGAACGGCGTCCGGTTGCACAATCGTGTCTTCGGCCTTGTCTCTGCCGGGGCAGGGCCGGATATGTTCGGGCAGAGCCGCGCAGCCTGCGGCGCTGGCGTCGGGCGATGCACATGCCGATCCGCCCATTGATCAGGTGATGTGCTCTCGCCCCTCGTTGCGGGCGCTTGCGGCGTCCTGCCCCGCCGTGTTCGGGAACTGATGCATTGCAGAGGTGAAGAAGGCGTTGGCTCAGGCACCGATCCGGGTCCGCCAAGCGGGGCACCGACAAGTCCGGCGCAGGTGAATGTCGTATAGCCGGCCGCGGCGCGTGCAGACCGCTTGATTCCGCGAATGCGCACCTTTATACGCGCCCGGTGGCTTGCAGAGGCCGCGACTCACAATCAAGAAAAGCCGTGTTTGCCCCTTTGTCGCTTGCGGGGGCATTTCCGGCAAAGGAGAAGCGACATGAAACTGAACGAACTGCGTGACAACGACGGTGCGGCACGCAAGCAGAAGCGCGTGGCACGCGGCCCGGGCTCGGGCAAGGGCAAGACCGCCGGCCGTGGTATCAAGGGCCAGAAATCGCGCTCTGGCGTGGCCCTGGGCGGCTACGAAGGCGGCCAGATGCCGCTTTACCGGCGTCTGCCGAAGCGTGGCTTCTCGAAGCCGAACCGCAAGGAATTTTCCGTCATCAACCTGGGCCTGATCGAGAAGTTCATCGGTCTGGGCAAGCTGGACACCAAGGCCGAGATCACCGAGGACGCGCTGGTTGCGGCTGGCCTGACCTCCACGAAGCGCGATGGCATTCGCATTCTCGCCAAGGGCGAGATCAAGACCGCCGTCACGCTGAACGTGACCGGGGCCTCGGCTGCCGCGATCGAGGCGGTCAAGGCGGCGGGCGGCACCCTCACGGTGGCGGCCGCGGCTGAATAAGCGGTTGTGAGCGGGCGCAAGCTCGCTTACATCAGCACAAGTTTTCCTGCGCCGCCGGACCGGAGAACGGTTCCGGCGGCGCTGTCCATGAAAGAGACCGGACATGGCATCAGCCGCAGAGCAAATGGCCGCGAACCTGTCGTGGGGCGCCCTCGCCAAGGCCTCCGACCTTCGCAGCCGCATCTTCTTCACCATCGGGCTTCTGATCGTCTATCGCCTTGGCACCTACATCCCCGTGCCCGGCATCGACGGCGATGCGCTGCGTGAATTCATGCGGCAGGCGGGGCAGGGCCTTGGCGGCATGCTGAACATGTTCACCGGCGGTGCGATCTCTCGCATGGGGATCTTTGCACTGGGGATCATGCCCTATATCTCGGCCTCGATCATCGTGCAGCTGGTGGCCACGATGTACCAGCCCTGGCAGCACCTGAAGAAGGAAGGCGAACTGGGGCGCAAGAAGCTGAACCAGTACACCCGCTACGGCACCGTGGCATTGGCGGTCTTCCAGGCCTACGGCATTGCCATGTCGCTGCAGGCGGGCGAGATGGCGCATAATCCCGGGCTGTTCTTCATCGCCTCCTGCGTGATCACGCTGGTTGGCGGCACCATGTTCCTGATGTGGCTGGGCGAGCAGATCACCGCCCGCGGCATCGGCAACGGCATTTCGCTGATCATCTTCGTCGGCATCGTCGCCGAGATCCCGATGGCTCTGGCCCAGTTCCTGGCCCAGGGTCGTTCGGGCGCGCTGTCGACGCCGGTGATCCTTGGCGTGATCGTCATGGTGATCGCTGTGATCACCTTTGTCGTGTTCATGGAACGCGCCCTGCGCAAGATCCATATCCAGTATCCCCGCCGGCAGGTGGGGATGAAGGTCTATGACGGCGGATCGTCGCATCTGCCGATCAAGGTGAACCCCGCGGGCGTGATCCCGGCGATCTTTGCCTCGTCGATCCTTCTGCTGCCGACGACGCTGGCCACGTTCTCGGGCCAGTCCACGAACCCCGTGCTGTCGATCATCACCGCCTATCTGGGCTATGGCCAGCCGCTGCACCTTGCGGCGCTGGCGGCGTTGATCGTGTTCTTCAGCTATTTCTATACCCATAACGTCGCCTTCAAGGTCGATGACGTGGCCGACAACCTGAAGAATCAGAATGGTTTCATTCCCGGGATTCGGCCGGGCAAGAAGACCGAGGAATACCTGGAATATGTGGTGAACCGCGTCCTTGTCCTGGGTTCCGCCTATCTGGCTGCGGTCTGCCTGCTGCCGGAACTGCTGATCTCGAAGGTTGGCGTGCCGTTCTACTTTGGCGGCACCTCGGTTCTTATTGTCGTTTCGGTGACGATGGACACCATCAACCAGGTGCAGTCGCATCTGCTGGCCCATCAGTATGAAACCCTGATCGAGAAATCGCAGCTGCGCAGCAAGCGCAAGACCGGGCCCCGTGCCCCGGCCCGGCGCTAAGGAGACCGAATGCCGAAGAATATCATCCTTCTCGGGCCGCCCGGTGCGGGCAAGGGCACCCAGGCGAAGCGGCTCGAGGCGGAGCGCAACATGGTGCAACTGTCCACCGGCGACATGCTGCGCGAGGCGAAAAGCTCGGGTACGGAGATGGGTCGCCGCGTGGCCGAGATCATGGACAAGGGCCAGCTCGTCACCGACGAGATCGTCATCGGCCTGATCGAGGAAAAGCTGGAGCAGGGGGCGGCTGCCCGTGATTTCGGCGGCTTCATCTTCGACGGTTTCCCCCGCACGCTGAAGCAGGCGGATGCGCTGGAGGACCTCATGGCGCGCAAGGGGCAGACGCTTGACGCCGTGATCGAGATGCAGGTCGACGATGCGGCACTGGTGCGGCGGATCACTGGCCGCTTCACCTGCGGCAACTGCGGCGCCGTCTACCATGACGAGACGAAACCGACCCGGGTGGCGGGCACCTGCGATGTCTGTGGCAGCACCGATCTGCGCCGCCGTGCCGACGACAACGAGGAAGCGCTGAAGACGCGGCTGATGGAATACTACAAGAAGACCTCGCCGCTGATTGGATATTACTACGCCAAGGGCAAGCTTGCCGCTGTCGATGGCCTGGGCGAGATGGACGCTGTTGCCGCCGCCATCGCGAAAGTTCTTGACAAGGGTTGAAATTCCTGCCCGAGCCCTTGACGGCCGCGTCAAATCCCCATATGGCACGGCGTCCCGACACGGAATCGCCGTAGCCGGGTTTCCCCCGTTCGGGAAGATCGTTGTCCGTGGCGCCGGCCGCGGGCGGTTGTGAGAAAAGGTTCCGGCGCTACGGAACCGCAACGAAAGGAAGACTGCGCGTGGCACGTATTGCTGGCGTCAACATCCCCACCCAGAAGCGGGTTCCGATCTCGCTTCAGTACATCCACGGCATTGGCCCGCATGTAGCGGAACAGATCTGCGATGCGCTGAAGATCGACCCGGCGCGCCGGGTGAATCAACTGACCGACGCCGAAATCCTCGCGATCCGCGAATATATCGACGCCAACTTCACCGTTGAGGGCGACCTGCGCCGTGAAGTCTCGATGAACATCAAGCGGCTGATGGACCTGGGCTGCTACCGTGGCCTGCGCCACCGCAAGGGCCTGCCGGTCCGCGGCCAGCGCACCCACACCAATGCCCGCACCCGCAAGGGTCCTGCGAAACCCATCGCTGGCAAGAAGAAATAAGAGGAGCGTCGAGACATGGCTCGTGACACCAAGGCCGCCGCCTCGCGCACCAAGCGCAAGGAGCGCAAGAACATCGCCACCGGCGTGGCGCATGTGAACAGTTCGTTCAACAATACCAAGATCCTGATCTCGGATGTGCAGGGCAATGCGATCTCGTGGTCGTCGGCCGGCACGATGGGCTTCAAGGGCAGCCGCAAGTCGACGCCCTATGCCGCCCAGATGGCCGCCGAGGACGCCGGCCGCAAGGCGCAGGAACATGGCGTGAAGACGCTGGAAGTCGAAGTCCAGGGTCCGGGTTCGGGCCGTGAATCGGCACTGCGCGCGCTGGCCGCGGTGGGTCTGCAGATCACGTCGATCCGCGACGTCACGCCGCTGGCCCATAACGGCTGCCGCCCGCCGAAACGCCGGCGCGTCTGAGGCCATCCCGATACTGCCGGGCCGCGCCAGTGGTGCGTGGCCCGTTTTCTGCGTTTGAAAGACCCTCGGGCGCCCCGCCTCTTCGGAACATGGAGGCCGCGGCAAGAATGGAGGCAAATTCATGATCCATAAGAACTGGCAGGAACTGATCAAGCCGTCGCAGCTGGTCGTGAAGCCGGGTGCCGATGCGGCCCGCATGGCGACTGTGATCGCCGAACCGCTGGAGCGTGGCTTCGGCCTGACGCTGGGCAACGCGCTGCGCCGTGTCTTGCTGTCCTCGCTGCAGGGTGCCGCAATCACCTCGGTCCAGATCGACAACGTGCTGCACGAATTCTCGTCGGTGGCGGGCGTTCGCGAGGATGTGACCGACATCGTGCTGAACCTCAAGGGGGTCAGCCTGAAGATGGAGGTCGAGGGGCCGAAGCGGTTGTCGATCTCGGCCAAGGGGCCGGGCGTCGTGACGGCCGCGGCGATTTCCGAGACGAATGGCATTGAGGTCCTGAACAAGGATCATGTGATCTGCCATCTTGACGACGGCGCCGATCTCTACATCGAACTGACGGTCAATACCGGCAAGGGTTATGTCGCGGCGGACAAGAACCGCCCCGAGGATGCGCCGATCGGTCTTATTCCGATCGATGCGATCTATTCGCCGGTCAAGAAGGTCAGCTACGAGGTTCAGCCCACCCGCGAGGGCCAGGTGCTGGACTATGACAAGCTGACCATGAGGATCGAGACCGACGGCTCGCTGACCCCTGACGACGCGGTGGCCTATGCCGCGCGCATCCTGCAGGACCAGCTCGCGATCTTCGTCAACTTCGAGGAACCCGAGGCGGCGAAGGCTGGCGAGGTCGACACCGGGCTGGAGTTCAACCCGCTTCTGCTGAAGAAGGTGGATGAACTCGAACTGTCGGTCCGTTCGGCCAACTGCCTGAAGAACGACAATATCGTCTATATCGGCGATCTGATCCAGAAGACCGAGGCAGAGATGCTGCGGACCCCGAACTTCGGCCGCAAGTCGCTGAACGAGATCAAGGAAGTGCTTTCGGGCATGGGCCTGCATCTTGGCATGGAAGTCGAGGACTGGCCGCCGGAAAACATCGAGGATCTGGCCAAGCGCTTCGAAGACCAGTTCTGAGTTTCGCGGGGGCGGGCTGCCGCCCCCGGAAGACCCGGGCAATCCCGCCCCAACGACGCCGTGGCAACGCACTGCGGCAACACAAAGCAAAAGACGTCAGGAGATCATCATGCGTCACGCCCGCGGCTATCGCCGCCTGAACCGTACACACGAGCACCGCAAGGCGCTGTGGGCCAACATGGCCGGCGCGCTTATCGAGCACGAGCAGATCAAGACCACGCTGCCCAAGGCCAAGGAACTCCGCCCCGTGGTGGAGAAGCTGATCACGCTGGCCAAGCGCGGCGATCTGCATGCCCGCCGCCAGGCGGCTGCCCAGCTGAAGGAAGACCGCCACGTCGCGCGGCTGTTCGAGATTCTCGGCCCGCGCTACAAGGACCGTCAGGGCGGCTATATCCGCGTCCTGAAAGCCGGTTTCCGCTATGGCGACATGGCGCCGATGGCGATCATCGAATTCGTCGACCGCGATCCCGGCGCCAAGGGCGCTGCTGACCGCGCACGTGTCGAGGCCGAGGACGCGGCGGAGTGATTGCCTGCGACAATTGATCCGTAAAAGCCCGCCCGAAACGGCGGGCTTTTACCATTGCGTAATGCCTGGGGTGCAAGGTGCCACAGACTTTCGATAAATCTGCTTGAACTCGAGCGCCGGGACCTCAAGATCAATCTGAAGTAGAATCGCAAGATTCTGGAACTGGAACGGTATGTCAGAGCGGAAGGTCGTGAACGTGTTGCTCGAGCAGCTCGCCCTTATTGCACCCATGGGCTATACGGTCGGGCTGCATATCCGTTTTGCGACTCCGCTCGTCTATACGAGTTCGTACCCGTCAGACTGGGTCGATCACTACAACTCCCATTCCTATTATCTCCGTGATCCACTGGTGTTCTGGGGCGTCGGTGTTGAAGGTACCATCCGCTGGAGCGCCATTCCCCTTCCCGATCCCTTCGGCGTGATGCGAAAGGCTGCCTCCTACGGCCTGAACTTTGGCGCCGTTTCGTCCTATGGCCCTATCACCTCGCGCTCGATTGTCGGGATTTCCCGGTCGGACCGCGAATTCAACGACAGCGAGCTGGGTGAACTCCGGGAATTGACGGTGCAACTGCACATTGCGGCGAAACCCCCATCGGAACTGACCAGAGCGCAGATCGAGGCGCTGCAATGTGTCGCAAACGGGGACCGGCATTCGGCGGCGGCGGAGAAACTCGGGATCACGGAAAGCGCCTTCAAGGCGCGGCTGCAGTCGGCGCGTGTCCGGCTGGAGGCGCGCACGACGTCGGAAGCGATCCGCAAGGCGCGGGAGTACCGGCTGCTTTAGACCAGGACCGTTCCCCTTCAAAGGTTTTACTGCCACCTGAGAAGGAGAAAGAAGATGGAAGTTACGACCCTGTCCTACCAGAACCTGCACAATCACGGGCAGCTGTTCGCCAATATGTTCCGGGCGCGCCACCGGACCTTCATCCAGCATGCCAAATGGGATCTGCCCCAGGCGGACGGGATGGAGTTCGACCAGTATGACACCCCCGCAAGCCGCTGGGTGGCTGTGCATCGTCATGGTGAGGTGATGGCCGGCGTCCGCCTGACGCCGACCACGCACAGGTGTGGCATCTATTCCTACATGATCCGCGATGCGCAGCTGGGGCTTCTCAACACCATTCCCAGCGACCTGATGAACTTCGAGGCGCCGGTCGACCCGAATATCTGGGAATCGAGCCGGGTCTTCGTCTCGGATGCCGTTCCCGCCGCGGAACGGCTGCGGGTGCAGATGCAGCTGATCCACGAGATGGTGGTTTCCGCCCGCCAACTGGGGGCGACCACGCTTCTGGGTATCATCCCCGAACATTCGCCGCGCCTGGCGCGCCGGGTGGGACTGGATTGCCAGCCGGTGGGGCCGGTCATGGACTTTGAGGGTGGGCTGCGATCGGTCTGCGTCTCGATCAGCATGGCGACCAAGCTGCATTGACCAGGGGTGGTCAGGTGGGGTTCGAAGGGGGTCTTCCCGACGGGGGGACCCCACCTCTCCGAGGTGCCATGCGCGCCCGGGCTTTCGCATTCGCTTCGCGAGTTCTAGATTGGGGCCATGGCCGATCTGTTTGACACGACCGCCGATCCCGCGCGGGAGACACCGCATTCCGCGCCGCGCCCATTGGCAGACCGGCTGCGGCCGCGCGCGCTGTCCGATGTGATCGGGCAGGAGGCGGTGCTGTCGCCCGAAGGCCCCCTGGGCGCCATGCTGCGCGCCGGCAGCCTGTCCTCCCTTATCCTCTGGGGACCGCCGGGCGTGGGCAAGACCACGATCGCGCGCCTGCTGGCCCATGAAACCGACCTTGCCTTCGTGCAGATCAGCGCCATCTTCACCGGCATGCCGGATCTGAAGAAGGTGTTCGAGGCTGCCCGCCTGCGACGCGGGAACGGGCAGGGCACGTTGCTTTTCGTCGACGAGATCCATCGGTTCAACAAGGCCCAGCAGGACGGGTTCCTTCCCCATATGGAGGATGGCACGATCCTCCTTGTCGGCGCCACGACGGAAAATCCCAGTTTCGAATTGAATGCCGCGCTTCTCAGCCGGGCGCAGGTCATCATCCTGGAGCGGTTGTCGCTTGCCGATCTGGAGCGCCTGGCCCAGCGGGCCGAGCAGGATCTGGCCCGCGCGTTGCCGCTGAAGGGCGAGGCGCGCGAGGCGTTGCTCGAGATGGCCGATGGCGATGGCCGGGCACTGCTGAATCTGATCGAGCAGGTGGCCGCCTGGCGGGTGGACCGGCCGCTTGACCGCGACGAGCTGGCCCGCCGCCTCATGCGCCGCGCCGCGCGCTACGACAAATCCGGTGATGAACATTACAACCTGATCAGCGCGCTGCACAAATCCGTGCGCGGATCGGATCCCGATGCCGCGCTCTACTGGTTTGCGCGCATGCTGGCGGGGGGCGAGGATCCCCGCTTTCTGGCCCGCCGCCTGACGCGCATGGCGATCGAGGACATCGGTCTTGCCGATCCGCAGGCGCAGGCGGCCTGTCTCGACGCCTGGAACACCTATGAACGCCTGGGCAGCCCCGAAGGCGAACTCGCGCTGGCCAATGCCGTGGTCTATCTGGCACTGGCGCCGAAATCCAATGCCGTCTACGCCGCCTTCAAGGCCGCGCAGGCAAGCGCAAGGGAGACGGGCAGCCAGATGCCGCCGCGCCACATCCTGAATGCGCCGACGAGGTTGATGAAGGACATCGGCTATGGCACGGGCTATGCCTATGACCATGATGCCGAGGATGCCTTCTCGGGGCAGGACTATTTTCCCGAAGGCATGAAGCGGCCAGTGTTCTACACACCGCCCGAGCGCGGATTCGAACGCGAGTTGAAGAAGCGGGTCGAGTATTTTGCCAAACTCCGGGCACGCCGCCAGGGCAGTTGACACCCCGGCCCTTTCCCCGCGCTCGGTCTTCTGGCATAGGGCGCAGGCTGCCAGGCGAGGCCCCGATGCTGGACGAAGAGCTTTCCGACGATATCCATCCCCTGTTCCACGGGGCGCCGAAGTCGACCGAATTCCGCAAGCTGCGCAAGCGGCTGGTCCAGAACGTGCGCGAGGCCATCGAAACCTACGGCATGGTCCGCCCCGGCGACCGCTGGCTTGTATGCCTGTCCGGCGGCAAGGACAGCTACACGCTGCTTGCGGTGCTGACCGAGCTGAAATGGCGCGGCCTGCTGCCGGTCGAGTTGCTGGCCTGCAACCTCGATCAGGGCCAGCCCGGCTTTCCCGCGACGGTTCTGCCCGACTTCCTGACCCGCATGGGCGTGCCGCACCGGATCGAATATCAGGACACCTATTCCGTCGTGACCTCGAAGATCGCGCCGGGCGGCACGATGTGTTCGCTCTGTTCGCGGCTGCGGCGCGGCAACCTTTACCGAATCGCGCGGGAAGAGGGCTGTTCGACCGTCGTTCTCGGGCATCACCGCGACGATATCCTGGAAACCTTCTTCATGAACCTGTTTCACGGCGGCCGGCTGGCCACGATGCCGCCGCGCCTTCTGAACGAGGAAGGCGACCTGTTCGTCGCCCGTCCGCTGGCCTTCGTGGCCGAGGCTGATTGCGACCGTTTCGCGCGGGCCATGGCCTATCCGATCATTCCATGCGACCTCTGCGGCAGTCAGGAAGGGCTGCAGCGCGCCCAGGTGAAGAAGCTCATCGACGAATGGGAGAGGCGCAACCCCGGCCGCCGGCAGGTGATGTTCCGCGCGTTGATGAACGTCCGCCCCAGCCATCTGGCCGATCCCGCGCTGTTTGACTTTGCCGCGCTGATGCCGGGGGCGGCCGGTACAATTGAAGAAAATCCTCGGCAACTTCGACTGCCGGATTAACGAAGCCCTCACTTCTGGCGGCTTACCTGTGCCCGTCCTCCAGCCGTGGCGGCTGGTGCAGAAGGGTGCGACGATGGCTGATACCGGCTTTGCCATGGCGGTGAACAGGGCAATCCGCATGCTGGGATGGATCCGGCGCCCGGAATTCCTGGTATTCCTTCCGGCCATTACTCTTGCCGGCTTCTGGATTGCGGGGGAGCAGGCGCTGATCCTGCTGGCCTTGGGAATACCGCTCGTCCTGGCCGTCACCGGCACGGCCGCTCCCGCCGATCCGGCCGGTGAGGCCGAGGATCCGACGACCGCGCTGTCCCGCGTCATCACCGGGCTTGACCGGGTGCTGCCCACTCTTGCGCAGGGCGGGCGGGGCACGGCCTGCCTTGTGGTGCAGTTCGACGATCTCGATACTTTGCTCGATCACCACGGCCGTGCCGTGCAGTCTGAGGTGCTGTCGCGCATGGCCGACCGGCTGCGCGGTGCGCTGCGGGTGGGCGATACCGTCACCGCGCTGCAGGTGGGCAGCTTCCTGATCACGCTCGCGCCGGTGCGCCGGCTCGATCTCGAGACCCTGGTGCAACTCTGCGTCCGCCTGCAGGAGGCGGTGGGCGAGCCGGTGTCGATCGGCGGTGCGCGGGTCTATGTCACCTGCTCGATCGGCTTCTGCATCGCGGGGCGTTCGGCAGAGCTTTCGGGGCGTTCGCTGGTCGATGCCGCCCAGGCCGCCGCCGATGAAGCCTTGCGCCAGGGGCCAGCCGCGGTGCGCGCCTTCTCGGCCGATATGGAGCGGCGGCGCGCCCAACGCGACGCCCTGCGCGACAGCCTGGAACTGGCGCTGGACCGGGGCGAGATCCGGCCGCATTTCCAGCCGCAGATCTCTACCGATACCGGCGAGATTTCGGGGTTCGAGGCGCTGGCCCGCTGGTACCATCCCGAGCGCGGCTGTCTGACGCCGGCCGATTTCCTGCCCGCGGTGGAAAGTGCCGATCTGTTCGACCGCCTGGGTGAGGTGATGTTGTTCCATGCGCTCTCGGCGCTGACCGAATGGGGGCGTGCCGGGCTCAACGTGCCGTCGATCGCGGTGAATTTCTCGGCCTCGGAACTGCGCAATCCACGCCTGCCCGAACGCATCCGCTGGGAGCTTGACCGCTTCGATCTGCAACCGGCGCGGCTGACGGTGGAAATCCTTGAAACCGTGGTGGCGCAAAGCGACAACGACGTGATCTCGGGCAATATCGCCCAGCTGGCTGCCATGGGCTGCGGTGTCGATCTTGACGATTTCGGCACGGGCCATGCCTCTATCGCCACGCTGCGACGCTTCCGCGTGCGGCGGCTGAAGATCGACCGCAGCTATGTGACCCGCGTCGACCAGGACCGCGAGCAGCAGCGCATGGTCGCGGCCATCATCTCGCTGGCCGACCGGCTGGGGCTGGAGACGCTGGCCGAAGGCGTGGAAACCGCGGGAGAGCAGGCCATGCTCTCGCAACTGGGCTGCGGCCATGTCCAGGGTTTCGGCCTCGCGCGCCCGATGGCGATCGACGATGCCACGCAGTGGATCGGCCGTCATGCCGCGCGGCCCGAGCGGATCCCGAAAATCGGCCTGCGCGGCATGTGACGCCAGTGACCGGCACCGGCCGCCCGGTGCCGAATCCGGCGAAACCGCTTGACCTTTTCCCCCCCCTTCTGTTGAAGACCGCTGATCAACCTTCCTTCGGCGGTGGTCCATATGGACGAGAACAACAACAAGAACCTCATCCTTGCCACGGTGCTCAGCTTTCTGGTCATCATGGTCTGGTTCCTGCTTTTCCCGCCGCCGGAGCCGGCGCCGGCGCCCGAGGCACCGGCCGCGACAGCGCCCGTGGCCGGGACCACCCCCCCCACCGCAGCCGGAACCAGCGCAACCGCCGCAACCGCATCGGTAGTCGAAGCGCCGCGGGTGACGATCGACACGCCGGTTCTCAGCGGTTCGATCTCGCTTCTGGGCGGGCGGATCGATGATCTGTCGCTCAAGGGCTATCGCCAGACCCTCGCCGCCGATTCGCCGGTGGTGCAGCTTCTGTCGCCGGCTGGCACCTCGCAGCCGTTCTACGCCCTTTTCGGCTGGAGCCCGGCCGGATTGCTGACCGCGGCAGACGTGCCGGGGCCGAAGACCGAGTGGACCGTTGCCTCGGGTGCGACCCTCGCCCCCGGCCAGCCCGTCACCCTGCGCTGGGACAACGGCAAGGGCCAGGTATTCAGCCGCGAGATCGCGGTCGATGACGATTACATGTTCACCGTGACGGATTCTGTCCAGAACGCCGGCGCCGGCGACGTGTCCCTGGCCGCCTATGGCCAGATCGCCCGCCACGGCCTGCCGCCGGGCATGACCCAGATCTACGTTGTCCATGAAGGTGCAATCCAGCGGGCCGATGGCGAGCTGACGGAGACCCGCTACGACGACATCCCCGACCTTGCCGTTGTCGAACGCGAGGGCACGCCCGCTGAAGTGACCGAGGTCACGCAGGATGGCTGGATCGGCTTTACCGACCATTACTGGATGGCGATCCTGATCCCCGAGGCCGGCAAGCCCTTCACCGAGGTCACGAAATATGTGCCCGGCGTCAATATCTACCAGACCGAGGTGCGCCAGCCGCTGACCACGGTCGGTGCGGGTCAAAGTGCCAGCGTCACCACCCGCTTCTTCGCCGGCGCCAAGGAATACGAGGCGATCTACCGCTACGAGAACGAGCCGGGCCTGCTGGCAGGGCTGGCCGGTGACAAGGCCGACCCCTCGAAGCCGACGATTCCCGGCTTTATCGATTCGATCGACTGGGGCTGGTTCTTCTTCCTGACGAAGCCGATCTTCGCCGTTCTGCATCTGATCCACGGCACCATCGGCAACATGGGCCTTGCGATCATCGCGCTCACCTTCGTGCTGAAGCTTCTCGTGCTGCCGCTGGCCTATAAATCCTATGTCTCGATGGCACGGATGAAGGAACTGCAGCCCGAAATGGAGGCGCTGAAAGAGCGCGCCGGCGAAGACAAGCAGAAGCTGCAGCGCGAAATGATGCAGCTTTACCGCGACAAGAAGGTGAACCCGGCGGCGGGTTGCCTGCCAATCCTGATCCAGATCCCGATTTTCTTCAGCCTCTACAAGGTGATCTACGTCACCATCGAATTGCGCCACGCGCCGTTCTTCGGCTGGATCCGCGACCTTTCGGCCCCCGATCCCTCGTCGCTCTACAACCTCTTCGGGCTTCTGCCCTGGGATGCGCCGGTGACGGGCTCGATTCTGCACACCGTTTTCATCGGGGCGCTGCCGATCCTGCTCGGCATCACCATGTGGCTGCAGCAGAAGCTGAACCCGGCGCCCGCCGACCCGGTCCAGCAGCAGATCTTTGCCTTCATGCCCTGGGTGTTCATGTTCATGCTGGGTAGCTTCGCCAGCGGCCTGGTGGTCTACTGGATCGCCAACAACCTGATCACCTTCACCCAGCAATACATGATCATGCGCAGCCACGGCCACACGCCCGACCTGTTCGGCAATATCCGCAAGGGGTTCCAGCGAAAACCGGCTCAGGCGGCGGCCAATGCCAACAAGCCGCCGAAATCGGCGCCGAAGAAGAAATGACGGCACGACTCGCCCATATCTTCCGCCATCCGATCAAGGCCCACGGACGCGAGGAACTCGCGTCCGTTGTGCTTTCCGCGGGCCAGGCGCTGCCCTGGGACCGACATTGGGCGGTGGCGCATGACCTGTCGAAATTCGATGCCCTGGCGCCTGGCTGGATGCCCTGCATCAATTTCCAGCGCGCCGCACGGACGCCGGCGCTGATGGCGATCACCGCGCGCTTCGACGAGGCCACGGGACAGATGACGCTCATGCATCCCGATCTGCCGGTGCTGACCTTCTTTCCCGAAACCGAAGGTGCCCGCCTGATCGACTGGGTGGCGCCGATTAGCCCGCAGTTGCGCTTTCGGCCGGCGGCGCTGGTTCGCGCGCCGGGCCGGGCGATGACCGACAGCGCCTTTCCCAGCGTCTCGATCAAGAACCTTGCCTCCAATGCGGCCTTGGGCGCGACGATGGGGCGCGATCTGTCGATCGACCGCTGGCGCGGGAACCTCTGGCTCGACGGGGTGGAGCCCTGGGCAGAAATGCGCTGGCTTGGCCGCCGGCTGCGGGTGGGCGGTGCCGTGCTGGAAATCCGCGAGAAAGTGGGGCGTTGCCGGGCGACCATGGCGGATCCCGAGACCGGCCGCATCGACGCCTATACGCTGGATGCGCTGATGGAGACCCGGGGCGCACAGGATTTCGGCGTCTTCGGCGTGGTGGTGGAATCCGGCCCCGTCGCGCAGGGCGACAAGGTGGAGCTTTTGCCATGACCATGACCTTCACCCAGGCGCCCGCGCCCGAGGATGCCGCGCGCGAGGCCGGGCGGTTGCTGTTTGCCGGCCCGGTCGAGTTCGTGAAAGGCGTCACCGCCATGTCGGGCCTGCCGCCCGCCGACCGGATCGAAGTCTGTTTCGCCGGGCGTTCGAACGTGGGGAAGTCCAGCCTGATCAATGCGCTGACCAATCGCAAGAACCTGGCGCGCGCCTCCAATACCCCCGGGCGCACGCAGGAGATCAACTATTTCACCCTGGGCGACGACCGCTATCTGGTCGACCTGCCGGGCTATGGCTTTGCCGAGGCGCCGGTGGTCATCGTGACGAAATGGCAGGCGCTGCTGAAGCAATATCTGCAAGGCCGCCAGACCCTGCGCCGCGCCTTTGTACTGATCGACATGCGCCATGGGGTCAAGGCGGTGGACGAGGAGATCCTGACACTCCTCGATCGTTCGGCCGTGACCTTCCAGGTGGTGATGACCAAGGCCGACAAGGTGAACCGGCTGACGCGCGAGGCGAATATCGCCCAGACCATGGCTGCGCTGCAAAAGCACCCCGCGGCCTTTCCAGAGATTGTGGTGACAAGCTCCGAAAAGGGCGAGGGGATCGAGACCCTGCGCGCCCTGATCGCCACCCTGGCCTGACGCGGCGATTGCAGCCACCCCGGCGACGGCATCATATCGCGATACGGTGCTGTCCCCGATTCGGAGCCTTGCCATGACCGAGCAGAAAACTCTCGTCCTGACCGGCGCCTCGCGCGGGATCGGCCATGCCACGGTGAAGCGGTTTTCTTCGGAGGGTTGGCGGGTGCTGACCTGTTCGCGCCAGCCCTTCGACCTGCGCTGCCCCTGGCCGGGGGGCGAGGAGAACCATATCCAGATCGACCTGGCCGACCCCAACCGTACCATCGCGGCAATCGAGACGATCCGGGCCAAGGTCAACGGCCGGGTGCATGCGCTGGTGAACAACGCCGGCATCAGCCCCAAAGGTGCCGGTGGCGCGCGGCTGAACACGCTGACCACCGATCTGCGGACCTGGGGCCATGTCTTCCATGTGAATTTTTTCGCCAGCGTGATCCTTGCCCGCGGGCTGAAGGACGAGCTGGCCGCGGCGAAGGGCAGCATCGTCAATGTCACCTCGATCGCCGGCAGTCGCGTGCATCCCTTTGCCGGGGCCGCCTACGCCACCTCGAAGGCTGCGCTCGCGGCGCTGACGCGCGAGATGGCGCATGATTTCGGGCCGCTGGGGGTCAGGGTGAATGCCATCGCGCCGGGAGAGGTCGAAACGTCGATCCTGTCGCCGGGCACCGACAAGATCGTCGAACGCCTGCCGTTGCAACGCCTTGGCCAGCCGAGGGAAGTGGCCGATGCGATCTGGTTCCTGTGCTCGGACCAGGCCGGCTACATCTCGGGTGCCGAAATCGAGGTCAATGGCGCGCAGCACGTCTGACCCGCTCCGGCGGGTGCGGATCGTGTCGCAGCCGGGTTGTCAGCACATTTGCAACGCCGGCCGCCGTGGCGAACCCTGCAATCCGATGCCGCCGGCGGCACGCTTGGCTTTCGGTGCCGCGGTCAGCCTTCGGTTGCGCGCCGCATCGCGTCGCGGATGCGCGTTGCCATGAAATCGGTGAACATCCGTACCTTCGGATCCTTCAAGCGCCGGTGCTGTGACAGCGAGGACAACTGCGTCGGCCGCGGTGGGGTGGCCGTTGCGACCGGAACCAGCCGGCCGTCGCGCAGATATTCCGCCACCTCGAACAGCGGTTTCAGCACGATTCCGCGCCCGTCCAGCGCCCAGCCGGTCAGCACGTCGCCATCGTCGGATTCGAAGGGGCCGGCGATCTCGAACCGGCGCGGCCCGTCTGCGGTGATCAGCGTCCACTGGAACTCTTTGGCGCCGGGAAAGCGCAGGTTCAGACAGTCGTGGCCATCGACGACCAGCGCCGTGCCATCGCCAGGCATGCCACGCCGGGCGATATAGGCCGGGGCGGCGCAGAGGATGCGCGGGCATTCGGCTATCAGCCGCACCTTCAATGTGCTGTCTTCCAGAATGCCGAGGTGGAAGGCCACGTCGATCCCCTCGGCCACCACGTCGATCACCCGGTCCGACAGCCGCAGCCGCACGTCGATATCGGGGTAAAGCTCCTTGAATGCCGGCACATGCGGCGCGATCAGCCGCCGCCCGATGCCCAGGGGCGTTGCGACATGGATCGTGCCGCGCGGGTTCTGCGTCACATCCACCACTGCGGCCTCGGCCTCGTCGATCGCCTCCAGGACCCGGCGCGCGCCATCATAGAAGATGCGGCCGTTTTCGGTGGCCTGAAGGCTGCGCGTGGTGCGGTTGAACAGCCGCACGCCCAAGTGCTTTTCCAGTTCCGAGATCCGGGCTGAGGCGACGGCGGGCGAGGTCCGCTGGTCGCGTGCCGCCGCACTCATGTTGCCGAGCTCATAGACACGAACGAACATACGGATGTTGTTTACATAACTCAAGCCACCCTCCGCGCCTGCCGGACCGGGACAGTGATAGCATGGATGCGCCCGTGTGCCACTGCCACAGGGACTGCGACTGCGAATGCGACTTCCGCTGGTGCGGGTGCGGGGGGCAGTTTGGCGTCTGACGGGCCGGGCAGATCAGGCGATATGCCCGGATCGGGTGATCACGCGGGTCGCGGCTGCAGGATCGGGCAGGTGCGTCGCCCCTGTGCGGCGGGGCCGGCTACATCGGATCCGGCAGGTCGCAGGCGGGGTTCGCGCCGGTCTGGCGGGCACAGCACAGCGCGCGTGCCCGCGGCCCCCAGGGCAGGCCGTAGCAGGCGACGCCGGCAATTCCCTCGCCGGTGGGTGCGCCGAACACCGCCGCATCGGCGCCGACCGAGTCTTGCGACAGCCGGTTCAGGAAGTCGATGGTGCGGGCGGTGCGGCCGGGCTCTGGCGTCACGGGAACGCGATGGACCGACCGGAAGGGAATCGCCTCGAGCGCGGCGATCCGCCAGCCGGCCTTGCCCTTCTGGAAATAGGCCCGGCCGAGCAGGCCATAATCCTGGCCCAGGGGGGCGCTGTCCTTTTCGGCGCCACCGATGAACAACAGGTTGCCCAGCGAATAGAAGATCGCCTGTCCGCGCGCCGGATCGGCCTCGACCGCGCGGACGACATGGGGATGGTGGCCGATCACCAGATTGACCCCCGCCTCATCCAGCGCCCGACGGAAGAGGTCGCGCTGGCCATAGTCGAGCGCGACCATGTTTTCGGTGCCATAATGCAGCGCCAGGATGCGCAGGTCGACATCGGCCTCGCGCAGGCCTTTCAGGATGGCCGCGTAATGCCTGGGCACCGTCAGATAGGCCAGCCCAACCGGGCCATATTCCGGCCCGCGGTCGCCCGATCCGAACGAGGCGGAAGCGAAGGCGATGCGGACGCCCCGGATGGTGACGATGGCGGGCGCAAGGGCGGCCTCGCCCCGGCCGATGCCGGCAAAGACCATTGGCCGGCTCCGCGTCAGGGCCTCGGCCTCGAAGAACGCCAGCGTATCGGCCATGCCCTGACCGCCGTGGTCGGCGGCGTGGTTGTTTGCCAGGGCAAAGCCGTTGACGCCCAGATCCATCAGGTGGCGAAAGCTGTCGGGGTGACTGCGAAAGACGAAGGTCTTGCCCGGGTCGGGGCCGTTGCGGTCCGAGACCACGGTCTCGACGTTGATGAAGTTCAGATCGGCATCCCAGAGGGGTGCCAGTGCGGCGGTCGCGGTGTCGATCGGGACCGCGCCGAACTTGTGGATCGTGTCGGGCGTGGGGTTCTGGCGCGAGCGGGCGAAATTCACGTCGCCGCCGAAGGAGATGACGATCTCCTGTGCGGGCGCCATGCCGGCCCAGAGCGCGAAGAAAAGGCTACTGAAGCGCCGCATCGGCCAGCCCGTCCTCCGCCCGCGCCCATTGCGCGCCGCCCTCGCCGATGGCGTAGAAAAAGCCGTTCCGGTTGCCCAGATAGATCACCCCGTCCCAGACCGCGGGCGTGCTTTCCCAGCAGCCCGCACCCACGGGGCGAAACCGCCAGATTTCCTGCGGGTGGGCGGGATCGGACAGCGAATAGGCGGTCAGGTCGCCATCGCAATTGCCCAAGAGAAGCTGCTCTGCCACCACCACGGGCGACGACCAGCCATGTGCCGCGGCGGCAATCTCCTGGGTGATCCGTCCGCTTGCCGCCTCGATGGCGAACAGGCCGCCGGCATGGGTCTGCACATAGAGATGGCCGCGATAGAGCGCGGGCGTGGCCCAGAGGCCGCCATCGCCCAGATAGGTTTCCGGAAATGCAAGCGACCAATCGAGCGGTGCCTCGGGACGGGTGGGGTTCAGCCGGGCCAGATGGCCTGTGGCGGTCTTGTCGGTGCTGGCCGGGCGTTCGTCCTCGACCGCGACGTAGATTTCACCCTCGGGCCCGCCGACAAGGGTGGCGTCCACATCGTCGCCCGCGCGCCATTCCAGCACCAGCGCGGCGTCGCGATCCTGCCCCGACAGCAGCGCCGCGATGTCATAGCCCTGCACCAGCCCGGCGGAATTGGCGAACCAGACCGTACCGCCGGTTGCCATGGGCGAGTTTTCGATGCTGACCATCCGGTCGCCCACTGCGGCGAAAAGCTCTGCCGTGAAGCCGGGGATGCGGGCGGCCATCTCGGGGGCGACGGTCGTGCGCCCGGCGGCATCCTGGCCCCGGTTCAGGCGGATGGCATGGAACCAGCCGTTTTCGCCGCCCTCGAACATCAGGTCGCCCAGGACAAGGGGACTGCCGTCCCAGTCGTTGTTCCAGATGCCGTCGGGCGCATTGCCGTTCAGCCGCCAGAGTTCGGTCGCAGCTTCGCTGTCCAGCCGCAGGATACGCAGGAAGTCGTCGCGCGAACCGGCATAGAGCAGCGGTGCCCCGGTCGGATCCAGCGTGACCGAACCCTTGATGATGTCGCCGGTCACGAAAGGCGGCCGGATGTCCGTGCCGGTGCGGCTGTCGAGGAAATGGATCGCGTGATCGTAGGCGCCGAAGATCACCTCGGCCGCGTCGGGGCCGGTGGGGCGGATCGCCGGCTGCCCGGTCCAGCCGGTGCCGCACCATTGCCGGGTGCCGTGCTGGTCGGTCGAGAGGCCGCAATAGGGGCCGGTACGCCAGAGAACCGCGGGATTGCGGGGCAGCGTGCCGGTGGCATGGCCAGATCGGTCGGGCCTGCCGCGGAAGGTCAGGATGCCGGGCACCCAGTTGTCGGATGTGGCATCGGGAAATGGCCGCAAGACCGGCGGGTGCAGCAGCGCAAGCGCCATGTCCTGCGCCGCCGCCGGCGTTGCCGCCATCGTCAGTCCCAGCACAAGGCGCAGGCAGGTCCTCACAGATCATCCCGGAAGAAGACGAAGACCATGCGATAGCCCTCGCGCGTCAGCGGGCTGCCATCCTTGGCATAAAGCAGGCTGCCGTCACGGACATAGCCGGAACGGGCGGACATGTCGGTTGTCACCGCAGAAGAGAAATAGCGGGGGATGGTGCCCCAGAGGGGCGAGGCATCGCGCCTTGCGCCTTCGGGATGGATCAATGCCCAGATCTTGTCGGCATTTCCCGTCTTCATCCGCACGCAGCCATGGCTGTCGGCGCGGCCAAGCTTGCGGTACTGCCCCTTGGTCGTGCCATGGATCGCCACGCCCGAGGCCCGGCCGCCGGAATAATGCAGGTCGATGTACAGCGCGTTGTACATGCCGGGCGACCCCCAGCCGGGCCGGTAGCGGCGATCGTCGACGTTGAAGATGCCGACGGGGGTGGGCCCCGAGCGGGAATCGCCGGGGTATTTCCGCCCGGTCGAGACGGGCCAGGAATAGGCGGGCACGGCACCGGGGCCGCGCTTCTGGTCCCAGTACCCTTCGTCATGCAGGGCAAGCTGCCATTCCGCCGCCTCGCCGCGGGCCAGCACCCACATCTTTTGCGTGCCCTCGCCCGACAGCGCGGTATTGACATAGATTGCAAGCCGGTAGTCGGCATGCAGGGCCGATGGCGGCAGGTAGGGCTGCCCCTCGGGCAGGTGCAGCGCCTCGAGATAGCCGAGGCCCAGGTCGGGCTCTTCCGTCGCCCCGGCCGGCCGGGCGCGGGCCAGGGCGGTGGTGGCCAGTCCGGTCAGCAGCAGGCTGCGGCGGGTGATCGGCATGGTCTTCTCCCTGTCACGGACGAGCGCCCAGTCCGGTTGCGCGATGCAGGGCGGCGCGCATATCGCCGAACGGGTCGCCCAAACCCAGCGTGGCCCGCCAGGCATCGGCCCGGTCGAGGATCGTCAGGATCGTGTCATCGACGCGGCCAAGGTCGGGCATCGCATAGGCCCAGTCGAGAAAGCGCTGCCCCGACAGCAACCAGGCGACCGGCAGGCACAGCCACAGGGTCAGGGTGAAGACGGTCATGTGCTGGCGCATCGCATCTTCCTAGAACTGGAAATAGATGAACGGGGCCGTACCCTCTTGCGAGAGCGCGAAAAGAAACATCGTGCCCGCGGCGAGAATCAGCGCCTGACCGGCCGCCGGAACCCGCGCGGTGCCGGAAATGGTAGCATCGCGCCACGAAAGCGGCAGGAAATTCATCAGCAGGCCAAGGGCAAGAAGGACAAGCACCACCGGAGCCAGGGCCGGGCCGGTATCGGTGCCCGCGGTCAGCGCGTCGAACATCGCCAGCGCATTGGCGCTGCCATGGGCACGAAACGGCAGCCAGAGCAGCAGGACAAAGCCGAAGGTCGCAAGGATCGCCAGCGGCCGGGGCAGGCGCAGCCCGGCCGCACGCCCCGCACGCTCGGCCGCCAGACCTGCGCCGTGCAGCGCGCCCCAGAGGATGAAGGTCCAGGCGGCGCCGTGCCAGAGCCCGGCAATCGTCATGGTGAAGAACAGCACCGCCGCCTGCCGCCAGGCACTGCCGCGGTTGCCGCCCAGCGGGATATAGAGATAGTCGCGGATGAAACTGGACAGCGAGATATGCCAGCGCCGCCAGAATTCCTGCAAGCTGGCCGCGCGATAGGGCTGGTTGAAGTTCGCCTTGAAGCGGTAGCCCAGCAACAGCGCGACGCCGATGGCGATATCGGAATAGCCCGAGAAATCGCAGTAGATCTGCACGGCATAGCCCAGCAGCGCGGCCCAGGCCATGGCGGCGCCATGGCCCTCGGGCCAGGCGAAGACCGGGTCGACCAGCATCACCGCCAGATAGTTGGCGATGACCATCTTCTTGAACAGCCCGGTCAGGATCAGCAGCACCGCCTCGGCGCGCAGCGCGGGGCCGGGAGGCGTGGGCCGGTCGATCTGCGGCAGGAAATCGGCGGCCCGCACGATGGGGCCGGCGACGAGATGGGGGAAAAAGCCGATGTAGAAGGCGACGTCGACCGGGTTTCGCCGCGCCTCGACCTTGCCGCGCGCGATGTCGACCACATAGCTGATGCCGTGGAAGATGTAGAAGCTGATGCCGACGGGCAGCACGACACCCGCCCAGGCCATGTCCCGCTCCAGCCCCAGCGTGGCAAGCAGCTGGCCGAGCGACAGCATGAAGAAGTTTGCGTATTTGAAGTAGCCAAGGGTGCCGAGGAAACCCGCGATGGCAATGATCAGCACCGGCCTTGTCCAGCCCGGCCGCCGCACCAGCAGCCCCGCCCCCCAGGCCAGCGCGGTCATCGCCGCCATCAGCAGCGTCATCCGCGGATCCCAGGCCGCGTAAAACACGTAGGACGCTGCGACCAGCATCGCCTTGCGCCAGCCGGAATGGCCGTCCACCGCAAGGTTCAGCGCCAGCACGACGGCGAAGAACAGCACGAATTCCAGCGTCGGGAAGACCATTACTGCAAGGCCGCCAGCAGATCCGGTTCGCGGGGTTCAAGATCGGGAAAGCGGGCCAGCAGATCATCCAGGATATGATCGGCGACCAGCCGGTAGCCGTAGCCGTTGAAATGCGATCCGTCGCCGGTGCGGATCGTCACCAGATCGTCGCCGACCTCGATCGCCTTGGCATAGTTGCCATCGGGGTCCGAGGTGAAGGCGGCCAGCGGCAGATAGAGGGCGTTGTGTTTCCCCGCCTCGTCCTGAAACAGTGGCGCAATCAGCTTCATGTGCCGCCCGAGGCGCGAATTGCCGTCCGGCGCGGGGCCTAGCCACATCAGCACGATGCCGTTTGCGGCGGCGGTTGCAAGGATGCGGCGCACCTCGCTGCGGTAGGCGCTCTCCCAGCCTTCGGTGCCGTAGGTGCCGCGGTTCTCGGGGCGCACGACGCCCTGCATGTCATTGGCACCGAAATGGGCGACCACGATGTCGGGTCTTTCGCTGGCCGCCAGATCGGCAAAGGCCGCGGGCCAGTCGTAGAAATCGCTGCGCGACAGGCCGGTCGAAACCCGGCCGCGGTTTGCAACGAT
This sequence comes from Paracoccaceae bacterium, assembly GCA_014879735.1. GTDB lineage: Bacteria > Pseudomonadota > Alphaproteobacteria > Rhodobacterales > Rhodobacteraceae > Pseudogemmobacter. Next base: position 33,521 of record JACSRN010000095.1, read on the forward strand.
GATGGCCAGGCCCCGCTCGGCCGCGCGCGCGCGCAGCGCATCGGCGAAACCCTGCGAAAGGCTGTCGCCGATCACCATGATCTGTGCCGGCTCTGCGGCGGTGAAGCTGCGGCCGGGGCGCGAGGGCAGTTGCGGCCGCCGCGCCTCGGCAGCGGGGATGGCGGCCGAAAGCGCAGCCCCCAGATCCTGCGCCGGTGCCGTGGCGCAGCCCGAGACCAGGATTGCGCAGACGGCGGGCAGGATACAGGCAAGGGGGCCGAAGACGCGACGCATGTTATTGCAGCGCCATCTCGTTCAGCGCGGCATCGGCATCGCGCGCCTTGAGCCGGGCTTCGAGATCGGGTGCGAAGACCGCCACCTCAAGGTCATAGCCCTTTTCGGTGAAGTGGATCATGTCGGTTGCGCGCAACTGCGTCATCGTGCCGTCGATATCGAGGCTGTGGACGAAGGCGCCGGTGCCGAAAGTGGTTGCCTCGTGCAAGTCGACGAAGGCGGTGGGCAGCGCGGCCGCGCCGGCGACAACCCCGGCCTGAACGCCAGATACCTCGACATAGGATGGCTCGAGCGTGCTGTCGCCGACGATGGGCAGGCCAAGCCAGATCGCCTCGACCGCATGCGGGGCAAGAAGGTCAAGAAGCTCGGCCGCGCGGGCGCCGTAGGCTGCATGCCATTCCGGTGTTCCGAAGGCGGCGCGGCCGGTTTCGGTGCGCACCGGGCGAATGTCGTTCGCGCCGAACTGGAGGATCACGATATCGGCCGTGACGCCCTCGCCCAGCCTGTCTGCCACGCGAGCGACCCAGTCGTCGGGGGCGGTGACGGTCAGCCCCTCGGAAACGGCGGTCACGCGGTGCAGCGTGACGGTGGAACAATTGTGCCAGGCCCGGAAGAGCGAACCCCAGATGCCATCGGCGAGCGAATCCCCAAGGACTGCCACCTGAACCGGCGTTTCCGGGCAATAGAGCGGTTGCGCCGCCAATGGCGCAGCGAAAGCAAGGGCCGCAGCCGGCAGGGCCAGCGCGGCAGGGCGAAGTCGGGAAAGAAAGGTCACGTCGGGGTCATCCCTGCTGTTTCAGGCTATCCAGAAAATCACGGACGGCGCGCACCGTGCCGGGACCGGCGATCCCGTCGGCGCGGCCGGAAAACATGCCGAGATCGCGCAGGTTCTGCTGGATGATCCGGACCACATCGTTCGAACGTTCGCCAAGCTGGTCGGTCAGCCGTGCAGCGGCCACGCTGTCGCCGGCCCTGGCGGCCGACCACAGCAGTGCGGCGGCGCTTTCGGCATCGACGGCAACGGCGCGGCCGGTTTCATACATTTCCGACAGGAAGGGCTGGGCGCGGACATAGCCCGCATCCGCCGCACGGGTAAGCCACTGGAACGCTTCGGTATCGTCTGCTGCGACGCCAAGGCCGTTCTGCAGGAAATAGCCCAGGAAGAACTGGCCGACGACATCGCCCTGATCGGCAATGTCGCGCGCAATGGCGACGGCCTCGTCCGGCGTATGGCCGGCAACCATGTCGCGGGAATAAAGCAGGATCAGGATTTCCTTCGACAACCAGTCGCCGAGAAGTGCGCCGGCGCCGGCGATCGCGGCGGCGGTCTCGACATCGGGGATGCTGCCATCGGGCGGGGTGAAGCGCAGATAGGCGGCCAGGCCATGCGCTTCGGGCAGGCCGGCCGCGACCGCCTCGTCATAGACGGCGGCGGCAAGATCGGCCCGGCCCTCGGCCTGGTCGATGCGCGCGGCCACGACCCTGACCTGCAGGTTCTGCGGCAGTTCGGCCAGTGCGGCGGCGCAGGCGGTACGGGCGGTGGCAATGTCGATCTCCTCCAGCTGCCGCGGGCCGCCCTGCTGCGGCAGGCCTGCGGCGGCAAGACAGGGGCCGATCAGCACCTCGGCCTGACGCAACCGTTCGATCTCGGTCTCGACCTCGGCCTTGCCCTCGCAGGTGGTACAGCTTTCCGCCCAGGCGGCCAGCGCGATACGGTCACGCGCGGCCAGCGCCAGATCGCGTGCGGCGATTTCCGCCTGATAGGCGGCGTCGGCCTCGATCATGGCAAGGGTCTTTTCAGCCGCGGCCTTGTGATCGCAGGCGATGCAGCCGGCGAGGTAATCGCGCAATGCGGCGGGGTCGCGGTTTGCGGCCGCCGCGGCATAGGCTGCGGCCTCGGCCTCGCGGGCGGCGGCGGCGGCATCGATCTCGGCAATCCGCCGCCCGGCGGCATCGCGATGGTCGCAGATCGTGCAGCTTTCCAGATAGATCGCCAGCCGGTCGGTCACGGTATCCTCGCGGATATCCTCCCAGATCGAATTCTCGAGGCCGCGGGTGATCTCTTCCTGCCGCAGCACGGTCAGCTTCTCGGACAGTTCCGCCTCGCTGGGGCAGAACACGCAGGATTGCAGAAAGCTGCCGATCCTCTCGGTGGCGGTCGAGCCGAGAAGGAAGCGCGCTTCGAAGGTTTCGCGGAAAAGCTGGCTTTCAAGTTCGGTCGAAAGCTGGGCGCCGGTCGGCTCGACGACGACGACCGAGGAATCCTGGTCGGCGCGCACCACCAGCGCATAGGTGGTGTTGCACGCGGCCGACCGGCTGCCCGGGCGGGTCATTGCCGCCGAGATCCAGGCCTCGGCCTCGGCCACGTTGGTCTGGCCGTTGCCATCGCCAAAGGGCGCGCGGTCGGCCAGGCCGGCGATCAGCGCCACATCGGGCGCGACGCCGGGCCGGCAATCGGCGGGGCGTTCGCCGATCTCGGTCACGATCAAGGCAAAGCCCGACCCGGCCACCGCCTGCTGAAAGGACGATACCTGCGCCGCGAACAGACCTTCGGGATCCTTGAGGTAGAAAAAGGTCATCTGCCGCTTTTCGGGCGCGACGGCTTCGACCAGGGCCGCCAGCCGGGTACCGAATTCGGTAAGCGACATTGCCTCGCCGCCCAGGCCGATGCCGATGGCATCGCCGGCGGTGCCTTCGGCTGTGCGCGTCACCTCGGCCGTGACGCGGAGAAAGGCCTGGCCGGTGTTGCCGCCCAGGGCTTGCGGTCCGGCGACGAAGCTTGACACCGGGTTCGAGGTCAGAACCGCCGACAGGAATTCGGTCTTCGCGCGGTCTGCCGTGGGCAGGCGTGGCAGGGCGATCTGCGAAATTCCTTCCAGGGTCGCAGTTGCCTCGTGATCCTGCGATCCGATCAGCAACAGCCGCGTGACGGCTGCCGCCGGGGTGGTCTGCGCCGCGACGGGGCTGGTGAAAATGCCATGGGTTGCAAAGGCCGCGGCAAGAATGGCGGTCATAAATCGGTTCGGCATGCGGCCTCTCACGGTCGGTATGTCGGAAAAGTCTAATTGGCTGCCACCATTCGGCGCAACTGCCTATGTTTCAAAGGGATCAACTGCGACCTTCTTGCAGGATCACCGGCATGGACCGACCGAATGGATCAATTTCTGGTAGTATGCTGCGCCGCAGCCACATGCGATTGCGCGGCTGGTTTGGTGTTGCGAACCGGGCGGGGGAGGCGGGGCCGGGCCGTGGTGGAACCGCAAGCCACCGCAGCCGATTCGTTGCGCAACGAACTGGCCGATCCCGGCGCGGGATGCGTCAGCGGAGGCCCGGAAGCGGCGCGAGACGGGCTTTTGTCACATTTCGGTGCGGTCTTCGGACCTATGATGGCCGGGACATCGGGGCGGCAGGACCGTCACCGACGCTTGCGGACGGGAACCAAGCCGGCTCCGTCCGGTGCAAACAGAAGGACGGGTGAGAATGCAGGCAGTGCAGGAGACGATGCAGCGCAAGACCGGGACGGCGGCAGGAACCGCCGCAAATCGCATCGATACCGGCGGGCGCCGCACCCCTTCCCCGGGCGATAGCCGGCCGATTCGCCGCCGCCTGCGCAGTCTTTTCGTCTCGGATCTGCATCTAGGCACGCTCGGCGCGCAGGCGCGGCCCTTTCTCGATTTCCTGAGCGAAACCGAATGCGAGACGATCTACCTCGTCGGCGATATCTTCGACATCTGGCACGGGGCTTTCCTGAGCTGGTCGCCGGTCCATGACGCGATCATCGCCGAACTGGACGCAAGGGCGGCCGCGGGAACAAGGATCGTCTACCTGCCCGGCAATCACGACGCGGCTATGCGGAACGTTGTCGGCATCGGGGCCGGCGCCGCGATGGGTGGCCGGTTCGAGGTGCAGGACATGCTGACCCATGTTGCCGCGGACGGCCGGCGCTATCTGGTGCTGCACGGCGACCAATGCGATGCGCGCGTCCTGCGCTGGCATGCGATGACCCGGATTGGCAGCCGGCTTGATGCCGGGCTGCGCCACTTCGAGGGCTGGCTGTCGCGGATGTTGCGCCCGGCCGCGGGGGGCTGGGGCGGGCTGGATCTTCTGCGCCAGGGACTGGCACAGCTTCTCCTTGTCGGGAACCGCTTCGAGCAGCGCCTTGTCGCGCTGGCGCGAGACAGCGGTCACGACGGTGTGATCTGCGGCCATTTCCATCGCGCGGCGCTGCGCGACCATGGTGCGATCACCTATGGCAATTGCGGCGACTGGGTCGACAGCCTGACCGCGCTGGCCGAGATGCCGGACGGCAGGCTGACGGTTCTCGAATGGGCGGCCGACATCGCGCCCCTGGCCGACTGCAACCGCAATCCCGGGCTGGGCGCGATGGCATGACCTTGCGGACGGCGGGACGGTTTCCCTTCCGGCCGGCCTGCATCCGGGGTCGGCTGCGCCGCTCCGGCGCCGGCCGGGTGGCGCCGGGGCGCTCAGCCCCGATCTGACTTGACGCCCGGTATGGCCCTGCCCGCCGGGCTACAATCCCGTCGAAAATGCGCCGGAGAATCGCCGCGGCATCGCGGCCAACGCCCCTATCCCCCGTATGTCGCCGTGGCCGGGCTGAGCCGGGGAGGTCGCCCTACTGGTCGAGGAAACTGCGCAGCTTCCGGCTTCGGCTTGGATGTTTCAGCTTGCGCAGCGCCTTGGCTTCGATCTGGCGGATGCGCTCGCGGGTGACGCTGAATTGCTGGCCCACCTCTTCCAGCGTATGGTCGGTGTTCATGCCAATGCCGAAACGCATCCGCAGCACACGTTCCTCGCGCGGGGTGAGCGACGCCAGAACCCGGGTCGTGGTTTCCTTCAGGTTTTCCTGAATGGCCGAATCCAGCGGCAGGATGGCGTTCTTGTCCTCGATGAAATCGCCAAGCTGGCTGTCTTCCTCGTCTCCGATCGGCGTTTCCAGCGAGATCGGTTCCTTGGCGATCTTCATCACCTTGCGAACCTTCTCCAGCGGCATCTGCAGCTTTTCGGCCAGTTCCTCGGGCGTCGGCTCGCGGCCGATCTCATGCAGCATCTGCCGGCCGGTGCGCACCAGCTTGTTGATCGTCTCGATCATATGCACCGGAATGCGGATGGTACGGGCCTGATCGGCGATGCTGCGCGTGATGGCCTGCCGGATCCACCATGTTGCATAAGTGGAAAACTTATAGCCGCGGCGATATTCGAACTTGTCGACCGCCTTCATCAGACCGATGTTGCCTTCCTGAATGAGATCAAGGAATTGCAGCCCGCGGTTGGTGTATTTCTTGGCGATGGAAATGACGAGGCGAAGGTTCGCTTCCACCATTTCCTTCTTGGCCTGGCGGGCCTCTTTCTCGCCCTTCTGCACCTGGTTCACGATGCGGCGGAACTCGCTGATGTCGACGCCGACATACTGGCCGACCTGCGCCATTTCGGCGCGCAGATCTTCCACCTTGTCGCGGCTCTTCTCCATCAGCGTCTGCCAGCCGCGGCCCACCTTGACCGACATCCGCTCGCACCAGCCGGGATCAAGCTCGTAGCCCTGATACTCGGCGATGAATTCCTGACGGTTGATCCGTGCGGCATCCGCCAGCTTCACCATGCCAGAGTTGATCGACATGATCCGCTTGTTGATGCCGTAAAGCTGGTCGATCAGCGCTTCGATCCGGCTGTTGTTCAGGTGCAACTCATTCACCAGCAACACCATTTCGGCGCGCAGCTTCTGATAGGCTGCCTCCTCGGCGGTGGTGAAGCGTTCGGAATGCGACATGGTGGCCGACATCCGCTGTTCCTGCATGGTGGACAGCGAATCGTAATTGGCCGCGATATGTTCCAGCGTCTCCAGCACCTTGGGGCGCAGCGTCGCTTCCATCGCGGCAAGCGAGAGGTTCGACCCCTCGTCGTCGTCATCGGCGTCTTCCGGATCCTCATGCGCGATGGGGTTTCCGTCGGCGTCAAGCTCGGGCTCGGCGCTGGCCGGGCGACGCGGGGCCGAGGATGCGACAACCCCGACCTCGTCGAGGGGCGCGCCCTCCATCTCCTCGTCGCCATCCAGGCTGCGGCCGAAGGTGGCCTCGAGGTCGATCACATCGCGCAGAAGGATGTCCTCGGACAGCAGTTCGTCGCGCCAGATGGTGATGGCCTGGAAGGTCAGCGGGCTTTCGCAAAGCCCCGCGATCATCGTGTTGCGCCCGGCCTCGATCCGCTTGGCGATGGCGATCTCGCCCTCGCGGCTGAGGAGTTCCACCGAACCCATCTCGCGCAGGTACATGCGCACCGGATCGTCGGTACGATCCAGCGTTTCGGACGTGCCGCCGGCCAGCGCGATCTCGCGCGAGGAGGAGGTGTCGACCAGTTCGCCGCCCTTGGGCTGTTCCGGCTCCTCGTTCTCGTCGCCTTCCTCGTCCACCCGGATGCCCATGTCGTCGAGCATGGCGAGGATGTCCTCGATCTGGTCGGACGAGGCCTGTTCTGAGGGCAGCACCGCATTCAGCTGCGACATGGTGATGAAGCCACGCTCCTTCGCGTCGGCGATCATCTTCTTGACGGCTGCCTGCGACATGTCGAGCGAGACATCTGCCTCTTCGGTCTCGGGCTTGGCGTCGTCGGTGTCCTTGAGGGCCATGTCTGCTCCTGCGGGAAGTGCGAATCGCGCGCGTGTGATCGGCGAATCAATACCGCGAATCACGGCGGGTTAAAGGGCGAATCAGGTCGGGTGGCGCCCGCCCTTGCTGAAGTTTATGGAATCAAGAAGCTTTCTGGCACGGTCGAGTTCCTCCCGGTTGAGTTCTACGCCGTTTGGCGCGATCACGGTTTCGCCCTTCTGTTCCTTCGGGCCACGGCTGGCCCGGCTGCGGGCCTCTGCGGCCTTTGACACACGCCAGGTCAGGCCCTCGTCGGCCAGCCCGGCAACGTCTTCCTCGGCTTCGGTCAATTCGGCACGATGTGCACGGTCGGCCTGCAGGTGGGCCAGGACTTCCTCGACGCAGGCGGCGGCAAATTCGGCATCGGCACGGGGCTGAAGCGCCGGGCTGATGCGCACATGGGGATTGTCCATCAGGCGATCAAGGGCGGCCGGGCTGTCGGCGGCGACGCGCGCGCGGCAGTCGTCGTCCTGCGCGTGGGTCAGCAGCAGATTGCGCAGGCGGACATGATCGGCCGTGGACAATTCCAGCCGTTCGAGGGCGGTCTCGAACCGGGGCAGCAATTCGGGAAAGCGCAGGAGCGCGGCCAGCGCCACCGCCTCGCGCAGCCCGTCTTCGGGGGCGATACTGGCGGCCAGAAGCGAGGTGCGGGTTGCGGCAAGGGGCTGCGCGGGCGGCTGGGTGCCCCGCGGCACCCAGCGGCCGCGCGGCACGCCGGGGGCCGGTGCCGCCCGGCGCGGAAAGAACAGCGCCCGGCGCAACTCGCCGATCTCCTCGCCGTAATGGGCGCGGATCGAGGGGTCGGCGATGCGTTTCAGCGCGGCGCGCAGGGTCTTGTCCAGCGCGGCGCGGCGTTCGGGGCTGTCGAAGACGCGCCCCTCGGTCTCGCGCTGCCACAACAGCCGCACCATCGGTTCGGCGCCGTCCAGCACCTTCTGCATCGCGGCCGGGCCGGCGGATCTGATCAGATCGTCCGGGTCCTGCCCCTGCGGCAGCAGGACGAAGCGCAGGCCCTTGCCGGCTTCAAGAACCGGCAGGGCCAGATCGACCACCCGCAAGGCCGCGCGCGTTCCGGCGGCATCGCCGTCAAGCGCGATGAGCGGCTCGTCGGCGATGCGCCACATCAGACGCAGCTGATCTTCGGTGACTGCGGTTCCCAGCGGCGCCACCGCACCGCCGAACCCGGCCTCGGACAGCGCGATCACATCCATATAGCCCTCTGCCACGATCAGCGCGGCCCCCTTGCCGACCGCCTCGCGCGCCGGCCCGTGGTTGAAGAGGTTGCGCCCCTTGTCGAAAAGCTCGGTCTCCGGCCCGTTCAGGTATTTCGCCCGCGCATTGGGATCCATCGACCGCCCGCCAAGCGAGATTGCCCGGCCCCGGCCGTCACGGATGGGAAAGATGATGCGACCGCGGAAACGGTCATAAAGGCTGCCATCATCGCCACGGGCGATCATGCCGGTGGCCACCATGAGATCGGCCGACACGCCCTTGCCCGCCAGGGTGTCGCGCAGGGCGTGGCGGCTGTCGGGCGCCCAGCCGATTTCCCAGCGATCCAGCGCCGCCTCCGAAAGCCCCCGCCGGCGTGCCAGGTAGTCGCGTGCCGCACCGGCAGCGGCGGTCTTCAACTGCAAGCGATAGAAGCGCACGACCTCTTCCATCGCCTGGACCAGCTCGCCGCGCCGGTCGGCACGCTCTGTTGCGCGCGGGTCGCGCTCGGGCATCGGCAGCCCGGCTTCGGCGGCCAGCACGGCGACGGCCTCGATGAACGACAGGTTTTCGCTTTCTTTCACGAAGGTCAGCGCGTCGCCCTTCGCGTGGCAGCCGAAGCAATAGTAGAATCCCTTGCGGTCATCGACGTGAAAGCTGGCGGATTTTTCCTGGTGAAAGGGGCAGGGCGCCCACCAGTCGCCCTTGGCCATGTTCGACTTGCGCATGTCCCAAGTAACCTTCCGCCCGACAACGGCGGAAAGCGAGACGCGGCTGCGCAGCTCGTCAAGAAAACCAGGCGGCAGACTCATGGCCTCTCAGTATCGGCGGGCGGGCGGCAGAGTCGAGCAGGAAATGCCTCAGGCAAGCAGCGACAGGGCGGCCGCAAAGGCAAGTTGCTGGCTGGCTCCGAGAATGTCGCCGGTCTGTCCGCCGATCCGGCGCAGGGCTGCGCGGGCAAGAAGGGCGGCGGCCAGCGCCGCGGCAAGGGCTGCGGGAAGGGCGGCCCATCCCGCACAGGCGAGGGCCAGGAGCAGCGCGAACAACAGGGCCATGGCCACAGCCTGCGGCGCGGGCCGTCCCGCACCCGCCGACAGCCCACCGGTGCGGGCGGGGGGCAGGGCTGCCATCACCGCTACCATGGCCGCCCGCGACAGCGCTGCCGCCGCGATCAGGCCGGTCCAGCCGCCGGGCCGGGCGATCAGGATCGCCAGCGCCGACCATTGCGCCAGCAGCACCAGCCCGAGGGCCAGCGCGCCATGGCTGCCGATCCGGCTGTCCTTCATGATCTCCAGCCGCCGCTCGCGGGTCTGTCCGCCCAGAAGCCCGTCGGCGGTATCGGCAAGCCCGTCTTCGTGCAATCCGCCCGTCATCAGCGCCAGCGCCGCCAGCGCCAGCGCCGCGGCCGGCCCCGGCGGCAGCCCCAGCCGCAGCGCCAGCAGGGCCAGCGCCGCCGCCAGCACGCCCAGAACACCCCCCACCAGCGGCCAGGCCCAGGCCGAGGCCGCGCCGCGAAAGCCGTGCTGCGGCACCGGCAGCCGGGTCAGCAGCGAAAAGGCCGAATACAGATCGTCGCGGACCGCCCTGCTGTCGCTTCCCGGCATCTCCCTGTCCCTTCCGGTATGGCCCGGCCCCTGCGGATCGGTTAACCCCCGGACCCTATAGGATCAATCCGGGATTGTCATGACAGCCGCGCCCGCCACCCTTGCCGCCTTTCGCACCCATCTCGACCGGCTGCCCGGCCCCGACGCCGATGCCATCGCCGGGGCGCGGGCGCGCGATGCCGTGCTGACAAAGCCGCCGGGCGCGCTGGGTCGGCTGGAGGAGATTGCCGCCTTCCTTGCCGGCTGGCAGGGCCGCGCCGTGCCGCGGGCGGACCGGGTGAAGGTCGCGGTCTTTGCCGGAAACCATGGCATCGCGGCCCGCGGCGTCTCGGCCTTCCCGCCGGAGGTGACGGTGCAGATGGTGGCGAATTTTCGCGCCGGCGGGGCTGCGATCAACCAGCTTTGCCGCGCCTTCGGTGCCGAGATCGAGGTTGTGGCGCTGGATCTCGACCGGCCAACCGCGGATTTCACCACCGGCCCGGCGATGACGGGGGCCGAGCTGGAGGCTGCGCTGGCCGCGGGCTGGCAGACGGTCACGCCCGAGCTTGACCTTTTCATCGCCGGCGAGATGGGGATCGGCAACACCACCGCGGCGGCGGCCATCGCGACGGCGCTCTACGGCGGCAGCGGCTGGGCCGGGCGGGGAACCGGAGTCGATGATGCCGGTCTTGCGCGGAAAGAGGCGACGGTGGCCGCAGCACTGGCCACCCATGCCGGGCATCTGCACGATCCGTTCGAGGTGCTGCGCCGGCTGGGCGGCCGCGAAGTGGCGGCAATGACCGGGGCCATCCTGCATGCGCGGATCCTGCGGGTGCCGGTGATCCTGGACGGTTTCATCGCCGGCGCGGCGGCGGCCGTGCTGGACCGCGCGACGCCTGACGCCCTGGATCATTGCCTGGCCGGCCATGTCAGCGGCGAGGGCGCGCATGGCCGCCTGCTGCAATGCCTGGGCAAGGAACCGCTGCTGTCGCTTGGCCTGCGCCTGGGCGAAGCTTCGGGTGCGACGCTGGCGCTGGGGGTGGTGAAGGGGGCTGTCGCCTGCCATGGCGGCATGGCGACCTTTGCCGAGGCGGGCGTGGCGAAGGGCTGATAGGTTCGCGGCGCTGTTCAGCGGCCCTATTCCGCCGCGACGGGTTTGCCCGGCCCGGGGTTTTCCGGTCCCTGCGTTGCCAGCCCGGGCTTTTCCACCTCTGCAGGCATCGGCCGCGTCTGCTCCAGTTCCTCGATCAGCGCGGCCTCAAGGTCGCGGTCAAGCTTCTGCACGCGCGCAAGATAGTCCTCGTTCAGGTGGACGGGCTGGCCAGGCACCCAGACCTCGGCCAGATCGCGCATCGCCGCGCGGTCCATCTTCCAGAACGTCCGGCTCAGCTGGGCGGCTTCGTAATCCGAAAGCCCCATGTTTTCCAAAACGTAGCGCCCCGCCCGGACCGAGCTGTCAAAGGTTTCCCGCACGATGTCGTCTGCGCCGGCCTGATACAGCTGATAGACATGCACCCGATCGCGGGCGCGCGCGACGATGTGCAGTTCCGGCCGCTTGGTGCGGACGTGGCGGACGATCTTCACCGCAACCTCGGGGTCGTCCACCGCAACGACCAGGACCTGCGCGTCATTCAGCCCCGCAGCGGCCAGAAGCTCGGGCCGGGCGGGGTCGCCGAAATAGACCTTGGCACCAAAGCGCCGCATCACGTCGACGGCATTCGGGTCGGAATCGAGCAATACGGTCTCGATCCCCGAGGAGCGTACCAGCCGGTTCACCACCTGCCCGAACCGACCTATTCCGGCGATGATCACCCGGCCGCCGGCCTCGATCTGGTCATAGGGGCGTGCCGGTTCGTTGCGCGAAAGCCGGCGGACCAGGGCGCCATGAGCCAGGAACAGGAACGGCGTTGCCAGCATGGAAAGCCCGATGACAAGCTGCATCGTCTCGGCATCGCGGGTGGTCATCGCCCCCTCGCTCAGGGCGAAGCCGATCAGCACGAAGCCGAATTCGCCGCCCTGTGCCAGGCCCAGGGCGAAAAGCCAGCGATCGCGCGCCTTGAATTTCAGCAGCCGCGCCAGCCCCGCCAGAATGAACACCTTGATCGCGATGAGGATCGCGGTCAGCCCGATCAGCGCGAGCGGCCGCTCGATCAGCAGTTGCAGATCGATGCCGACACCCACGGTCATGAAGAACAGGCCAAGCAGCAGGCCTTTGAACGGGCTGATCTCGGCCTCGATCTGGTGGCGGAATTCCGAGTTCGCCAGAACCACGCCGGCGACGAAGGTCCCCAGCGCGGGCGAGAGACCGACCAGCATCATCAGATAGCCGATGCTGAGCACGATCAGCAGCGAGATGAAGGTCGACATTTCGGGGATGCGCGAGGCGTTGACGAAGCGGAACACCGGGCGCGACAGGAAATGTCCGCCGACGATCATTCCGGCCACGGTCGACAGCGTCACCAGGGCATCGGCCCAGGCGGGCAGGCCGCTCAGATAGCCGGCGATCCCGACTTCCTGTCCCTCTGCAATGGCATTGACCGCCGCTGCGCCGCCGCCAGAGACCGACAGGAACGGTACTGCCGCCAGCATCACCACGACGGCGATGTCCTGAAACAGCAACACCGAGAAGGTCGCCCGCCCGCCCGGCGTCCGGATCAGGTTCCGCTCGGTCAGCATCTGCAGCACGATGGCGGTCGAGGAAAGCGCACAGACCATGCCCAGGACCAGTGCCTGCTGCCAGCTTCGATTCATCATCAGCAGCACGCCGGTGATCGCCGCGGTCGTCAGCACGACCTGTGCACCACCCAGGCCCAGCAGCCGCGCCCGCATTTCCCAGACGGCGCGTGGTTCAAGCTCCAGTCCGATCAGGAACAGCATCATCACCACGCCGAACTCGGCGGCGTGTTGCAACTCGGCCGTCTCGGCGCCAACCTGGTTCATCACCGGCGCAAGCAGCATTCCCGCGCCAAGATAGCCCAGCACCGAACCCAGCCCCAGCCGGACCGACAGCGGCACCATCAGCACCGCGGCGCCGAGGTAGAGGCTCGCCATGAGAAGGGCGTGTTCCATCGCGGAAAGTGTGTCCGGGCCAAGGGTTGCGAGGAGAAGCCGTATTCAGTCTAGCCATGCCGCCCGCCGGCTGCCAAGGCGCAGCATCACGCATTGCTTCCCGTTCGGGCGGATTTGTTCCGGTTCAGCCGCGCGGCATCGCCAGGGCGACCAGGCGGCCGCCCTTCTGGTAGCGGACTTCGGTCTGGGTGATGGCCTGAACCGTGCCGCCGTCGATACGGTCGCCGACGCGCACCTTCTTGTATTTTCCGTTCGCCAGACGAACCAGCGCATAGCGCTTGGACGGCGTGCCATAGACGCCGATCAGGTTCACCTTCGACAGGTTGATCGCGTTTTTGAACGTAGCCTGCTTGGCGACGCTGGCTTTCGTCGGGATCTTCGGCGCCGCCGAAGCGACCTCGGGCTCGTCGATCTCGGACTGTTCCTCGGGCTTCACCTCCGGCGCTGCGGCGGCGGCCTTGGACTTCTTCTTCGGTGCCGGCTCGGGCTCGGGTTCGGGCATGCGCACGGCGGCGGCCACGGCGGCCTCGACCGCGCGCGAGAAATCTTCGGGTCGCGGCGCGGGACGGCGCGAGATCATCAGGACCGACGGGTTGACGGCGGCCGAAGCGAGTTCGACCTCGGCACCGGGCGCCGGGGCATCACCGGCCAGCGACGCGGCGGCCGTCTCTGCGCGCGCCTTCTCGCCCGCGGCCAGAATGGTGGCGGGGCGGGCGCGGGGCCGCAGGCTGGCTTTTTGCGCGCCTTCGGGCAGGGCGATCAGGGCACCATCGTCTTCGGCCGGCGCCAGATCTTCTGGCCGCAGCCTGGGGCGCCGATCGGCCAGATCGGGGTTCGGATTCTGGACCAGCGCGGCCTCCGCCGAGGCGCTTTCGCCCACAGGCACCGCCGGTACGGTTTCGCCTTCGGTCGCCGCGGCAGTCTCTGAAACGACCGGCGCCGCCTCCATGGCGGCAGCGGCGGCGGCGGCGGCGGTGCGGGCATCGGCTGCGGCCTTCTCGGCCGCGGCACTGCGGGACGGCGGTATCTTGTCCGGCTTGCCGGCATAAAGCGTATAGCCGCCGGGGGTGGTAATCCCCTCTGCCTGCGGCACGATCTGGCCATTTCCGTCGAATTGGAACACGGTGCCGAAGGCAGGCGGCGGCATCGGCGCGGTTGGCGCAGCCTCGGCGCCCGAGACCGGTTCGGGCAGCGACAACGGGTCGAAGGCGGGCGGCGGCGCATCGGCGGCGGACAGGAAGATTTCGTCCTGCGGATCGACCAATGCCACGGCTGCGGGGCTGTCGGCGGGAACGGTGGTCTCTGGCGCCGGCTCGGGAACGGTTTCGGCTGCGGTTTCGACCACCGTTTCGGGCGCCGCGGGGGCGAGCGCCGGCACCTCGGCACCGGCCGAAACCTCATCCGCGGCGGAACTGTCCGCTGCTGCGCCGGCTTCGGCGGCAAGATCGGCCTCGTCAATCCCGTCCGCCGCCATTTCGTCCTCGACGGCCGGGCCGGTCGCGCCAAGATCGGCGGCTGCGACCGCGGTTTCTTCCGCCATGTCGTTTCGCGCCAGATAGAACGACGACCAGGCCGCGACCAACGCAAGGCAGACCAGGAGGATGGCGGTCAGGATCAGGCCAAGGAAGCGCGGCTTGCCCCGCTGCGGCTGGCGCAAGGCGAAGGGCGTGTTGCCAAGGCTGCGCGAGGCAGCGGCGGGGTTCGCCGTGCCGGCCGCGGCCGCGCCGGCAGGGCGTCCCGCGGCAGCACCCCCGGGGGCAGAGGCGACGGGCGGCTTGCCCTTGACCTTGCGGCTGGCGCCTGCCGTGGCGCCCAGGCTTTTCATCACGCCCTTGGTGCCGGAGGCGACGGCCCTGGCCGCGGGTTGCGGCGCCCGGGGCAGGGGCGGCAATTCCTCGATCGGCTTGCCGCGTGCGGCGCGGGCCAGCGTGGCCGCATCCGGGCGGGTTGCCGCGGGCAGCGTGGGGGCGCCTGCGCCGGCAGCATCGGCGATCTGGCGACGGGTGGCGAATGCTGCCGTCACCGCCGGTGGCGGCGCGGGTGGCAGGTCGTCGTCCGGTTCGGCGGGTACGGCGACGGCGGGGCGTGCCTGCAGCGTTGTATCGCGCGCCGGCGTTGCCGCCGCAGCCGCCGCAATCTGGGCTGCGGGCGAGATGGCGAGTTCCTCGTCCGGCAGCGGTTCGGCCGCAGGTTCGGGATCGGCGACATGGGTAAAGGGCGCCTCATCCGCCTCGGCAGAACGGGCGGCGGGCGGTATGGCGGCAGGCCGCACCCCTGCGACGGTCAGGCCCAGTCCGGTCGGGGCAGCGGCAGGCCGGGCTTCGGGCTGTGGCGTCGTGGTGGCGCGCGGCTCGGATTCGGCAGCGGGCACCGGCTGCGGCGCGGCGCGCGCGCCCATCCACGGTTCACCCGCCGGAATCTCGGGCTGGTTGGGTCCGGGAACGATCTCGGGGCCGGGTGCGGCAGGGATCTCGGGTTCGGGCGCCGGGATCGGCTCGGGTTCGGGCGCGGACTGCGGCGCGGGTTGC
>JACSRN010000126.1 GCA_014879735.1 Paracoccaceae bacterium
TTCGCCTCGACCTTGAACTCGCGACGCATGCGGTCGACGAGGATGTCGAGGTGAAGTTCGCCCATGCCCTTCATGATGGTCTGGCCCGATTCGATATCGGTCTCGACGCGGAACGACGGGTCTTCGGCAGCCAGGCGAGCGAGGGCGAGGCCCATCTTCTCCTGGTCGGCCTTCGACTTCGGTTCCACGGCGATCTCGATCACCGGCTCGGGGAAGGTCATGGTTTCCAGCACAACCTGGTTCGCCGGGTCGCACAGGGTATCGCCCGTGGTGGTTTCCTTCAGCCCGGCCAGCGCAATGATGTCGCCGGCGAAAGCCTCGTCGATTTCCTCGCGGTTGATCGCATGCATCATCATCATGCGGCCGACGCGCTCCTTGCGGCCCTTGGTCGAGTTGACCATCTGGTCGCCCTTCTTCAGCACGCCCGAATAGATGCGCGTGAAGGTCAGCGAGCCGACGAAGGGGTCGTTCATGATCTTGAACGCCAGCGCCGAGAAGGGCTGCGCATCATCGGCCGAACGGGCAATGTTGCGGGTTTCCGTCTCGTCGCCCGGGGCGAAGCCCATGTAGGGCTTGATGTCCAGGGGCGAGGGCAGATAGTCGATGACCGAGTTCAGAACCGGCTGCACGCCCTTGTTCTTGAACGCCGAACCGGCAGTGACCGGAACGAAGGCCATGGCCAGCGTGCCCTTGCGGATCAGCGCGCGCAGCGTATCGACATCGGGTTCCTGACCTTCGAGATAGGCCATCATCGCCTCGTCGTCCTGTTCGACGGCGAGTTCGATCAGCTTGCCGCGCCATTCATCGGCCTCGGCACGCAGGCTGTCGCGGATGTCGCGGATTTCCCAGGATGCGCCAAGATCTTCGCCCAGGTAGACCCATTCCTTCATGGTCACGAGGTCGATGATGCCTTCCAGCTTGTCCTCGGCGCCGATCGGCAGGGCGATCGGGGCGGGGATGGCGCCGGTACGGTCCTTGATCATGCGGACGCATTTGAAGAAGTCGGCGCCGATCTTGTCCATCTTGTTGACGAACACGATCCGCGGCACGCCATAGCGGTCAGCCTGGCGCCAGACGGTTTCGGTCTGCGGCTCGACCCCGGCGTTGGCGTCCAGGAGGCAGACGGCGCCGTCCAGGACGGCCAGCGAGCGTTCGACTTCGATGGTGAAGTCGACGTGGCCGGGGGTGTCGATGATGTTGAAGCGGTGCTTCTTCGAGATCGGGGTCTTGCCGTCCTCGGTCTTCTCCCAGAAGGTCGTGGTCGCGGCCGAGGTGATGGTGATCCCGCGCTCCTGCTCCTGCTCCATCCAGTCCATCGTCGCGGCGCCGTCATGGACTTCGCCAAGCTTGTGCGATTTGCCGGTGTAGAACAGAATCCGCTCGGTCGTCGTGGTCTTGCCCGCGTCGATATGGGCCATGATCCCGAAGTTGCGGTAGAGGTTCAGCGGATATTCGCGTGCCATGATGTCCTCTTACCAGCGATAATGGCTGAACGCCTTGTTTGCGTCGGCCATCTTGTGGGTGTCTTCGCGCTTCTTCACCGCGGTGCCGCGGTTGTTCACCGCATCGGCCAGTTCGGCGGCCAGGCGCTCTTCCATGGTGTTTTCGTTGCGTTTGCGGGCGGCGGTGATCAGCCAGCGGATCGCCAGCGCCTCGCGGCGCTCGGTGCGCACTTCGACGGGAACCTGGTAGGTGGCGCCGCCGACGCGGCGGCTGCGGACCTCGACCGAAGGCTTCACATTGTCCAAGGCCTCGTGGAACGCCTGGACGGGTTCGCGCTTCAGGCGGGACTGGACGCGGTCAAGCGCACCATAGACGATGCCTTCGGCCACAGATTTCTTGCCGTCCTTCATGAGGTTGTTCATGAACTTGGACAGCACTCGGTCGCCATATTTGGCGTCGGGCAGGATTTCGCGCTTTTCGGCGGCGTGACGACGGGACATGCTCTATCTCCTCACTTCGGACGCTTGGCGCCGTATTTCGAGCGGCGCTGACGACGGTCTTTCACGCCCTGGGTATCCAGAACGCCGCGGAGGATGTGGTAACGCACGCCCGGAAGGTCTTTCACACGGCCGCCACGGATCAGCACGACGCTGTGTTCCTGGAGGTTGTGCTTTTCGCCGGGGATATAGCTGATCACCTCGAACCCATTGGTCAGGCGCACTTTGGCGACCTTCCGCATGGCCGAGTTCGGCTTCTTCGGGGTGGTGGTGTAGACGCGGGTACAGACCCCACGCTTCTGCGGGCATTCCTGCAGATGCTGGGACTTGGACTTCCGCACGTTCGCTTCCCGGGGTTTCCGGATAAGCTGTTGAATCGTCGGCATTCACGTTCCTCGTTTCGATACTCGCCCCATTGCCTCCGGGGCGCCGCTTCTCGACTGTGCCCTGCGTGCATCGCAAAACACGAAAACCGCATCCATCCCCGCAAATGGGGGATGCCGCGGCAACTTCCAGAGGATCGAGGCCTTGCGGCCCGGATCATGACCACTCGAATCGCTCTGATCACTGCCACGGGCTGCGCGCACCCCATGGCGTGGATGGGCGGGCGTATAGGAGGAATCTCCGGGGGTGTCAACCGGACCGCCGGTCCCCGGACGGGCCGCCGACCGGGGCTGGCGACGGTTGGCATCGGACCGCTACAGGCCGGTCCGGTACTGCGTCTCGCCCGCGACAAAACGGCCGGTCGCAGCGATCCGCCAGCCCCGGGGCATGGGCGGCAAGCCCGTCGCGCGCCTTTGAGGAACCGCCACAACCCCGCCCCGGGATCGGCCTTGCGCGGGTCGCACGGAAAGAGGGCATGGCCCGGGTTGTTGTGGCGGATCCGGGCGATCTGCGCCAGCAAGGGGCAAGGCCCTGCGGAAACCCGTCACCTGGCCGAGCGCGGAAGCCAGCCGGTGCGGCGCTGCAGATGCAACCGCCGCTCGCGCAGCAGGGTGAAGATACCACTCCCAACCACCAGCGCGGCGCCAGTCAATGTCCAGCGGTCGGGCAACTGCCCGAAGGCCAGCCAGCCCAGCAGGATCGCCCAGAGCAGTGCCGTGTAGCGGAAGGGCGCCACAACACCGATATCGCCCACCCGCATCGTCGCCACAGAGCTCAGATAGCCGGCGACGAGGCAGATCGCGGCAAACGCGATCTGTGCCGCCGCAGCCGGGCTGAGGGGCTGCCAGCCCTCGACGGCAAGCCCGGCAAGCCCCAGCGCCGCGACCGAACCCGAGGCCAGCACCGCCACCGTCGCAGAGGAGACGACGCGGCTCATCTTGCGGGTCGACAGATCGCGCAGCACGACAAGGCCCACGGAGGCCACGCCAAGAAGCGACCAGCGGTCGAAACCCTCGGCACCGGGGCGGATGATGATCAGGACACCGGCAAAGCCGATGCCGATCGCAAGCATGCGCCGCCAGCCCAGCGGCTCGCGCAGGAACAGGGCGGCTGCCAGCGTCACCGCCAGCGGCAGCGCCTGCATGATCGCCGACAGGTTGGCCAGTTGCATATGGACCAGTGCTGCAAGGAAGGTCAGCGTCGCGCCGACCTCGGCCAGGGTGCGCAGGGTGACGTATTTCGCATCGCCCCGCGGCACGCGAAGGGCCGGCACGCCCAGTCGCAGCGCGATCAGAACCAGGGCCAGTGTCGTAAGCACACCACGCAAAGCGATGGCCTGATACAGCGGCACCGTCGCCATGGCCGCCTTCATCGCCGTGTCGTTCAGCGTGAACGTGGCCATGGCGATGTTCATCAGCATTATGCCGCGTGCATTGTCGGATAATGCCATTCCATCCCCCAGCCTGCCCGGCAGCCCGCCCGGCCCTGCTCCGCCCCAGGGCTTAGCCGCTTTGCCCCGGCGCGGAAAGGGGCGGCAGGCCGGTCAGGGTTTCAGCGCCGCCGCCGCAAGCCGGGTGTAGAACGGCCGGTGATGGTCGAGTTCCCCGCGCAGATGCGGCACCTTCGCGGCCAATGCGTCGAACTTGCGCTCCTGCTCGGCGCGCTCGGCATCGGTCAGCGGCCGGATGCCGCTGGCGCTGCTGACATCGGCATGCCAGCCGCCGACCTGCGCCCAGTCCTTTGGCGCCGCATTCTGCCAGTCGAAGGCTGCGGCCACATGCGGCAGCCCGATCTGCGCCCAGAGCGCCCCGATCACCCGCTGCGGATCGGCCCGCACATCCTCGGACACGATCACCAGCGGCGACCGGCCGGCGGCGACAAGTGCGTCGAAGTGCATTGCCTGCGCTTCGAGACCGATCTCCTCGCGCGTCAGTTCGGGGTCGAGCTTGTAGTAGGACGGGATCGAGGCCACGGGATCGCGGACAAGAAACACATTCGTCAGCCGGTCCAGGAAGGCGGTATCCTCCATGATATGTGGCATGACGTAATAGGACATGTCCTTGAAGAACACCGGCCCCGTCTCGGCCCGCGCCAGGATCATGTCGCGGATTTCGGGATAGCTCACCGGATGGTTCGGCTGCACCTCGAAATGCGGCATCACCCGCACCTGCCGGTGGACATAATAATCGTACATGAAGGGTTCGTGCAGACAGTCCAGGTCGCCGCGCTCGCGCATGATCCGCTCCATGGCGGTGGACATCGAGCGCGGGTGCGACCAGAGCGCTATGACGGGATGGCTCATGCCTTCATCCTTTGGTTCTGGGCGTCGAAGGGCGCGCGTTCAAGAACGCGGACGGGAACGGTCTGGCGCAGGATGCCGACACTCAGCCCCTCGCGCAGGCCGCGGCTACGCAGATAGGCCAGCGCCAGCGCCCGGCCGGTCCGGTGGCCCCAGGCGCCGCTGGTGACGACACCGACGGGCTGACCCTGATGCCAGACGGTGTGACTGTAGAACGGATCCACCGCGCCGGCATCAAGGTCGAGAAGTACCATTTCCCAGCGGTTTTCATCCGCCATCCGGCGCATAAGCGCCTCGCGGCCCGGGAAATCGCGCCCCTCGGTACGCACCAAAGCGCCGGTCTCGGCCGGCGTGCGCTCGGTGGTGAAATCGGCGCCCCAGGCCCGGTAGCCTTTTTCCAGCCGCATGGAATTCATCGCCAGCGCGCCGAACAGGCCCATGCCCTGCGGCCGTCCCGCCGTCTCGACGGCATCGAAGAGCGCGGGCAGGTCGGCGGCCGCGGCATGCAATTCCCAACCCGCCTCGCCGACATAGGAGACGCGCAGCGCGCGGACCGGAATGCCGGCGACGGTGATCTCGCGCACGGAAAGCCAAGGGAAGGACAGATCGTCGTCGGTCAGCGCAGAAAGGATATCACGCGCCTTGGGGCCCATCAGGCCCAGAATGCCGATCCGTTCGGTGACGTTGGCTATGGTCACGTCTTGGCCCGCCGCACGGGCCCGCAGCAGATCTTCGTCCATCTCCTCGGCCGCGGCGGCGGAGGTCAGATAGAAGACCCCGCCCGGCAGCGCCGAGACGGTGAATTCCGACGCCGTGCCACCGGCCGGCGTCAGGGTGTGGATCAGCCCGATCCGCCCTTCGGCCGGGGCCCGGTTGGAGCCGAGGCCTTCGATGAAGGCCCGGGCGCCGGGGCCTGAGATCTCGAATTTCGCGAAGACGGACAGGTCGGCCAGGCCGGCGGCGGTGGTAACGGTTTCCACCTCGCGCGCGACATGGGGGAACCAGTTGGCGCGGCGGAAGGTTGGCACCGCCGCGTCGCCCTTGTGATCGGAAAACCAGTTCGGCCGCTCCCAGCCATGTGCCGCGCCCATCACCGCGCCGCGGGCGAGCATCCGGTCATGCAGCGGCGTCAGCCGCTTGCCACGGGCCGCAGGGCGTTCCTCGAACGGGTAATGCACACCGAACTGCAGGCCGAAGCATTCCACCGCCTTTTCCACGCGATAGTCGCGGTCGGCCCAGGCGCCGAAGCGGCGACTGTCCACCGCCAGCGCATCCATCGGCGGGGCACCGTGGGTCATCCAATGGGCAAGGAACCAGCCGGCGCCGCCACCCTCCATCACCCCCATGGACGAGCCGGTCAGCAGCCAGGCGTTCGGCACGCCATGTGCCGGGCCGATCAGCGGGTTCGCATCCGGCGTGAAGGTGATCGGGCCGTTGACGACCGACTTCACCCCCCCCGTCTCCAGCGCCGGGATCCGCGCCATGGCGGCGGCGATGATATGTTCCACCCGGTCCAGATCGGGCGGCATCAGCTCTGCACCGAAGGTGGGCGGCACGCCGTCGACCGACCAGGGCTGCGCCTCCTTCTCATAGGGGCCAAGGATCAGCCCGTCGCGCTCCTGCCGGACATACCAGCTTTCCTCGGGATCGCGGATCATCGGCAGTTCCGGCAGGCCGGCGGCAATGCGTTCGGCGACGGCCGGCAGCGTCTCGGTGACAAGGTACTGGTGCAACACCGGAACCGAGGGCACGTTGACCCCCATCATCTGCCCGACCTCCCAGCCCCAGGTCCCGGCGGCATTGACGATATGCTTCGCGCGGATCGTGCCTTTCGGCGTGTCCACCAGCCAGGCGCCGCCCTCGCGCCGGATCGCCAGGACCGGGTTCTGGCGCAGGATCGTGGCGCCATTCCGGCGCGCCATCTTTGCCATGGCATTGGTCGCCAGCGTCGGATCGACATGGCCATCGTCGGGTTCGTAGATGCCGCCGAGAATACCCTCGGTCCGGGCAAGCGGATGCAGCGCCGCCACCTCCTCGGGCGAGGCCAGCAGGCGCAACTCGTAGCCGGTGAACCGCGACAGCCCGGCAACATGGGCGAATTCGTCCATCCGGTCCGGGTTCGAGGTGATCCGCATCGCGCCCGAACGATGGAAGCCGCAGGTATCGCCGGTCTCTTCCGGCAATATGTCGCGGTAAAGCCGCACTGAGGTGGCACGCAGCTCCTGGATGGTCGGGTTATGCGCAAAATGGGTACACAACCCGGCCGCATGCCAGGTGGATCCGTGGGTCAGATCGTTCTTTTCGGTCAGGACCACGTCGGTCCATCCGGCCTTGGCCAGATGGTACATCAGCGAGACGCCCATCGCCCCGCCGCCGATGATCAGAACCTGCGCGTCCATGCTCATGCCTTCATCCGTTCGCCCTTGGGGTCGAAAGGCGGCCGGGGCAGTACTTTCGCCCGGTAAAGCCGCCCCGCGACCTCGATCTCGAAGCTTCGCGCCGCCGTCTCGGCCAGGGTCTCGCCCGCGCCGATCGCCACCAGCGCCAGCGCCAGCCCCTTTGCCGTCCGCGCCCCCCGCGCCCCCGAGGTGGTGGCACCGACCACGCCCCCGGCCTCGCGGACCGGCTCGTCATGCAGGATCAGCGGCCGGCCTTCCACCTCCATCAGCACCATGCGCCGGGTCAGGGCGCCACGCTGCGCCTGAAGCGCCGGCTTGCCGAGGAAATCCTTGTCCCAATCCACCGCAAAGCCAAGTCCGGCCTCAAGCGGCGAGATCTCGGGGCCGAGGTCATGGCCCCAGTGGCGATAGCCTTTCTCGATCCGGCACCCGTCCAGCGCATAATGCCCCAGCGGCCGCGCGCCGGCCCCGGTCAGCGCGTCGAACAGTCGGGCGGCATCGGCAATGGGCACCGACAATTCCCAGCCGAGTTCGCCCACAAAGGATACCCGCGTCGCAAGGCAGGCCACCCCCGCCACCGACACGCGCCGGGCGGTCGAGAAGGGGAAGTCCTGCCAGTCGTCGCCGGACAGCCCCGCCAGCAGGATGCGGGAACCCGCGCCCATCACGCCGATCACGCATTCGGTTTCGGTCACATCGTGCAAGGCAACCTGGTCGCCCGCATGCCGCCGCAGCCAGACCAGGTCGCGCCAGCGCGTCGCGGCACCCGAGGTGATACGGAAATGCTGGGCACCAAGGCGGGTGACGGTCACATCCGCCTCGATCCCGGCTTTTGCGTTCAGGAACTGGGTATAGACGGCACGCCCCTCGGCCACGTCCATCTGCGAAACGGCAAGATGCTGCAGCAGGGCCAGCGCGCCCGGCCCGATCACGTCGAACTTGCCGAAGGGCGACAGATCCACAAGCGCGGTGCCTTCGGCCAGCACCGCCGCCTCGCGGTGAACGATGTCCTGCCAGGGCTGTTCCCCCACCGAATAGGGCAGATCACGCTCTGCGGGGCCGGCGGCATACCAAAGCCCCCGCTCCCATCCCGCGGTCAGGCCGAAGACCGCGCCCTGCGCGGCCCAGCGGTCATGCAGCGCCGATTTGCGCAGGCCCCGCCCCGCTTTCGGCTGCTTGAAGGGCCAGTGCAGGCCAAAGACATCGCCCACCGCCTCCTCCATGCGCTTTTCCACATGGGCGGCGGCCGCGGTCAGCGGATCCACCCGGGCTATGTCCATTTCCCACAGGTCGATGGGGCTGGCGCCCTCAACCATCCAGTCCGCCAGCACCCGCCCCACCCCGGCCGAAGACATCACGCCGACCGAATTCATCCCGGCCGCGATGTACAGCCCGTCGACCTCGTTGGTCTGGCCGATCATCAGCCGGCTGTCGGCGGCGAAACTTTCCGGCCCGTTCATGAAATGCTGGATGCCGGTTTCAGCCAGCGAGGGGATCAGCGCCAGCGCGGCCTCCATGAAGGGGGTGAACTGCTCCCAGTCCTCGCCGAATTCCAGAAAGGGCCGGTCGCCATCCGGGCCATGCGGGTTCCAGCATTTCGCAAAGGGCTCGAATCCGCCGATCACCAGCTTGCCCGCATCGCCCTTGACATAGATCCCGCGGTCAAGGTCGCGCAGGACCGGATAGGGGTGCGGCAGATGCGCCATCGGCTCGGTCACGACATACATGTGTTCCACAGCCTGCAGCGGCAGCGCCACCCCGGCCTGATCGGCCAGCACCTTCGACCATGCCCCGGCGCAGAGTGCCACGGTGTCGGCCAGGATCTCGCTGCCGTCGGCCAGCCGCGCACCCTTCACCCGGCCACCCTCGACCAGCAGCGAGGCCACCGTCACGCCTTCGCGGATCTGCGCCCCCTGCGCGCGGGCGGCCTTGGCATAGGCCATGCACAGGTCGACCGGATTGACATTCGCATCCTCCTCGACCCGCAGCGCCCCCAGGACACCCGCGCCGTCCATGCCCGGCACCGACAGCGCGGCCCCCGCCACGATGCTGGGCGTCAGCCCGAACTGCCGGCCCACGGCCGCGATGCGGTGCAATTCGTCCATCCGGGCGGGATCGCGCGCCAGCCAGTAGCCGCCGGTCCGCCGGTAGCCGGTGGACAGGCCGGCCTCGTCTTCCAGCCTGGGGAAAAGTTCGCCCGCATACATCGCGATCCGGGTGGCGTTGGGGGTGGCGCGCAGCGGCCCGACGATCCCCGCCGCATGCCAGCTGGTGCCCGAAGTCAACTGGTTGCGTTCGACCAGAAGCACCTCGCCCGCACCCCGGCGGGTCAGGTGATAGGCAAGGCTCAGCCCCACCGCGCCGCCGCCGATGATGAGAATCCGTGCCATTCCGGCCCTTTCGCCGCTGTACCCGTCGAAGCGCACCTTCGGACCACGGCGGGATCTTGATCAAGGCCGCGGTTGCAGTATCAAGATTTCTAATGAACCCCAGAACCCCGCAGAGACAGATACAGATGCCCGACCGCGCCATCAAGGACCGGAAAGCCGGCAATGCCCCGGATTTCAACCTGTTCCGTGCGGTCGAGGTTTTCATGGCAGTCGCCGAGATGCAGCAGGTCACGACCGCCGCACAGGCGCTGGGGATGACGCAATCGGCCGCCTCGCAACATCTGAAGAATCTAGAAACCGCCTTCGGCGTCAGTTTTGTCGACCGCTCGCAGCGGCCCGTGACGCTGACCCATGCCGGCCTGCTGTTGCAGCGCCACGGTTTTCGCATCCTGAACGAGATCGCCGACCTGCGCGCCGCGATCCGCCGGCTGAATGCCACCACGCTGCCGGTCCTGCGCATGGGCCTTCTGGCCTCGATCGCGACGACCCTGACGCCAGGCCTGTTCGACTTCGTGGTCAAGGATCAGGGCATTCCCGAACTGGTGCTGTCCGCCGGTCTTGCCGATGACCACAAGCTGGCGCTGCACGCGCGGCAGATCGACCTGGCCGTCACCTCGGAACTGATCGGACAGGAGGACGGCATCCATGCGATCCCCGTGGTGGACGAGCCGTTCTATCTTGTCCTGCCATCGGATTATGCCGGAGATCCGGGGGATATCAACGAAATCGCCGCTCGGTTGTCGCTGGTGCGTTTCGGCGTCTCGACCCCGGTCGGGCGGCGCACGGACCAGCATCTGCAACGCTGCCGGCTGCATTTCCCCCGCGCGATGGAGGCGGACCGCTCCTCGATGGTGGTGGCAGGCGTCGCGACCGGCAAGTGCTTTGCGATCCTCTCGCCCACGCTGCTGATTGACGCGGTGGCCGAGGGAATGCGGCTGAAGATCGTGCCGCTGCCCTTCCCCGGCTTTCGCCGCCGGGTGCAGGTCGTTACCCGCAGCGGCGCATTCGATGCGCTGGCCGAGGCCTTGGCTCCGCGCTGCGCCCGGATCCTGCGCCATCACTTCGCCCTGCGCTTTCCCGAGCAGGCGGGTGAAGTGATCTATCATGACGGCACCGGCTAACTGGCCAATCGGGGCCAACGGGCTAATCGGCAACATTAGTAAATCCGATACAGCGCGCGACCACTGGCTGGCCGGCAAAAGCAGCGTAATCTCTGCGGCACAAACAAGGGGATCCGCATGAGCCGCCGCGAAGGCCGTAACGAGAGAATGAAGGCGCGCAGCGCCAAGTCGGGGCTTTCGACACCCTTCACCCAGCGCAGGATCCCGCAAGTCAGCCTGATCGACGAGGAAGGCATCGCCATCATCGAGCGCAATGCCGATCGCATTCTCGACGAGATCGGCATGGAGTTTCGCGGCGACCCCGAGGTTCTGGCACTGTTCAAGGCCCATGGCGCCCGAGTCGACGGCGAGCGTGTCCGCTTCGATCCGGGCTGGTGCCGCGACCGTATCCGCAACGCGCCGAAGATCTTTACCCAGCATGCCCGCAACCCCGCCCGGTCGGTACAGATCGGCGGCGATGCGCAGGTCTATTGCCCCAGCTTCGGCCCGCCCTTCGTCTACGACATCGAAAAGGGCCGCCGCTACGCCACGATTCAGGATTTCCGCGACATCACCCGGCTGCACCATTCGCTGGGCGCGGTGAATCACTCTGGCGGGGTGGTGGTGGAACCCGTCGACCTGCCGGTGCCGATCCGCCACCTGCATATGGCGCACAGCCATCTGACGCTGAACGACAAGCCGTTCATGGGCGCCGTTACCGCC
Source organism: Paracoccaceae bacterium (assembly GCA_014879735.1). Classification (GTDB taxonomy): domain Bacteria; phylum Pseudomonadota; class Alphaproteobacteria; order Rhodobacterales; family Rhodobacteraceae; genus Pseudogemmobacter. Next base: position 11,236 of record JACSRN010000126.1, read on the forward strand.
CCCGAACGGTCGCGTGACACGATCGAGATGTGCAAGCTGGCCATGGGTGCGGATTTCGTCGATGCAAACTGCGTCCTGTATTCCGTGGTCAATACCAATGCACCGCTGGTGCTGGACGAAACCATGCTCGGCGCGCTGAAGGTCTACGCCCGTGCCGGGCAATGCACCGTGGTCTCGCCCTTCGTGCTGGGCGGCGCCATGTCGCCCGTTACCATCGCGGCGACCCTTGCCCAGGTCCTGGCCGAGGTCCTGGCCTCGGTCGCGCTGATCCAGCTTATCCGCCCCGGCGCACCGGCCGCCTTCGGCACCTTCTTCTCGCCCATTTCGCTCAAGACCGGGGCGCCCACCTTCGGCACGCCCGAGGGCACGCAGTTCCAGATGTGCGCCAAGACGCTGGCCGACCGGCTGGGCCTGCCCTTCCATTCGGTGGGGGCGCTGACCGCCTCCAAGGTGCCGGATGCTCAGGCAGGCTATGAATCGCAGGCGCAGCTGATGGGCGCGGCGCTGGCCGGGGTGAACTTCATCATCCATGCCACGGGCTGTCTGGAGGGGTTGCTGACCACCGGCTACGAAAAGATCGTCATGGATGCCGATCGCTGCTCGGCCATGATGCGCTTCGTGCAGGGGGTGGATTTCTCCGAAGCGGCACAGGCGATGGAAGCGTTCCGCGAGGTGCCGCCGGGCGGCCACTTCCTGGGTGCCAGCCACACCCAGGCCCATTTCGAAAGCGCCTTCTGGATGGGCGACATGTCCGACAACGGCACCTATGAACAATGGAGTGCCGAAGGTGCGCTGTGGGAGCATGAGCGCGCAAACCTGCGGGTGAAGAAAATCCTTGCCGATTACGAACCGCCTGCGATGGACGAAGCCGTCCGCGAGGCATTGGACGATTTCGTCGCCCGTCGAACCCGCGAAATCCTGGGAGATGCCGCATGACCCCGCTTGATGATCTTCCCGTCGACTGGACGCTTTCGGGCACCGCCGCCCGCCGCGACACCTATTACGCCGCAAGCCAGCACAAGTTCGTGCCGTTCAGGGAGCCGATGGTCTTCCGCCGCGGACAGGGCCAGTATCTCTGGGACGAGGCCGGCCGGAAATATACCGACCTGCTGGGCATGAACGTCTGCATCTCGGTCGGCCATTCGCACCCGACGGTGGTGGGCGCGGCGATGAAGCAGGCCGCCGAACTGACCCATTGCACGACGATGTTCTATCACCCGGTTCCCGCCCATCTGGCCGAGGAACTTGCACAGACCATGCCGAAAGGGCCGGATGGCGATCTGGAATGGGTCGTTCATTTCACCAATTCCGGGTCCGAGGCCATCGACCTCGCCATGGTGATGGCGCGGTCCTATACCGGCAATCTCGATCTGCTGGCGCTGCGCAACTCCTATCACGGGCCGACCTCTGCCGCGCAGTCGCTGACCGGGATTGCCGGGTTCCGCCATCCCGGCATGCCCGGCAACGTGGCCTTCGTGGCCGAGCCGAACCAGTATCGCGGCGTCTTCGGTCCTGGCACTGCCCCCTATCTGGACGAGATAGAGCGCACCATCGCCACCGCCACCACCGGCCGGGTGGCCGGCATCTTCGTCGAATCGGTGCAGGGCTATGGCGGAATCATCGAGATGCCGCCGGGCTACATGTCGGGGGCGGCGGAACGGGTGCGTGCGGCAGGCGGGCTGTATATCGCCGACGAGGTGCAGTCCGGCTTTGGCCGCACCGGCGCACATATGTGGGGATTCGAGGCCGATGGCGTGATTCCCGACATCGTGGTCATGGCCAAGGGTATCGGCAACGGCTTTCCGCTGGGTGCCGTGGTGGCGCAAAAGCGGATCGCCGCACCGATGGCCGAGAAATTCATGTTCCATACCTATGGCGCCAACCCGACCGCCTGCGCGGCCGGCCGCGCCGTGCTGCAGGTCCTGCGCGAGGAGCGCCTGCAGGAGAATGCCGCGGCGGTTGGCGGCGCGCTTCTGGCCCGGCTGCGCGATCTGCAGCAAAAGCACAAGGCCATCGGCGATGTGCGGGGCCGCGGCCTGATGCTGGCGATCGAAATGGTCAAGGACCGCAAGACCCGGGAACCAGACCCCGAGACCACCGCAGCGGTGTTCGAAGCCTGTCGCGACAGCGCATTGATCCTGTCGAAATCCGGCCCCACCCGGTCGACCCTGCGAATGGTGCCGCCGCTGTGTCTTTCGCTTGACGATGTGGATCAGGTGGCTGAGGGTCTGGATCGCGCCTTCTCCAGCCTTGCGTGACGGAACCCGATGCCGAAACCCCGCGCCCGCGACCTGGGCCTACCCTTCCCGGGCACGCCTGGCCCCCTGAACGCGATCACCGACATCGCGGGGTTGACCGTTGGCTTCTGCACCCTGACCGATCCTGCCCGCAACATCCGCACCGGCGTCACCGCCATCCTGCCGCGCCCCGAGCGGGTGGCGATGCCGGTCTGGGCCGGGCAGGCAACGCTGAACGGCAATGGCGAGATGACGGGGACGCATTGGATCAACGATGCGGGCTATTTCCTTGGCCCCGTCCTGATCACCAATACCCATGGCATCGGCGCCTGCCACACCGGCGCCACGCGCTGGATGATCGAGCATTACGCCGAGCATTTCCGTGACGGCCATGCCTGGGCCATGCCGGTGGTGGCCGAAACCTATGACGGCGTTCTGAACGATATCAATGCGATGGCCGTGACCCCCGAACATGCCCTGGCGGCGCTCGAGACGCGGGCCGGTGGCCCGGTGGCCGAGGGGGCGGTCGGTGGCGGCAATGGCATGATCGCCTATGAGTTCAAGGCCGGCACCGGCACCGCCTCGCGCAGGGTCCAGGTCGCGGGGCGCGACTTCACCGTGGCGGCGCTGGTACAGGCGAACCACGGGATCCGGCCCTGGCTCTCTGTTCTCGGCCGGCCGGTGGGGCAGCTGATGCCCCAGGGCGCAACTCGCTCGGCCGCTGTCTCTTATACACATCTCC
>JACSRN010000076.1 GCA_014879735.1 Paracoccaceae bacterium
GGCGGCGATATCGCCGCCACCCCTGCCGCCCGTCGTGCTGCACAGATAGGCCATGTGATCCTTCAGATAGCCCGCCATCGGGTCGCGCCATTCGGGCGAGGTGTCGATCATCTGCTCGGCAGTGTAGAACAGGTAGTCGACATAGGCGGAATAGGCGGCGATCTGCGCCGGCTCTTCCAAGGTGCAGAAATCGGCGGTGGCCAGTTCCGGCTTTTGCACGGTCAGGTTCAGGAATTCGCGGTAGATCTCGCGCGCGGTCTGATCGCGCTGGATGCGGTCGGCAGCGGCGATCTGCCAGGGGACGACGACCAGCACCGACAGTGCCGCGAAGGCCGTCGCAAGTGCGGCCAGGGCCCCGAGGCGTTCGGCGTTGCGGCTGAGCCAGTCCTGCAAGATCACACCTTCGGTTGCTCGTGGGTGGCGCAGTGGATGCCTCCGCCCACCTCGCCCACGGCGTCGATGTCGAGCATCACGATCTCGCGGCCGGGGTAGAGATCGGCCAGGATCGCCGCAGCCTCGGCATCCGCAGCGGCATCGCCGAATTCGGCGGCAATCACCGCGCCGTTGCAGACGTAGTAATTGACATAGGAAGACACGAAATCCGGGCTGTCGACGCGGATGTCCTGCGGCTCTGGCAGAAGTGTCAGATCCAACCGGCGGCCCTGGGCATCGGTCGCCGCCGTCAGGATGTCGCGGGTCTGGAAGGCGGCCACCGACCAGGGATCTTCGGGGTCGATCGCATCGCCCATCTGGATCACGATCCGACCGGGCCCAACGAACCGCGCCAGCGCGTCGATGTGGTAATCGGTGATGTCGGCGCCCCGGATGCCGGGGGCCCAGATCATCTTTTCAGCGCCCATGGTTTCCAGCAGCAGCAATTCGACCTCTGCCTTCGACCCGGGGTTGCGGTTGGAGTTGATGAAGGTGCTTTCATGGGCGATCAGCGTGCCATGGCCATCGGTCTCCACCCCGCCGGCCTCGCCCACCAGGCCGGCGTCGAACACCGGCAGGCCCAGTCGCTCGGTCACTCTGGCGGCGATCCTGCCATCATGGTCATGGACCTGCTTGCCGCCCCAACCGTTGAAGTTGAACTGCGTCACCGCCAGCCCGCCGCGACCATCGACGACGAAGGAGGGCCCGGAATCGCGGCACCACAGATCGTCGGTCGGGATGTCCCACAACTCGACATTGCCCGAAACCCGCTTGCGGATCGCCCGGTGATGCTCGGCGGCGGCCAGCATCACCACCGGCTCGAATCCGGCAACCGCATTGGCGATATCGGCGATGGTCGCCTGCAGATCGGCCAGAAAGGCCGCGTCGTCATGCACCTGGCGGTTTACCGGCCATTGCATGAAGGTGCGCTCGTGGGGGTCGGTTTCCTCGGGATACCAGAAGCCCGCGGCACGGGCAGAGCCGCCGGCACGGGCCGCCCCCGGCCGCAAGATCGACATCCCCCCCACCGCAGCCGAGGCGCGAAAGAACGAACGGCGTGTCATCATGGATCGTCTCGCCCCGAGCCCTGTCATCGTGGCAATCTACACGCCAATTCCGGCAGTCGGAAGGTCCGTGCAATGCAGGCATCGCGCAGACCCCGGCCGCAGAACAACCAGTCAGAAGCGGAGCGAGCGCAGACCCACCGTCCGGTCGACGATCAGCACGGCGACGAAGGTGATGAAGATGCTGACCGTTGCCACCGCCGCCGCCGTCGGGTCGAAGTTGAAGCGAAGATAGTCGAACAGTTCCAGCGGCAGCGTATTGTTGCCCACCGATTTCAGCAGCAGCGAGATGTTGAAGATGTCGAACGAGATCACGAAGGCGAAAAGGCAGCCGGTGATCAGCCCGGGTTTGATTGCCGGCAGGGTGATGCGACGGAAGGTCAGCCAGCGCCCGGCACCAAGGCTGCGCGCGGCCTCTTCCTGCGACCTGTCGAAGTTGAACAGCGCCGAGGCCACGTTCAGGAAGACATAGGGGAAGGTCACGACGATATGGCCGACCTGGATCGCAACGGAATACTGGTTGCCGATGCCGATCTCGAAGAAGAAGAACAGCAGCGCGATGGCGGTCAGGATTTCCGGCACCAGAAGCGGGCCGACCATCAGCACCCGCAGCGGGTTGGCCAGCCGCGGCGAAGCAAAATGCGCGACATAGATTGCGGCCAGCGTGCCGATCACCCCGTTCACCAGCGCCGAGACCAGCGCCAGCCGGAAGGAATGCGCGGCGGCATCGTAAAAGCGGCTGTTGGCGAACAGGGTCTCGAACCAGCGCAGCGAGACGCCTTCCATCGGCAGGGCAAGAAACTCTCCGCCCGAAAAGGACATCAGCACCACAAGCAGGATGGGCGACATCAGGAACACGTAGATCAGCACGAGGATCGCGGTATAGACATAGTCCCACAGGGTCTTGCGCATGGTCAGGGCAGCCTCCTCATGGCGCGGGCCGTCAGGCGCAGATAGACGGCGATCACCGAAAGGGTGATCGCGGCCATGAAGATGGCCAGTGCCGCGCCGGCCGGCCAGCGGAAGCTGTCGACCAGATATTGCACCACCAGAACCGCCATCGTCCGGCCCTGACTGCCGCCCAGCATGGCCGGCGTGACATAGGCCGAGATCGACAGCACGAAGACAAGGATCGAGCCGGCCTGGATCCCCGGCATCGACAGCGGCAGCGTCACGCGCAGGAAGGTCTGCAGCCGCGAGGCGCCGAGCGAGCGGCCGGCCATTGCAACCTCGGGGTTGATGGCCTGGAGGTTGCCCAGCAGCGGCAAGATCACGAAGGGCAGGAAAACATGGATCAGGCCGATGGTGACGCCAAGAGGCGTGTTCAGCAGCTGGATCGGACGGTCGATCAGCCCGGCCCATTTCAGCGCATTGTTTGCCACCCCGCCATTCGACAGGATGATCAGCCAGGCAAAGGTGCGGACCACCAGCCCCACCAGAAGCGGCGAGATCACGAAGATGTAGAGCACGCTTGCCCAGCGACTGCGGGTGCGGGCAAGATGATAGGCAACCGGATAGCCCAGCAGCAGCGTGACCACGGTCACGATCAGTCCGGTGCGCAGGGTGCGCCAGACGATGCCCCAGATGAACGGATCGGCGATCACCGTCGTGTAATGTTCAAGGGTGAAGCCATCGCCATAGACCGCCCGGGTCGAGGCCTCGCGAAAGCTCATCACCACGATTGAGACATAGGGCAGGACGAGAAAGCAGACGAGCAGAACCAGCGCCGGCAGGATCAGCCACCACACCGGGCGCTGTGCGCCCCCGCGGCTGGCAATGGCGGGGGAAGGGGCGCCAGTCATGCCGGGATAGCCCAGGCCTGGCGCGCGTCAAAGCCGATGATGACGGCGGCACCCGCCCCCAGCGGAGAATCGGCGCGGACATTGGTGGTGAACGCCGTGCCGCCCGCAGATTCGATTCCCAGGATGCAGCCGTCGCCCTGATAGACCGACTTGACCACCCGGCCGGCCAGCATATTGGCCGCCGGGACAGCGGTGCCGCCGCCGGGGTCGGTGGTGATGTTCTCGGGTCGGATCATCACCCGGACCTCGCCCGAAAGACCATCGGGGCCGAGGCTGCGGATCGGCCCCTCGGCGGTTTCGACCAGATAGGTGTCGTTTTCGCGCCCGGCGACACGGCCCGGCACGGTATTCGACTGGCCGATGAACCCCGCGACCATCTGCGAAGCCGGGCGTTCGTAGATCTCGCGCGGCGGGCCGCACTGTTCGATCACGCCGCGGTTCATCACCACGATGCGGTCCGACATCACCATGGCCTCGCTCTGGTCATGGGTGACATAGATCGTGGTGATGCCGACGCGCCGCTGCAGGTCGCGGATGAAGAAGCGCATGTCGTCGCGCAGGCTGGCGTCGAGATTGGCCAGCGGCTCGTCCAGCAGAAGGACGGACGGCTCGATCACCAGCGCCCGCGCCAATGCCACGCGCTGCTGCTGGCCGCCGGACAGTTCGCGCGGGAAGCGCTTCTCAAAGCCGGTCAGCCGCACCATTTCGAGAACGGCGGCAATGCGGCGGGCCCGGTCGGCCGCTGCGATCTTGCGCACCTCCAGCCCGAAGGACAGGTTTTCCGTCACCGTCATATGCGGGAAAAGCGCGTAGGACTGGAACACCATGCCCAGATCCCGATGCTCGGGCATGGCCCGCGTCATGTCGCGGCTGCCGAAGAAGATCGTGCCCTGGTCGACGGTTTCAAACCCGGCGATGCAGCGCAGGGTCGTGGTCTTGCCGCAGCCCGAAGGGCCCAGCAACGAGACGAATTCCCCCTGCGCGATATCAAGGTCGATGTTCCGCAGGACCTGCACCGCGCCATAGAACTTGTTGATCCTGTCCAGCCGTAGCGTGGTCATGCGCCTGCCCCGTGTCGCGTGTCGCTGTGATCGTGAAGGAAGGGCAGGCAGAAACGCGGCCGGGTGGCGGCCGCGTCCCTGCGCCCGGGATGCCTGGTTCAGCCGATCTCGCGGTTCCAGCGATCGGCCACCTCGGCTGCGATGTCGACGTAGCTGTCCCATTCGAAGCGAACGATCTTGGACATGGCGTCGCCCTGGATCGGCAGGCGGGGCTTCAGCGCATCGCTGACCACGGCCTCGCGGTTGGCGGGCGAGGTATAGAACACATCGGCCATGTTCGACTGTACCTGCGGATCGAGCAGGTAGTTGATATAGGCATGGGCTTCGTCCTTGCGGTCGCCGGTGGCCACGATGTTGAAGCTTTGCTCGTAGCTGAGCACACCCTCGGTCGGGACGACGATCTCGACCGGGGCGCCCTTGTCCTGAAGCATCAGGATTTCGGTCCAGTCGACCGGCGCGATGGCGACATCGCCGCGCATCAGCGAGGCGGCGACCTCGCCGCTCCACGAAGCCTGGGTGAAAGGCAGGAGTTCCTTCACCTTGGCAAAGGCGGTGTCCATGTCGGTGTCGCCCGAACCGAACAGCTTGCCGGTCATCCGCAGGAAAAGCTGCGCCCCGGTGTTGCCGATCTGATAAAGACCGATGCGGCCGGCGAATTCCGGGTTGTCCCACAGATCGGTCCAGGCCTTGGGCGGCGTCTGGACCATATCGGTGCGATAGGCCAGCCCGATCGGCGAGACGATTGCCCGCAGGCCGGAGTTGTTCGCATTGAGAAGCCCGTCATAAAGCCCGGCGGCATTCGGGATCTTCGACATGTCCAGCGGTTCGAAGAAGCCTTCGGCGCGCAGGGTGGCGGCGATGTTCTCGTTGCCCATGAACACCGAATAGGGCGAGGCGTCGCCGCCGGCCCGGATCTTCGACACGAAATCCTTGCCAAGGCCGACGTCGATCTGCGCCGCTGTGCCGGTGGCCGCGGTAAATCCGGGAACGAGGGTTTCCTCCCAGAACTTGGCCCAGGTGCCGCCGTAGGTCGGAATGACGAAGGGCGTCTGGGCCCGCAGGCGGCCGGCGAAGGGCAGGGTGGCACTGGCCGCAGCCATGGCAGCGAGAAACTGGCGTCTTGAAGGCATATCGGTTACTCCCCCGGTTGGTCCTGGTCTGCAGGTCCGCAGACGTTTTGATATTGAGCAGTGCTGAGATGCTTCCCTGGGTCCAGGGTTGCACCCTTCGTAATGAACTGTCAACAATTTCCATATTTAAATAATGGAATTGCCGGAGTATAAGATGCGATGGGAGTATGTTGGGCATGAATGGCATCGACCGCAATCAGGGGCTGGCGCGGCAGATCGCCGAAAGCCTGCAAGACGACATCATGCAGGGCCGGTTGGGCGCTGCGCAGCGGCTGCCGTCCGAGGCCGATCTGGCCGAGCGGTTCACCGTCTCTCAACCCACGGTCCGCGAGGCGATGAAGATCCTCGCGGCCAAGAAGCTGATCCGTTCGAAGCGCGGACCCAAGGGCGGGGTCTTCGTCAATCCGCCGTCGCTGGACATTGCGGCGCAGACCCTGCACGAGACGACGAACTGGCTGGTCTCGCTGGGCGCGGTGGAACTGTCCGATATCGTGGGCGCCCGCCGCAACCTTGGCCAGATCAGCATCGAGGCCGCCTGTGCCCATGCCACCCGCGAGGATCACAAGCGAATCGAGGCGGCACTGCTGGAACTGGACCATACCGAGATCTCGGACGAGGGGTTCTGCCAGCTGGAGGTCGAGTTCCATCAGGCCGTCGCCGCCGCGAACCCCAATGCGCTGCTGCGGCTGGTCATGGTGATGGTGAACCAGTCGCTGATTCCGGCGGCGAACATGATCTCGTTCCAGTTCCGCCAGCGCGACAAGGTGGTGGCGCTGCAGCGGCAGATCTTCTCGGCGATCCTGGCGCGCGACACGGCCGCCGCGGTTTCCGCCTTCGACGCGCTGATCGACTATCAGAGCGAGGTTTACAACATGGCTATCGAGCAGCGGGCGGCCAAGCAGGCTGCCGCGGCGGATGGCTGAAAGCGGCGGGCGGGGCAGGGGATGGTGCATCCGGCAGCGGGCGATGCAGCGGGGCTGATTCTGGACCGGCGGCCCGACGGCGCGCTGCGGCTGGTCTCTGCGGTGCCGCTGCCCGACGACCGCCCCGATATTGCCGTACGGTTGCGGCACTGGGCGGCGGCCGATCCCGGCCGGCCGTTGATGACGGTCGCATCCGGCCAGGGGCGTGAGATCGTGAGCTATGGCGAGGCGCTGCATGCGGCGCGGGCGCTGCACGGGTCGCTGGCGGCGGTGGGGCTGAAACCGGGCGCGCGGGTTGCCACGCTGCTGGCGGCCGGGCGCGAGGCGCTTGTTCTGCGGCTGGCCTGCCTGTTGGGCAATCTGGTCCATGTCACCTTGCCGCCGCGCCCGTTCCGCGATCTGCAGGCCGTTCCGCCCGACACCGGCGAGGCGGAACGGATCTGGCGCATGGTGCGGCCCGATCTGCTGATCCTGCCAGCCGGCTCGGCGATGCCCGGCGGGGGGCTGGCACGGCGACTGGCCGATCTGCCGCCCGCCCCGCCCCTGCCGGATTGCGATGGCCGCCCCGCGGACTGGACGGCGATCTTCTTCACCGCCGGCAGCACCGGCGCCCCCAAGGGGGTGCCGATCACCCGGGGAATGATCGCGTCCTGCCAGGCGGCCTGCGTGGCGGTCTGGCCCTTCCTTGCCGAACGCCCGCCGGTGCTGATCGACTGGATGCCGTGGAACCATGTGTTCGGCGGATTGGACAACCTGTTCAAGATCATCTGGAACGGCGGCACGCTGCATCTGATGCCGCCGCCCCTGGCCGATGGCGACGACACCCTGATCGCCCTGATGGAGGAGGTGCGCCCGACATTGATGATCGGGGTGCCGCTGGGGCTGCGGCTGATGCTCGATGCGGGTGCCGTGGATCCTGCCCGGCTGGCGCGCGGTTGTACCCGGCTGGGTGACATCTTCATTGCCGGGGCGGCGATGGACCCTGCGCTCTGGGACCGGCTTCAGGCCTTTCGCACCGAAATGGCCGACGTCCATGGTCGGCCGATCCGCCTGCTGTCGGGCTATGGCGCGACAGAGGCCGCCTCGACCATGTGCCTGGTGCCGGGGCCGGTCTCGGGGCCGGGCTGGCTGGGCTGGCCCTTGCCGGGCCATGAGATGGCCCTGGTCGATACCGAGGGCGGCAGCGAGCTGCGCTTTCGCGGGCCGAATCTGGCGCCCTGCTACCTGGGCGAGGACGGGCCGTTTCCCTTGCCGCTGGATGCACAGGGGTATTATTGCAGCGGCGATGCGGGGGTTCTGGACACCGATCCCGAAGAGCGGCCGATGCTGCGCTTTGATGGCCGGCTGTCGGAGGATTTCAAGCTTTCAAGCGGGATCAAGGTGCGCGCGGGGACGTTGCGTGGCGGCCTGTTGCGGCAGCTGGGGCCGGAGGTGCAGGATCTGGTGCTGGGCGGCGCGGGCCGCGAGGCGCTGGTTGCGCTGGTGTTCCCCGCAGCCGATGCCGATGCGGCGGGGCTTGTCGAACGGTTGTCACGGGGTCTTGCGGCATGGAATGCCCGGAACCCCGCCTCTTCGACCGCAATCGCGCGCTTTGCCCTGGCCACGATCCGGCCTTCGGTCGATGCGGGCGAGGTTTCGGCCAAGGGGCAGCTGGTGCAGAGCCGGATCCTGCGCAACCACGCGCCGCTGTTTGCCGCCCTGTCCGAAGGGCACATCGGCCGGGCGCCTGCGGCGGCGCCCGGCGGCTGAGCCGGGTCAGTCGAGATCGCGGAACGGCGCTTCGCGCACCGCAAGGAATTCCTTCAGCGACTTTTCCTTCAGAAGCCGCATCCAGTACCGGCCCTCGTCGCTGGCATGCAGGATGGCGGTCGTTTCGCGGTTGTAGCTCCACGAGCTTTCCAGTCCGGCGGTCTGCTGCTGATGGTTCAGCGCCGCCTTGGCATATTTGATCGCCGTGCCCGGCATCCGTGCGCATTTTCGAGCCAGCCGCTCGGCCTCTGCCATCAGCCGGTCCTGCGGCACCGCCTTGTTGACCAGGTGGATGCGGGCCGCCTCCTGCCCGTCGATGAGGTCGCCGGTATACATCAGGTGGCGCGCATGGATCATCGGCACCGTCCAGGGCAGCATCAGCGTCGGCGGGGCCGAGACATGGCGCACTTCGGGTTCGCCCAGCATGGCGCCCTCGGCCGCAATCGCCATGTCGCAACACATCATCAGCTCCAGACCCCCGGCAAGGCAGAACCCGTTCACCGCCGCGATGATCGGGATCGGGGCCTCGCGGATGAGGCGCAGGCGCCGCATGTTCTCGCCGATGTCGCCGCGCCACTGGTCGGCGTCCATCTCGAAATCCTCGCCGCCCAGATCGAATCCGGCGGTGAAAGCCCGGCCCGCGCCGGTCAGGATGACCGCGCGCACCTCGGGATCGGCGACGGCCCGCAGGATCGCCGCCTCGAGCGCATCGCCGAGCGGCTGGTTCATCGCGTTCATCTTGTCGGGGCGGTTCATGGTCAGGGTGACGAAGGCATCCACCGGATCCTTCTGCCACAGCACCAGATCTTCGCTCATCTCTGCGTTCTCCTCAGCCGATCTCGATGACATGGCGACCCCGGGTCTCGCCCTTCACGATTGCCTGGGCAAGCGCGGGCAGATCCGAAAGTTGCGAGGTGGTGGTCAGTGCCGCCAGTTTCGCCCGGTCGAGATGCTGCGCCAGCAGATCCCAGGCCCGTGCGCGCTTGGCCTGCGGCACCATCACCGAATCGACGCCCAGCAACGCCACGCTGCGCAGGATATGCGGCATGACCGAGGCCGGCAGATCCGCGCCGCCCGCCAGCCCGCAGGCTGCGACGCCGCCGCCATAGACGGTCTGCGCCAGGACATTGGCCAGCGTGTGGCTGCCCACGGTATCCACCGCCCCCGACCAGCGCTCGGGTTGCAGCATCTTGCCCGGCTCGGCCAGGGCGGCGCGGGTGACGAAATCGCGCGCGCCGAGGTCGCGCAGGAAATCGTGCTGGCTTTCACGCCCGGTGGCCGCAACCACGTTGTAGCCGCGCTGCGACAGAACCGAGATGGCGATGGTTCCGACCCCCCCCGCCGCACCCGTCACCAGAATCTCGCCCTGCCCGGGGGCGATCATTCCCCAATCCTCAAGCGCCAGGACGCAGAGCGCGGCGGTATAGCCGGCGGTGCCGATCGCCATGGCCTCGGCGGCGGTAAAACCATCGGGCAGGCGGGTCAGATGGCCCGCCTTCAGCGATTGGTAACGGCTGAAGCCGCCCCATTCGGTTTCCGACAGGCCCCAGCCATTGACGATCACCCGATCGCCGGCCTGCCATTCCGGCACCCGGGACTCGACGACCGTGCCGGCAAGATCGATCCCCGCGACCATCGGAAACCGCCGCGCGATGCGGCCCTTGCCGCTGATGGCCAGCCCGTCCTTGTAGTTCAGGCTGGAATGGCTGATTTCGACCAGGACGTCATTGTCGGGCAGATCGGCCAGGGTCAGCTTTTCAAACCCGGCCTTGGGTTTGCCCTCGACGTCGCGGATCACCATCGCATCGAAGGGTGCGGTCCGGAATGTGTGTTCGGCGCTCATGATCCTGTCCCAACTGCCCCTGTGTTGCGGGCGCGGTGCATCGGACAATTCCGGGGCAAAACCGCGCTGTGCCATATTTCCATATTGAAATATCTATTTGACAATGAATGCAACCTAAATAACCTTGGCGGGCGACCGTTTCCGCGCCCGGGCCGGCGGAATGCGGATTGTGATAGGCCTTCGGGGTGCGGTTCGCACCCGACCCGGACCGGGATGCCAGATACTTGGAAGACGCCGAAGCCCCTACCCCAGCAGGCACCACCCTGCCCGAAGCGCTGATCCGCTTCGCGCTGCCACCTGCGCCGAAATACCGTGACGATGCGGGCGGTGCGCCCGGTGCAGAACCGCGGGCCGTGCTGGCACCGCGAACGGCCGAGGATTGCGCCGGGATTCTGCTGGCGCTGCAGGCGGAAGGGCAGCCCTGCGTGGTGCAGGGTGGGCGGACCGGGCTTTCGGGCGGCGCGCGCGTCCGCCCGGGCGAGACGGTCATTTCGCTGGAGCGGATGACGGCGATCGAGCGCATCGATCCCGTGGCCGGGCTGATGATCGCGGGGGCCGGGGTCGTGCTGGAACAGGCGCAGCAGGCCGCAGCGGCGGCGGGGCTGTTCCTGGCAGCCGATCTGGGCGCACGCGGCAGTGCCACGCTGGGCGGAATGGCAGCCACCAATGCCGGTGGCCCGCTGGCGTTGCGATATGGCAGCTTTCGCCAGCAGGTGCTGGGCGTCGAGGCGGTGCTGGCCGACGGCACCATCATCCGCCGTCTGGGCGGGCTGATGAAGGACAACAGCGGCTATGACCTCAGCCAGTTCCTGATCGGAACCGAGGGCACGCTGGGGATCGTCACCCGATTGGCGTTGCGCCTGTATCCGGCGCCGGCCGGGCGGCGCGTGGCGCTTTGTGCGCTTGCCGGGGTCGGGGATGCGCTGGCGCTGCTGCCGGATCTGCGCGCCGGCCTTGGCCCGGCGCTGCAGGCCTGCGAATTGATCGTCGCGCCACTGCTGGAGGCCGCCTGCGCCAGCCAGAATCTGCGGTATCCTTTCGCCGCCGCCGCGGCGGCGGCCCTGCTGATCGAAGTGGCCGGCCCGGACCCGGATGCCGAGGCCGACAGGCTGGAGGCGCTGCTGGCCCGGGCCATCGAATCCGGCCGGGTGGCCGATGCCGTCCTGTCGCAATCCGAGGCGGATTGCCGGCGGCTTTGGGCGCTGCGCGAAGCCTGCAGCCATCACCTGCTGCACCTGCCGGCAACGACCGGCCTCGACATCTCGCTGCCGATCCCGGCAATACCGGATTTTCTGGCCGAGGCGGGCGCCTGGCTTGCGGGCCGGGCGGAGCCTGCGGTCTTCGGCCATCTGGGCGATGGCAACCTGCATTACGTCCTGCCCGGGCGCCATGGGCCGGACGTGCTGGCGCCGCTGTTCAGCCTGCTGGCCGGTCATGGCGGCGTGATCACCGCCGAGCATGGCATCGGTTTGGACAAGGTCGCCTATCTGCCATCCTGCCGCTTGCCGGGCGAGATCGTCGCCATGGCCCGGCTGAAGGCTGCCGTCGATCCGGGCTGGATCCTGAACCCCGGTCGGGTGATCCCGGTTCCGGCCGAACTGCAGCGCTGAGGTGCCGGCCATGACGCATTCCCCGCCAGCATCCGCATCCGATGCCGCCACCCCGCGAAACGGTGCAGACACCCAGCGCCCGGTCGGGCCGGCACTGACCGACCGCTACAGCCAGGCGGCCGGCCGGATCCTCGTTTCGGGCGGCCAGGCACTGATCCGGCTGATGATCGAGCAGCAGGCCCGCGATCAGGCGGCGGGGCTGGATACTGCGGGCTATGTCTCGGGCTACCGCGGCTCTCCGCTGGCGGATTTCGATGGCGAACTGGCGCGGGCGCGACCCTATCTCGACGCGGCGCAGATCCGGTTCCAGCCCGGGTTGAACGAGGATCTGGCTGCCACCGCCGTCTGGGGCAGCCAGCAGATCGACCTCTCGCCCGGCGCCCGGTACGACGGGGTCTTTGCGCTGTGGTATGGCAAGGGGCCGGGCGTCGACCGTTCGGTGGACGCGATCCGTCATGCCAATGCGGCCGGGACCCATCCGAAGGGCGGCGTGCTGCTTCTGATGGGCGACGATCACGGAGCGGTTTCCTCGACCCTGCCGCATCAGTCGGAATACACGCTGATGTCGGCCATGGTGCCGATCCTTTCGCCGGCGGGGGTCGAGGACTACATTCCCTTCGGATTGGCGGGTTTCGCCATGAGCCGGCTGTCCGGTGCCTGGGTCGGCTTCAAATGCCAGACCGACATTGTCGAATGCACCGCCACGGTTGATCTGCCCGATGCCGGGGCCACGGCGGTCCTGCCCGAGGTCGAGATCCCCCCCGGCGGCCTGTCGATCCGCTGGCCCGACGACAAGATCGCCCAGGAAGCGCGGCTGGAGGTCAAGCTGCGGGTGGCACAGGCCTTTGCCGCGGCGAACGGGCTGGATGTCATCTCGGGGGGCGGCGCGGGTGCGCGGCGCGGCATCGTTGCCACCGGCAAGGCCTGGCGCGACCTGCAGGGCGCCTTCCGGGCCTGCGGCCTTACGCCCGAGGCGGCCGGGCTGCGGCTGCTGAAGGTTGGCCTGGTCTGGCCGATGGTGCCGCAGACGCTGGACCGTTTTGCCGAGGGGCTGGACGAGATCCTCGTCGTCGAAGAGAAGCGTCCGGTGATGGAGGACCAGATCCGGGCGCAGTTCTACAATCGCGCCGAAGGCGCGCGGCCGCGCATCTGGGGCAAGACCACGCCCGGGGGGGCGCCGCTGATCTCGTCCACCGCCGAGTTGGATCCGGCCGGCCTGGCGCAGATCCTGGCGCAGTTTCTGCAGCGAAACGCTCCCGCCATCCCCGCCGAACCGCCACCATCGCCGGCCGGGCTGCCGTTTCGCGAACCCTATTTCTGTTCGGGCTGCCCGCATTCGGTTTCGACCAGACTGCCGGCGGGCAGCCGCGCCACAGCCGGCATCGGCTGCTCGATGCTGGCGGTGGCCATGGACCGCAACGTCGAGACCTTCACCCAGATGGGGGGCGAGGGCGCCAACTGGATCGGCCATGCCCCCTTTACCGACGAGCCGCATGTCTTCGTCCACATGGGCGACGGCACCTATTTCCATTCCGGCCTGCTGGCGATCCGGGCGGCGGTGGCGGCCAAGGTCAATGCCACCTACAAGATCCTGTTCAACGATGCCGTTGCCATGACCGGCGGCCAGCGCCACGATGGCGAGTTAAGCGTGCCGGCCGTGGTCGACCAGATCCGCGCCGAGGGCGTGCGCGAACTGGTTGTCATCGCCAAGACGCCCGAGGTCTGGAAAGGCCGGCTGCCCGCCGGCGTCCGGGTGCTGCCCCGTGATGCCCTGCAGGCCGAACAGGACCGGCTGCGCGGGGTCGAAGGCGTGACCTGCATCGTCTACGATCAGATCTGCGCCGCCGAACAGCGGCGTCGCCGCAAGCGCGGAACCCTGCCGAAAGCCGCCGCGCGGGTGGTGATCAACCCTGAGGTCTGCGAAGGCTGCGGCGATTGCTCGGTACAGTCGAATTGTATCGCGGTGGAGCCGCTGGAGACCGAACTTGGCCGCAAGCGGCGGATCAACCAGTCGGCCTGCAACTCCGATCTCAGTTGCCTCAAGGGCTTTTGCCCCAGTTTCGTCACGGTAGAGGGTGGGACGCGCCGGCCCGTGCTGGTGCCGCTGCCCGAGGCGGCCTTGGCCGACCTGCCGCTGCCCGCCGCAGCGGCGGCGGATGGCAGTCATGCGCTGCTGCTGGCCGGGATCGGCGGAACCGGGGTGATCACGGTCTCGGCGATCCTGGCGCAGGCGGCACATCTCGACGGGCTGGCGGTGCAGGTCCTGAACCAGACCGGGCTGGCGCAGAAGAACGGCGCGGTGATGTCGCATCTGCGGTTGGCGCGGGATCCCGCACTGCTTGATGCGCCGCGGATCGGCGCCGGCGAGACCGATCTGCTGCTGGCCTTCGATACGGTTGTCGCAGCCCAGCCGCGCGCCCTGCGCAGCATCGATCCGATGCGCAGCCGGATCGTGGCCGACCTTCACGTCACGCCAACCGCCGATTTCGTCCGCAACCCGACCGCCGAGCAGAAATCGGCGCTGCCTCTGGCGCAACTGCGCCGGCGGGCCGGCGAGGGGAGGCTGGCCACGATCGATGCAACCGGGCTGGCCCTGCGCCATTTCGGCGATGCGATTGCGGCCAACCTGCTGCTGGCGGGGCATGCCTACCAGCTTGGCCTGATCCCG
The DNA here is from genome assembly GCA_014879735.1 of Paracoccaceae bacterium. Taxonomy (GTDB): domain Bacteria; phylum Pseudomonadota; class Alphaproteobacteria; order Rhodobacterales; family Rhodobacteraceae; genus Pseudogemmobacter. Next base: position 14,283 of record JACSRN010000076.1, read on the forward strand.
GTCGGGCTGCAGGCGATAACCGCGGCCATCACGCTGAACGGCGGCTCGGTCGAGCAGAACTTGCGGGCCTTCGCAACCGGCCGGCTGTCGGCACTGGACCCGCAGGCCTTCGCCCGCACCCCGGCCGTGCCTCCGCTGACGGGCGCGGCGCTAAAGGCGATGCTTGCCCGCCGCCTGACCGATTATCAGGATGCCGCCTATGCAGCACGCTTTGCGGCCCTGGTCGAGCGGGCCGAGGCGCGCGCAGCGGAATGGCATGGCGCGGCCGCCTTCCTGGATGCGCTGATGCGCGGGGCCTATCACGTCATGGCGATCAAGGACGAATACGAGGTGGCGCGGATGCAGTCCGATCCGGCCTTCCTGCGGGAGGTTGCGCGCGAATTCGACGGTGCGCCTGTCCTGCGGTTCCATCTGGCGCCACCGCTGTTCAGCCGCAGGGATCCCGCGACCGGCCGTCCGCGCAAACATGCCTTCGGCCCCTGGATACAGCCGATGTTCCGGCTTCTGGCCCGGATGAAGGTGCTGCGTGGCGGGCCGTTCGATCCGTTCCGCTACGGCCATGATCGGCGCGAGGATCGTGCGCTGCGCGATGAATATCTGGCGCGGATGGCGGTGCTGATCGACAGGCTTTCCCCCGACGGGCTTGCAATGGCGACCGAGACTGCCGCCGCGGTGATGCAGGTGCGGGGCTACGGGCCGGTCAGGGCCGCGGCCCTTGCCAGCTATCGCGCCCGCCTCGGCTGACGGCAGCGACGCCCGCGGGGCTCGGCCCCGGGGCGATCAGTTCAGCCGGTGCCGGAACAGCCAGGCGGCAAGCGGCAGGGTGATGGCCGCCATCGCCAGAAGCGGGACGAAATCGAAGGCGATGTCGGCAAAGGTCGCCCCTTCCAGATAGACGCGGCGCACCAGATCGATGCCGAAGCGCAGCGGATTCACATAGGTCGCGACCTGCAGGATTTCGGGCATGGTGCGGACCGGGGTCAGCAGGCCCGACAGCAGCATCAGCGGCATCATGACCAGAAAGGTGTAGAGCATCGCCTGCTGCATCGTCAGCGCCACGGCCGAGATCGACAGGCCGATGCCGACCGCCGCCGTCGTGAACGAGATCAGCCCCAGATACATCAGCCAGACCGAGCCGTTCATCGGGATCTGGAACCAGAAGCGGATGATCAGGAAGATGATCGTCGACTGCACCAGCCCGACCAGGATCGAGGGCAGCGCCTTGCCGATCAGGATCTGCAACGGTGTCAGCGGCGTCACCAGCAACTGGTCGAAAGTGCCCTGCTCGCGTTCGCGGGCGACCGAAAGGGCCGCCAGCAGCAGGGTCTGCAGCATGCTGAGCGTGGCAATCAGCGCCGGCATCAGGTTCCAGCGCGATTCATAATTGGGGTTGAACCAGGCCCGGCGGACGATGGTCAGCGGTGCCCGATTGCCGAGTTTCGCGTTGAAGGCGGCCACCACCGCGGAAATCTGCGCAGCGGCGGCGCCGGCCGTCGAGGAATTGCGGCCATCAAGAATAACCTGCAGCGGCGCCTCGCGCCCCGCGGCCAGCCGCGCTGCGAAATCGCCGGGAAAGACAATCACCAGCAGCGCAGCCCCGCTGTCGATCTGGCCGGCGATCTGACCGGAATGGTCCAGCGTCGCAACCCGCTCAAACACGCCGGTGCCGTCAAGCCGCGCCAGCAGCTCGGTGGAGGCTGCGCTGCGGCTCTGGTCCAGGGCGGCATAGGGCACATGCGTCAGATCATAGGTTGCGCCGTAACCGAACAGCAGCGACTGGATCAGCGCCGGCGCGAACAGCAGCGCACGGCTGGCCGGATCCTTCAGGATTGCCAGCATCTCCTTGCGGATGAGCGCCAGGACCTGAGAAAGATAGGTGATCGGCGATGGCATCGGATCAGTCCAGCCTCTTGGCAAGCGTTCGCTGCGTGGCCCAGATCAGCACGATGGCATAGGCGGCAAGGATGGCGCAGCTTTGCAGGATGGCGGGCCAGTAGTTGCCGGCCATGAACAGCGTCTTGATCAGCGACATGAAATGCGTGGCCGGCAGAAGCTGGCTGACCCAGCGGATCACGACCGGGACGTTGCGCAGGTCGAAGACAAAGCCTGACAGCATGATTGCCGGCAGGAAGCTGACCAGAAGCGCCACCTGGCTGGCGGCGAACTGGTTGCGGGTGATCCCCGAGATCCACAGGCCCATCGCCAGCGAGACCAGAAGGTACAGGAGCGATGCCAGGACGATGATCGACAACGCGCCGCGCATCGGCACCTGAAACAGGAATTTTGCAGCCAGCAGGCACATGGCAAGGTCGATCATGCCGATGACGAGATAGGGTGCGAGCTTGGCCAGCGTCAGTTCCATCGGGCGGACCGGCGTGACGAACAGCGCCTCCAGCGTACCCCTTTCCCATTCGCGCGCGATCAGCAGCGAGGTCAGGAAGGCGCCGATCAGCGTCGTGACCAGCACGATCAGGCCGGGCACCAGAAACCAGGTGCTGGTTGCAGCCTCGTTGAACCAGATGCGCTGGACGATGCCCACGCTGGCGCTGTCCTGAAAGCGGACGTCCCGCCGGTCGGCCAGATGCTCAAGCGCATTGGCGATGGCGCCGCTGGCATAGCCTTCGATGGTCTGGGCCGTGGTGGAATCGACACCGTTCAGGATCAGCTGCAGACGGCCGTTGCCGCCAGCCAGATCATGGGTGAATTCGTTCGGAACCCGCAGGATGGCATCGGCCTCCCCGGCGCGGATCATCGCCTCGGCCTGCGGCATCGACTGCAGCCAGACCGGGTCCAGGTATTGCGACCCAACCAGACCTGCCACGGCGTTCAGGGTCACGGGCGAGCTGTCTTCCAGCACCACGGCGATGCGGGCATGTTTCACGTCGAAGGACAGGCCGTAGCCGAACAGCAGGATCAGAACCAGCGGCAGCAGCAGGCCGACGACCAGGTTGCTGCGGTCGCGCAGCATCTGCCGCGTTTCCTTGCGGGTCAGGGCCGCCAGTCGCCGGGCGAAGCCGCCGCCGGTCATGCCGCCGACTTCGCGTCACGCCGGGCGCGGCCCTGTTCGACGATGGCGATGAAGGCGCTGTTCATGTCATGCGACCCCGAGGGGCCGGCCATGGCGCGCACCTCGCGCGGGGTGCCGATGGCCAGCATCCGGCCGGCATCCTGAATGGCGATCCGGTCGCAGTATTCGGCCTCTTCCATGAAATGCGTGGTCACGACGATGGTGACGCCGCCATGGGCCAGCGCGGTGATGGTGCGCCAGAAGGCGCGGCGGGCCAGCGGGTCGATGCCGCTGGTAGGCTCGTCGAGAAACAGGATCTCGGGCTGGTGCAGCAGGCCCGTCGCCATCGCCAGCCGCTGCCGATAGCCCGCGGGCAACTGGCCGCTTTGCGCCGCGGGATCAAGGTCGAAGCGTTCGAGCGCATCGCCGATCCGCGCCCGCAGCATCTTGCCACGCAGACCATAGGCCCCGCCGAAGAATTCAAGGTTCTCGCGCACCGATAGCGCGCCGTAGAGCGCGAACTTCTGCGCGACATAGCCGATGCGTCCGCGTGCCTGTGCCCTTGCGCGGCGCAGGTCGTGCCCGGCCACCAGAAGCGTGCCGCCAGTTGCGGGCAACAGCCCGCACAGCATGCGGAAGGTGGTGGTCTTTCCCGCGCCGTTCGGCCCGAGCAGCCCGAAGATTTCGCCACGGGCAACCTCGAAGGATGTGCTGGCGACGGCGGTGAAATCGCCGAACTTCCGGACCAGGTCGCGCACGACGATGGCCGGCTGGCCGGCCTGGCCGCCGGCCGGGGCAGGGCCGGTGGCAGGAGCAAGGCTGGTGTCGGGGGCAAGGCCGGTGTCGGGGGGTATCGGCCCGGGCCCGGCCACGGCCTCCCGCTGGTGCAGCAACATCATGAAGGCGTCTTCCAGATCTTCGCCGCGCGGCTCGGCCGGCGCCCCGGCCAGAAGGTCTTGCAGGCCTGCCGCCTCCGCGTCGGGTTGGCGGATGAAACGCACATTGCCCGCCATGGGAACCGCATCGACGATCAGCCGCGGCGCGTCGATCAGGCGGGCCTGCAGGTCGCGGGCGGGCAGGTCCGCCGGCGGCATCGCGGTATAGGTCAACCCTTTCGCCCGCGTCTTCAGCGCATTGGGCGTACCCTCGGCCAACAGCCGGCCGCGATCCATGACGAAGACCTGGGTGCAGCGCTCGGCCTCGTCCAGATAGGCGGTGCTGACGATCACGCTCAGCCCCTCGTCGCGGACCAGTTGCTGCACGATCGCCCACAGGTCGCGGCGTGACAGCGGGTCCACCCCGACGGTGGGTTCATCAAGCAGCAGCAGATCCGGCGCGCGGACCAGCGTGCAGGCCAGCCCCAGCTTCTGTTTCATCCCGCCCGAAAGCTTGCCGGCCGGCCGGCCGGTGAACCGTGCCATGTCGGTCAGATCCAGCATCCGGGCAAAGCGACTGGCGCGCTCTGCCATCGGTACGCCATGCAGGTCGGCGTAGAGGTCGAGGTTTTCCTGCACGCTCAGATCTTCATAAAGGCCAAAGCGCTGCGGCATATAGCCGATGCGGGCCTGAACGGCCTGCGGATCGAGGGCGACGTCGATGCCAAGCACGCAGATCTTGCCGGAATCGGGCCGCAGCAACCCCGCAAATATCCGCATCAACGTGGTCTTGCCTGCGCCATCGGGGCCCACCAATGCGGTGAGTTGGCCCGCGCGCGCCACAAGGGTCAAGCCGTCAAGCGCCGTCACCCGGCCTGCGCCTGCGCCTGCGGCGTCGAAGGTCTTGCGCAGATCCTCGACCGTGACCGTCGGCGTGGTCATGGGGACGGCCCGTCCTGCAGCCGGACGGTGACGGGCTGGCCCAGGCGCAGCCGGTTGTCCACATCTTCGACGACGACATGGACCTCATAGACAAGGCTGGTGCGCAATTCCTCGGTCTGCACCGTTTTCGGCGTGAATTCCGCGACCGAGGAAATATAGCCGACCTTGCCTGCGACCGGCTGGCCTGGAAAGCTGTCGGTCTCGACCCGCGCCGCCATTCCGGGCTGAACCCGCCCGAGATCCGGCTCACTCACATAGATGCGCACCCATTTCGGCCGGATCAGCGCCAGGGAGAAGACCGGCGAGGCCGATGTCACCATGTCGCCCGGTTCGCGCAGCCGGGACCGGATCACCCCGTCGTCGGGTGCGCGCAGCTGACCCTGATCGATCTGGTGGCGCAGGAGCTGGAGTTGAACCTCGGCGGTTCTCAGTTGTGCCTCGGCGATGGCGATGTCTTCGCTGCGCGACCCGGCCTCGATCAGCGCCAGCGCCGCACGGGTCTGGTTGACCGCAGCCTCGGCGGCCTTCGCCTCGGCCAGCGCCTGATCGACGCTTTGCTGGCTGGCCGCACCGCTGCGCGAGGCCTGCAGCCGCGTAACGCGATCAAGCTCCTGCTGGGCGAAGGCGAAGGAAGCCTCGGACGAGGCCACCTGCGCGCGCGCCTGTTCCACCTCTTCGGGGCGGGGACCGTTGCGCAGCTTGAGCACGGTCTGCCGCTGGGCATCGACCGCGGCTTCCTGGGCCTCGGCCTGCAGTTCCAGCGAGCGGGTATCGAGAAGGCCGATGACGGAACCCGCCGTCACGGCATCGCCTTCCTCGGCGCGCAGCCCGGCAATCCGGCCGCTGCCATCGAAGGCCAGCGCAACCTGCCGGATATCGACATTGCCGTAGAAGACAAGCCCGCCGGTATCGGTGGCCTGGCGCTGCGTCCACAGATACCAGCCGCCGGCCAGAACCGCGACCGCAGCCACGACGATGACAACGATCTTTCTCATGCGACAGAGCTTTCGAGCCGGGGCGCAGCCACGAATCGCGCGTGATTGACGAAAAGTTTAAATACGATTTAAACTATAGCGGCAAAGATGTCGAGTCCACACGGGAGCCCGCAGATGCGCATGCAAGACAAGGGACGCCAGCCGAAATCCACGGCGCCGGGCGATGACGCGGCCGGAAATCCCGGACCGCGCCGGCCCGCCCGCGTGCAGCGCGCCGACGGCGAGACAACCTACAACCGGATTCTGGAGATCGCCGGCGCGCGGTTCGCGGCAAAGGGCTTTGCCACGACCACCAACAAGGAGATCGCCGCCGAGGCCGGGGTGGATCTGGCCTCGATCAACTATCATTTCGACAATCGCAGCGGGTTGTATCGGGCCGTCCTGGCCGAGGCGCATCGCCGGTTGATCGACGTGAAGGATCTTGACCGGCTGATGGCCCGCGACATTCCGGCCGCGCAGAAATTGCGCAGTCTGATCGGGCTCGTCGTCCAGGGCGCCCTGGGCGAACTGGCCTGGCCCGTCGTCGTTCTGGGCCGCGAAATTCTCTCGCCATCGGCCTATCTGCAGGCCTTCCAGCAGGAAGAGCTTTTGCCCAAGCTGCGGATCCTGCTGCCTATGCTGAGCGAGATCACCGCCCTTCCGCCGGACGATCCGGCGCTGACGCGCTGTGTTCCCTGCATTCTGGCGCCCTGCGTCATGACCACCCTGCTGGCGCGCAATTCCACCGCCGCATCCGGCCTGCCATTCAACTCGTCGCGGGAGCTTATGGTCGACCACCTCTATCTTTACGCAATGGGCGGTCTGCAGGCCATCGGCCGCGCGGCACCGGGGGCCAGCCAATTGCCGGAAGGATCAGCGCGATAGCACAGCCCGATTCCACCCGGCGGATGGAAAGGCGCGCGACCGACAGCGCGACCTTGCGCGACATCGTCTCGGCGCGCCGTCTTGGGTGCTGCAGTTGACATGGCCCCGGCTTCGTGACTAATCAGATAATCTAGAGGAATTTGAAGTGTCGGCGGTATGGCCTTTGGCCGGAACGGAGCGTGAAACATGATGGAGATGGCACCCACCGTCCGCAAGGCCGAGCACGTCGCCCAGCGGCTGCTGGACATCATCATCAAGAGCGATCTGGCGGCCGGGGTCTCGATCGGGACCGAGGCGGAACTGCTTGAACAGTTCAACGTCAGCCGGCCCACCCTGCGCGAAAGCCTGCGGGTGCTGGAATCTCAAGGCATTCTGGAGCTGCGCCCCGGACCGAAGGGCGGGATCATCCTGCGCAAACCCTCGATCGACATGCTGACGCATGCGCTGTCCGTCTATCTCCGCATCCACAAGGTTCCCTTCATCGACGTTGTCCGTGCACGGGAGGCGATCGAGCCGGGCCTTGCCGCAGAGGCGGCGGTGAATGGTACGGAGGAGGACTTCGCCGAAATGCAGGCCTCGATCGACCGGATGCGCGCCGCAACCGACCAGGAGACCTTCGTCCAGGAGAACCGCGTCTTCCACGAGGTCATTGCGCGTGCCAGCGGCAGCCGGGTGCTGGCGGCATTCTGGGGCACCATCCGGACGCTGTCCGACGGCACCGAATACGGCGTTCGGTTCACCTCTGCAAACCAGCAGCATGTGATCGCCGCCCATGAGGCAATTCTCGACGCCTGTCGCACCCGCGATGCGGGCCTGGCGGCGCAACACATGGAGCAGCATGTCGCCGCGCTGGAGAAACTGGTGCGAAAGCGCTACAAGGATCTGACGGCCAGCCCGACGCGGGTGTTCAACAAATCGGCAAGCGGCTGACCCTCGGGACGGCCTCCGATCCCCAAGGATCGGTCCTGTCCCTGCCGTCATGATCTTTGCGGGTGGAATGCGGCGTCATCCGTAGCTTCCCGTTGTCCCGCACAGCGGCGACGGGCGGAAAAAGCCGGAATGGTTGCCCGCCCGCAAAGCACGAACGACCGGCATGCCCCCCACAAGAACCTTCGCCACCTGCCACAAATGCTCGGATGCAATTGCATTGTCAGGTCACGCGACAGTATCAATAAAAGTCTTATTGATATAAATGATCTTATGTGTAATCGTCCGCTTTGACGAGACGCTGCTGGAACATCCACAATTGGCGAATGGTCCGGGTACAGCTGCAGAGAGGGGGAGATCATGAGCGGTTCCATGTTTTCAGGTCAGGTTTGCGTAGTTACCGGCGCAGCGGGCGGCATCGGCCGCGCGACAGCGGTTGCAATGGCAAAAGAGGGGGCTCGGGTCGCCATCCTCGACAAGAATGCAGAAGGGGCCGCGGAAACCCTGCGGCTGGTCCAGGGCGCGGGCGGTGACGGCATTGCGCTATCCTGCGACACCACGGATGCCGAAAGCGTGGGCACAGCGCATGCGGCCGTCGTGGCCCGGCTTGGCGATGCCGATATCCTGGTGAACAATGCCGGCGTCGGCAAATTCGTTCCGCTTGCCGAGGTTTCGCTGGAGGAGTGGAACCGTGTCATCGCGGTCAATGTGACCGGCTATTTCATCTGCGCGCAGGCCTTCGGCCGTGCCATGCTGGCACGGCATCGCGGGGCAATCGTCAACATCTCCTCCATCGGTGCGGTTCACCCGAATTCCGAGTTCGGCAGCTACAGCGTGTCGAAGGCGGGGGCTTCGATGCTGACAAAGCTTCTGGCGGCCGAATGGGGGCCCTATGGCGTCAGGTGCAACGCGGTGCTGCCCGGCATGGTGCATACGCCGATGACGGCGGTGAACTATGCATCGGAAGAGGTGCTCAAGGCGCGCTCGGCCGTGGTTCCGATGCGACGGATCGGTTCGCCGGAAGATATCGCGGCCGCGGTGCTTTACCTTGCGGGGCCGAATGCGGCCTATGTGACCGGTGCTGAACTGGTGGTGGATGGCGGGTTGACGCAGAACTACACCCGGCTGATCCCGCGGGCAGGTCAGTTGTCCTGAGATCGCCGGCGCACTGGCCCGCGGGGGAAGGCTGCAAATTGCCATACGGCAAAGATACGCTGTCTTGTCCGCGGCAGATCTGGTGGCGCGTGCTGTGTTTCGGGCGGGACAGGGCCGCCATGGTCTTGGCTGTCCAATATCCGTCAGGCAGGCGCGCTGTTGACCGTGGGCCATTACCATATAAATGATTTATATTTAGGCGCGATGGCCGGCAAAACACCGGAGTCAGGGCAGCAGAGGAAGCGCAATGCCAGATCACGTACCAGACACCCTGCCGGACGCGGGACAAGGCCATCCGCTGGACGGGCTGACCGTCCTCGATCTGACCCAGATCTACAACGGCCCCTATGCCACGTTCCTGATGGCGATGGGCGGGGCCAATGTCATCAAGGTCGAGCCGCTGACAGGCGAGAACCTGCGCAGCCGCGGCGATCTGGGCGGTGTCGCCTATCCCTTCGCCATGCTGAATTCAAACAAGAAGCCGGTGACGCTGAACCTCAAGACCGAAGCCGGCAAGAACTTGCTGCGCGAGATGGTACGCAAGGCCGATATCCTGATCGAGAATTTTGCGCCGGGCGTGATGACCCGGCTGGGTGTCGGCGCCGAGGCTTTGCTGAAGGTCAACCCGCGCCTGATTTATGGTTCCAGTTCGGGCTATGGCAGCGATGGCCCATACCGCAATTATCCTGCAATGGATCTGGTGATGCAGGCGATGTGCGGCGTGATCAACTCGACCGGCTTTCAAGATGGGCCGCCGGTCAAGTCGGGCGCGGCCCTGTGCGACTTCTTTGCCGGTATCCATCTGTTCTCGGCGATCATGATGGCACTTTATCACCGCGAACGGACCGGGACCGGCAAGATCGTCGAAGTCAGCATGCAGGACGCGACCTATTGCTCGCTGGCGTCGAACTACGGGATGTATCATGCGCGGGGCGATGCCGCGCCGGAACGGACCGGCAACCGTCATGGCGGGCTGGGGGTGGCGCCCTACAATGCCTATCCCGCCCGGGACGGCTATGTGGTGGTGAACGCGCCGGCCGATCATCACTGGCAGGCGATCCTGGAGGTCATCGGTCGGCCAGACCTGAAGGACGACGAGCGGCTGAAGACCCGAACCGCGCGCGTGATCAACTATGAACTGGTGGATCGGCTGCTGGAAACCTGGATTGCCACCCAGGCCAAGGACGAAGCTGCCGGCGCGATGCTGGCCAAGGCGGTTCCCTGCGCGCCGGTGCGCAACCTGCGCGAGGTGATGGAGGATCGCAACATGCTGGCGCGCGGTGCGTTGCAGCCGGTCGACCACCCCGAGCTTGGCCTGGTGAACCTGCCCCACACGCCGCTGAACGTCCGGGGCGTGCCGCGGCTGCCGCTTGTACCCAGCCTGCCGCTCGGGGCGTCGAATGATGAGGTCTACGGCAAGTGGCTTGGCCATTCCACCGCGGATCTGGCGCGCCTGAAGCGAGATGGCATCATCTGAAGCCAGGGGCCCGCCATGGCCGGCAGTCTTGCCGCCGGTCCCGGCAACCCGATACGCTCGACAATCAGAAAAGGCGTGACGTTCGGCGTCACGCCTTTTTTCGTGTCCCGCTTTCTGCACCTGCCGCCCGTTCTGCCCCTGCCGCCGGTGTCGGGGCGGCAGGGGGAATCTGCATACGCTGATCAGAGCGTGGCGTGGACGTCGTCGAGTGCCTTGCGGGCGCCGGCCGCCAGAATTGCAAGTTCGTCCGGGGTGATGACCAGCGGCGGCGCGAACACCAGCCGGTCCGCGATCACCCGGATCAGGACGCCATGCCTGCGCGCGGCCGCCTCGATCTTCGGCGCCAGGCCGAAGGTCTTGGGGAACGCGGTCTTGTCGGCCCTATCCATGACCATTTCCAGCCCGCCCAGAAGGCCCACGCCGGAAACATTTCCGATCATCGGATGATCGCGGAAACTGTCGAGAATGCCCAGAAACTGCGGCTCGAGCGACTGGACATGTCCGACAATGTCCCGCTCCTCGTAGATCTTCAGCACTTCATTGGTCACGGCGGTCGTCACCGGATGCCCGGCATAGGTAAAGCCGTGGATGAAGGAGCCCAGCTTGTCGCTTTCCGCGGCAATGCCTGAGAATACCTTTTCGTTCACGATGACGGCCGAGATCGGCTGCATTGCCGAAGACAAGCCCTTGGCCGCGGTGATGATGTCAGGCTCCAGCCCATAGCGCTGCGAGCCCCACCATTCGCCGACCCGGCCGAAACCGCAGATCACCTCGTCGGCAACGAAGAGGATTTCGTATTTGCGCAGGATCTTCTGGACCTTCTCGAAATAGCCCCGAGGCGGGGGCAGGGCGCCGGCATTGCCTTGCACTGGATCGGCAAAGAAGGCGGCGATGGTATCGGGGCCTTCCGCCTGGATAAGGTCCTCCAGTTCGCGGGCAAGCCGGGTGGAAAACTCGTCCTCGGATTCGCCCGGCAGGCCGCTGCGATAATGGTTAAGACCCGAAACCTTCAGAAAACCGGGAAGCGGAAGTCCGAAACCGCGATAGTAGTCGGTGTTTCCGGTCAGGGACAGCGAGGCGCAGGTCGAACCGTGATAGCTGCCCATGCGCGAAATCATCTTGCGGCGTTGCGGCTGGTCGCGGCTGGCCCAGTAGTACCACGCCATCTTCACGGCGGTATCGTTGGCCTCCGACCCAGAGCATTGCAGCATCACCTTCGACATCGGAACCGGCGCAAGCGCGAGAAGCCGCTCCGAAAGCTCGATCACCGACCGGTGGGTCTGATGGCGGAAGATATGTGAATAGGGCAGGTCAATCAGCGCATCATGTGCCACCTTGGCGATGCGCTCGTTGGCCTTGCCATATCCCAGAGAACTGCACCACTGCCCGGCCGCGCCATCCAGCAGCGCGCTGCCATCTGCACCATAGAGATAGACCCCATCGCCATGGGTGATGACGACGGGGCCGACATCAAGGTGCTTCTTCAGATTGGTGTAGGGGTGCATGACGCTGGCGATGTCACGCTGCGCAAGGCTGTTGGAACCCATTGTTCTCTCCGCTCTCTGCTGGCCGCGCTCCTGGTTGCCGCGCTTGAGTCTAAGGTGGGCCGGAGCAATGGTTTAGTGCTAGCGCCGCATCGGCACTGGTGCAAGAATTAATTTATATCATCTAATCTTTATTGCGCATCTGATCAGTATTGGCTTGACCTTTAAGAGCATAATCATATAGCTGATTTTGCCTGTGACGACGTGAGGGTTCTCTATCGCCGGCAGGCCCCGCACCGAACGGGCGCAGGCATGGTGCAAGCAGGGTTGCCACCGCGGCCGCGGGCCGATCCACCAGGAGGAACGATGGCAGGGCAAGGCAGTTTCACACGTGGCGAGGTGTGCGAAATGCTCGGCCTGACGCGCCGGGCGGTGGGGCATTACGAAAACCTCGAACTGATCTCCTCCGCCGGCCATGGCCGCGACAAGCGGTATTCCCGCCGCGAGATCGCCCGGCTGAAGCTGATCTTGCGCGGTCGGCGCTTCGGCATGAGCCTGGAGGAGATCCGCCAGTGGCTCAATCTCTACTCAGAAGAGGGAAAGATGCGCCAGCTTCTGGTCTGGGTCGACATCGCCGACCAGCGCCTGCACGCGCTGCGGGCCGAACGGGCGGACCTGGCACAGCGGATCGAGGAACTTCAGATCCTTCGCGACGAGGTCGCGCAAACGATCTCGGGCAGCGAGGATGTCGGGGCAGATCGGGTCGAGCGGCGCCCGTCCCAGCCATCGGCAGCTGCGGCCCGGGCCAGCGCTGCCGCCCTGTTATCCCCTTGACGCGGCGTGGCCCTATCGGACCGCCAGATCGGGTTTCCCGCGCCGGGGTTTCCGGTGCAACCCTTGGTCGGCAGGCCGGACCTGTCTGACGTGACGGATGCGGCTGCCGGAGAAGCTGTCGTGAAATCCGGCATGGCCAAGCGGTGTGTGGCCGGGGCGCCCGATGCAGCCGCCCGCCCCAAACGCAGCAAAACCCGGTCTGCTGGTGGGCACCTGCGGCCCCACCCCGTCAATGGATGTCGATGACGTAATTGCCGAAGCGGCTGAGCGTCACGCTCGAACCCGGGCCGACAACGATTGTTGTCAGAACCTCATCCACGATCAGCGGGCCGGCAACCGGCTGATCGATCGCCAGCGAAAGCGGGCCGTAGACCGGGACCTCAGCCGACGCACGCAGATCACGAAAGTAGGCACGCCGCGTGCCGGCGGACGGCTGGGGCTGGTGTCCCAGGCTGATGTCGGGCAGCTTTATATCGCTCAGTTTGCCAACGGCGAGCAGGTTCCATTCGGTGATTTCCACGTCTTCCTGTTCCGATGCCGCCTGGTACAGTTCGCGGTGCAGTTCGTGGAACCGGGCAGCAAGGCCGCGGCCCGGATCCTCGGCATCGAGATCGGCAGGCTCGAACGGAAGCGAGAGTTCCCAGACCTGAGCCCGGTAGCGGGCCTGGCAACTCCACCTCATGTGCCGGTTTGCGGGGGCGACATCAAGACCGACCAGGAATTGGGTGCCTTCGGCCTGCAGCTCGGCCAGCGCCTTGCGGACCGCCGCGGTATCGAAGGCACCTGTCGTTGTGGCCAGGCTGCGGGCAAAACCAAAGGTCGCATCGCCGGCCAGGATGCCGAACGCCGACAGAACCCCGGCCATCTTTGGCAGGATCACCCGCTTCACGCCGATTTCGCGCGCAATGGAAACCGCATGTGCCCCCGCCGCCGCCCCGCCGGCCACCATGATATATTCCCGCGGATCAACGCCGCGCCGGACTGTCAGATCCTCGATGGCCGAAACCATGTCCTGCTCACAGGCAAAGGTGATCAGGCCCGCAGCCTCTTCGATGCTGTTGCCGAGGTGCCGGGCGATGTGTTCGCCGACCACCGCTTCGGAACGCTCGCGCGACAGGGTCATGCCGCCGCCGGAGACGAAGTTCTCGTTCAGATATCCCGACAGCAGATTTGCATCCGTGACCGTCGGCCGCGTGCCACCCCGGTTGTAGCAGGCCGGCCCGGGGTAGGAGCTTGCGCTTTCCGGTCCGACATGCAGAAAGCCGCCGGCATCGACGCGGGCAATGGATCCGCCGCCAGAGCCGATGGTGTGGATTTCGACCGAAGGCACGCCAAAGATGTGACCGGCGATCGTGCCCGCCCGATGCATCGGAAGTTTGCCGGCAGTCGTGATCGACACGTCGAAGCTGGTACCGCCCATGTCCACGGTAATGATGTTGCCTTGGGTGTCGCCCTCCATGCCGGCAAAGCGGCGGCCAGATTCCGGGGCAGCGGAGGGACCGGAGAAACACAGATAGACCGGGCGACGCAGAATGTCCTCGGGCGCGGCCTTGCCGCCGGACGAGGTGATATAGGTAAGTTTTCCCCGGTAGCCCACCTGTTCCAGACGGTTGCGCATGGAGGCCACGTTCAGGGCCACCAGCGGCTTGAGCGAAGCGTCGAGCGCGCAGGACATGGCGCGCCGGTGCTCGCGCAGGCAGGGGTTGACCTCGTGCGACAGGCTGAACTGGGCCTCGGGGAAATGCTCGCGGACCAACTCGCCGATCCGCAATTCATGGGCGGGATTGGCGATCGACCAGATCAGCGAGACGGCAATCGCCTCGACCTTTTCAGTGCGCAAGGCCAGGATCGCCTGAACGACGCCGGCTTCGTCCAGCGGCAGCAACACCTCGCCCTCGGCTGTCATCCGCTCGGAAACCTCAAAGGTCAGGGCGCGGCTGATATAGGGTTCCGGGTATTTCGCGTGCATGTTGTATGTGTCTTCCTTGCCCCCCTCACGGATGACAAGGACGTCGCGGAACCCCTTGGTCACGATCAGCCCGGTCCGCGCCGCCTGGCCTTCCAGAATGGCATTGGTGGCCGCCGTGGTGCCGAAATCGATCCGGGTCAGACGGTCGAAGACGGCCTGCGGGGTGATCCCGTTTTCCCGGGCAATCAGGTCGATTCCGTTGAAGAAGCCCTGGATGATGTCGGGTTTGGTGGATGGCGTCTTATAGCCGACCACCGACCCGTCCTCATAAGACACGACAAGATCGGTGAAGGTGCCACCGACATCGACTGCGACATGCATCAAAAATCTCCTGATCCTGCTCAGCGCGCCGCGCCATAATGCCGTGCGGCAAAGTCGGGGGTGATCCAGCCCTCGCGCACATCGTGATCCACCCGTGCGCGATCGCGCTGCGCGGGGTCGCCATAACCGCCGCCGCCGCATGAATCCGAATGCAGGCGCTGGCCCGGCTGCAGCAGGATATTGCCATTGTTCGGCAGCAGCTCGCGTTCGCCCGGATGGCGCTCAAGCCAGGCGCCGGTCGGTGCCGCGTCGCTGCCGCCACGGACTCCCTTGGGCGGTATCCGGCTGGAGCCGGAGTAGAAGATGAACCGCACCGGCGCCTTGTGCGCAAAGAATGTCACCGATGCGCCCGGACCGCCCTGAAACTGTCCGGCACCACCCGAATCCTGCCGGATCGCCAGTTTCTCGACGATGATCGGGTGTTGAAGTTCGGAGACCTCGACCGAGGATTGCCACACCGCGCCCTGTGTCGATGCCGAGCCATAGGTCAGCCAGCCATCGCTACGGGCCGTTGCGGGCCCGCCCCAATAGCCCATCAGAATCTGGTTCACATAATCCTTGTCGCCGTAGCGCGGATCCTGCCCGGAAATGACCGAGGCAGAAGCCGGGACGCCGACGGTGGAATAGGCCGAGCCAAGCCCCGCACCCAGTTGGGCATAAAGCGCGTGAAGATGCGACGCGAAAGCCGAGCACAGGTTCGAGGTGGCGGCGCTCGTTGCGGCGGGCTTGCGCGGCTTGCCGATGACCGCACCTTCGCGCATCTTCACCACGATGCGCCGGAACGCGCCCGAGCAGCGCGGAATATCCGCACCGAGCACATTCAGCGCCGACATCCGGCATGACGCAAGCGTGGTCGATTCAGTCAGGTTGATGCCCAGCGGCACGTTGTCGACGTTGCGTGTAAGGTCGATCTCTATTCGTCCCGCCTCCGGATCTACCGCAATCTCCGCGTGAATAGGAATCCCGTCCGGGTATTGCGGCAGGTCAGTTTCATACCTGTAGGTACCTTCGACCTTTCCCTTGGGAAGCTGTGCAATGGCACTGGCCGTCATGCGTTCGGCATAGGACTGGAATTCGTCGACGAACTCCTCCAGCAGGTCGGCACCGTATTTATCGCAAAGCTCCTCAAGCCGCTTTTCACCCGTCCGGACCGCCGCCAGACAGGCTTTGTAGTCGCCGTAGAACTGCTCGGGCGCGCGGATGTTGGCCCGGCAGATATCGACCACTTCGCGGACGTCGCCATAGTTCTTCTGGATGCGCACGCAGGGCAGTTGCAAACCCTCCATGAAGCGATCCACCGCATCCGCGCCATAGGTGGTGGGTGTTGGAAAGCCCATGTCGGCGAAATGTGCCCGCGCAATGGCGTAAAAGCGGATGCGTCCGCCAAAGAACACCGGAACGCAAAGCGTGAAATCGGCGCAATGCGTGTTGCCGAGGTATCCGTCGTTGTTGGCGAAGCAATCGCCCGCAGCCATGTCGTCGCCGTAAAGTTCGGCGGTGACGCGGGGGATCAGGTCGATGGCGCCGGTATGGACCGGAAGCCCGATCGCGACAGAGATCGACTGGAACTTCGCATCGGTGATCGAGCAGGAAAAATCCATGGCCGTGTTCAGCACCCCGGATCTGCCGGATTTGAACAGCGCGTTCACCATGTCTCTGATGATGGCTTCGAACCGCCGCCGCAGAACGATCATCAGGAAGTTGTCGATCATGTCAGGCTTGCTCCCCGCCTCGGATGGATCTGGCACGCGCCCCCGGGGGGACTCGCATCACCTATAATTAATCTATATGATTATACTTATATCACAAGAACATTCGCAAGACTGTCTGCAAATATGCGGCACGCGCGGCTGCGGTCATCGCTTGCGCAGATCCCACCAGTCGAGCAGATTGTGCCATTCGATGCCCAAGCGCGAATAGACCGGGTTCATGAATGAGGGGCCGGGAATCCTGCGGAAGGGCAGCCGGTCCAGCGCCGTTGTTGATTCTGCGGCAGGCCGGCCAAGAATCCGGTTGGCGACACGGTTGCCAAGGTAGGTTCCGAAGCACAGACCCACGCCGGCATAGGCGGCGGAATAGTGGATACCGTCGGCCTCCCCCATATGCGGATTGAAGTCCATGGCAAAGCCGATCACGCCATACCAGCAATGGGTCAGCTTTACACCCTCCAGTTCCGGCACCATCTGCACCATGTCCCGGTACAGCGTCGCGGCATGAACTTCGGGATCGTTCCCCCTCATTCCGCCGCGCCCGCCGACAAGCAGCCGCGTTCCATCCGGCGAGGGGCGGATCCAGCTCATCGACCGCTTGCTGTCGGCCAGTTGACGACCGGCGAAAAACCGCTGCATCAGGTCGGGCTGCACCGGCTCGGTCGCCGAAAGATACAGGCGGGCCGGCACGATCCGCTGCTTCAGATAGGGCAGGGCCCTGTCGGAATATCCGTTCGTCGCCATCACGACATTGCGCGCCTTGATCTCGCCGCGCTCTGTCCGGACGATATGCTGGTCCATGCTGCGGTCAATGCCCAGAACGCGGCAGTTTCCGATCATGTCGACGCCGGCACCGGCGGCGGCCCGGACCAGCCCCTGCACGTAAAGCCCGGGATGCAGCGCCATCGAATTCTCGATGTACAATGCACCGTGATAGTTTCGGACGCCGGTTCGCCGCACCACCTCGGCACGATCGATCGGCTTCCAGTTGAGGCCGATCCCCCGCTCAGCCTGCAGAGCAGCATCAGCCACCTGGTGACGATAATGTTCCGGGGTACAGGCCAGGAAATAGCGCTCATATGGCCGGAGCATCGGATCGAATCCATAGCGTCCCGGCACAGCGAGCAGATGGTCGAAAGCATCGACCGCGACGCGCGCAACCGCGGCGCCCAGTTCGGCGCCGTGACGTTTCTCCAACAGCTCCTGATGGACAAAGCCGAACGGCACGACGGAGCCGTTGTTACGGGTGCTTGCCCCGGAACCGATCTGCCCCGCATCAACCAGCAGGACCCGCCGGCCGCCCTCGGCCAGGGTCAGCGCCGCTGACAGGCCGGTAACACCCGATCCGATGACGACCGCATCATAGCTGCGGTCCGGCGTATCGCGCGTGCCATCAGTGGGCGGGGCGGCCTCCCACCAGTAGGGCGTTGCTTTGAAGTCGGAGGAGATCACGCCCATGGCGGTGCCTTTCAACGGGGAGAGTGCCACAAAAGTCCTGCCGCCCGGTCGCCGAAGCAATTCGTTCCCTGACGAAGACCATCGCCCATGACACCGATGCGGATCGTTCCGGCGGGCCGACACGCGACAGGATCGGCACTCCAGGACGCAGAGTATAAAGCTAACTCATTTAAGTCAATTGGCTCATATCTCTCGCCTGCGCTGTCATTGTCATTTCCTGCGGTCGCCCCGCAGCGGCCGGGGCTGCGGCATACCCGTTCCGGTGCATGCATCATCGGGTCCGACAGGCCTTACCCCCGCGCCTCAGACCGCCACGTCGATATGTTGCGGGCGCAGGAACTCGCGCAGTCCGTCCTCGCCCCATTCCGAGCCGACGCCGCTTTGCTTGAACCCGGTCTGCGGGGCATCCGGACGCAGGGGCGAACCGCCGTTGATCTGGACGGCACCCACCCGCAGGCGGCTGCACAGGTCCAGACACTGCCTGCGGTCGCCGAACAGATAGGTTTTCAGACCCAGATCTGAATCATTGGCGATGTCGATGGCTTCGTCGATGCCGCGGTAGGTGATCACCACGGAAACGGGTCCGAACAATTCCTCGCGGGCAAGCGGGTCGGCGTTGGTCAGGCCGCCGATCAGGGTTGGGTTTACAAACCATCCCCTGGCAAGGTCGGGGCGGCCGCCACCGGCAATGATCTCCGCGCCGCGGGCAAGGGCGGCCTGAATCCGCTGCTCGACAAAGTTCCGCTGCGCCTCGCTGATCAGCGGGCCGAGGATCGTATCGGGATCGCGTGGATCGCCGACTTTCAACCGCTGATAGGCCGCTCTGCTGGCCACGCAAAACTCGTCATATCGCGAGGCTTCAACCAGGATGCGGGTGGGAGAGCCGCAGCCCTGCCCGGCATTGCGGGCATAGCGCGCGTGCAACTGGAACGCATATTTCTCGTAATCTACCCCCGGAAGCATGATGGCGGCGGATTTTCCGCCAAGCTCCAGAACGACGCTGTGAAGCTGTTCGGCCGCCTGCTGCATGACCTTCCGGCCGATGTTGACCGAGCCCGTGAAGGTGACTTTGTCCACGTCTCGGTGCTCTGTCAGGGCACGGCCAACCTCTGCCTGACCGGCGACCACGTTCAGCACGCCCGGTGGAATTCCCGCCTCGACAGCAAGCTTGCCGAGGATGTTCACCGCCAGCGGAGCCTGTGGCGACGACAGCAGCACCACGCTACAGCCCGCCGCCATCGCACTGCCGGCCTTGCTGGCACCGATCAGCAACGGGTAGTTGAACGCTGAAATCGCTGCGACGACACCGACCGGCCGATACACCAGCGAACTTACGCCGGTCGCCGTGGCGTTGAACCCCAGCTTGACGGTGCGGTCCTTCAGCGCCTGGTCGGCGAAGGCGCGCAGGAATTGCGCGGGTGTCCGGACGTGGTTCGCCGTCAGATTTATCGGCGTGGCGATCTCGGAAATGATCGTGTCCATCAGCAGATCGCAGCTTTCGTCGATCAGATCGGCAAGGCGGCGCAGGCATTGCGCGCGAAACGCCGGATCAGCCCAGTCGGGGTTGCCCAGGGCGGCGCGGGCTGCCTGGACGGCCTGATCGACCTGTTCCGGAGTTGCCGCCCGGACTCGCGCGACTTCTTCCTCTGTCACCGGGCTGAAGACGGCAATCTCGGGACCGGCGCCCTCGATCAGTTGGCCGTCGATCAGGAGACGCGCGTAGGGTGCGATAGCTGGCATGGGGCTCTCCGTGGGGCGGTGTTTCAGCTGGTCTGGACAATCGGACTGCGGTGGTCCTGGTGCCGGTCAGCAGGCGACGGGCCGACCGCTTCGGCCTTGAGACGCGCGTTGTCCGGATCGTAGAGCGGTGCGCCAAGAACGGTTGCGCGACGCAACTGACCCAGCATTTTGATATTCAGTTCGGTACCGGGGGGTGCACTCGCAGCCTCGACCAGGCCGAAGGCGATGGACTGGTTCACCCGGAACCCGCAGCCGCCGCTGGTGACGGCGCCCACGCAGCGATCGCCGGAATAGATCGGCTCATCACCCCAGGCGTCGTTGTCGGCATTCTCGACCGACATGCAGACCAGTTGCGACGAAGCGGGGCTCTTGCGTTCGGCATCGACGGCCGCGCGGCCGCGATAGGTCTTGCGGGCCGATGCAAATCCTCCCATCCCAGCCTGCAGCAGCGACCAGCGTTCGGAGAGCTCGGTTCCGAAACCGCGGTAGCCCTTTTCCAGCCGAAGCGCATTCAGCGCCCGGATCCCGATGTTCCGCATGCCCTGCGCCGCTCCCGCCGCCATGACAGCGTCGTAGACCTCGGCCAGATCCGCCATTGGAACGTGAAGTTCCCAGCCGAGCTCTCCCGCGTAGCTGACACGGAGCGCAAGGGTGGCTCGGCCGGCCAGATCGATC
Source organism: Paracoccaceae bacterium (assembly GCA_014879735.1). GTDB lineage: Bacteria > Pseudomonadota > Alphaproteobacteria > Rhodobacterales > Rhodobacteraceae > Pseudogemmobacter. Next base: position 34,715 of record JACSRN010000076.1, read on the forward strand.
TCGCGGGCCGACAACCAGGGAAAAGCCGCATTCGAAAGGTCGGCCTCCGTCAGGGTGGCCAGCACCTCACCGGATTTCGGCCCGGTCACGAGCAATGTGCCGTAATCATGGCGCAGGTCCCGCAGCGTTACATCTTCATCCTCTCGCACCGCCAGTTGCAGCATGCCGAGATCACGTTCTCCCGCGGTCGATGCGAAGACCAGATAGAAGCTGCCGTCCTTGCGCCGCGTGATCGTATGTTCCGCAATGACGCGACCCTTGTCGTTCAGATAATGGGCCAGCGTGACATGGCCGGGATCCCGCGGCAATACACGCGCCACCAGCCGGTCCAGGAAAGCATGGGCGTCCCGGCCGCCGACCTCGATCTTCGAGAAGGCTGACAGGTTGCAGACCCCGACCGCCTTCTGGACGGCGTGGCATTCCTCTGCAACATGCTTGGTGAAGTTACAGTGCCGGAAGCTCTGTTCGTCCTCGGCCGGGACGCCTTCGGGCGCGAACCAGTTGGCCCGTTCCCATCCGAAGGCTTCCCCGAACGAGGCGCCGGCCCGCTGCAGCCGCCCGTAAAGCGGGTCACAATATCCGGGCCTGGCGCCGTGGGGTTCCTCATAGGGTGAATGAAAGACGAACACCCGTTCGAAGTTGCTTTTGATGCGGGCCAGCGTATAGGCCCGATCGGCATAGCGGCCGACATTGGCCGGATCGAAGCCGGCCAGACTGACCTCGGCTTCGCCATGGATCATGTATTGTGCCAGCATCTTGGCGGTACCCCCGCCCTGCGTGATGCCGGTCGACGATCCGCAGAGCAGCCAGAAATTGTGCAGACCCGGTGCGCGCCCGACATAGGTCTTGCCCGTCACCGAAAAGATCTGCGGGCCATTGATGATCGTCTTGATCCCGGCCTCTGCGAAGACCGGCACTGTCTCAGTCGCCATTTCCATCCAGGGCGCAACCGATTCGATGTGGTTGGAAAGCAGTTCCGTGTCCCAGTCGGGCGGCATGCCTTCGGGCGCGAAGAACTGGGCCCCCTCGGTTTCATAGCAGCCCAGGCAAATGCCCTGTTGTTCGCGCCGCATGTACATCGCCGCATAAGCATCGCGCAGGGTCGGAAATTCACCGTGCAGTGCGTGGTATTGCGCAACTGCGGGAATCGGCTCGGTGATGACATATTGGTGCTGCATGACGCCGGTCGCCACGTTGACGCCAACCATTTCACCGACTTCGCGGGCATAGAAGCCGGCGCTGTTGACGACATGATCCGCAATGATGTCGCCCTTGGTGGTGGTCACTTTCCAGCGACGGTCGGGCAGTTGCGCGATGGCCGTCATCTTGGTCTGCCGGTTGATCTCGGCGCCACGGCTGCGGGCGCCGGCGGCAATGGCATGGGTGATGCGCGCCGGATCGACCGAACCGTCATCGGGCGTATAGATCGCGCCCAAGATCGGTTTTTCGTTCAGGAAGGGGTTCAGTTCCTTTGCCCGGCCCGGCGAGACGATCTCCGCACGTACCCCCACCTGTTCGGCCCAGGCAACACCGGACAGTGCCCCGTCGTATTGCATCGGGGTGTAGAGCAGCCGCAACGTGCCGCTGGTGATCCAGCCTGGATCATGGCCGGTCTCGGCACCGATCGCCTTGTACAGTTTGACGCTTTCGTCATTGATACGCATCGTATTGATATCAAATGCATAGTTGGTAACGAAGCCCGCCGCGTGCCAGGTCTGCCCCGAGGTCAGCTCTCCCTGTTCAAGCAGAACCACGTCATCCCATCCGTAGCGGGCCAGCCAATAGGCCAGGCTCACACCATAGATACCGCCGCCGATGATGACGACGCGCGCTTGCGATTTCATGGTCTGCTCCCTTGGTTTTGCGGCCAGGCCGCAAGTCCGCTACGGTGACGATCCTTGAGCAGCGAGAGATAGTGTTGCGTCTCCTGTTCGATCCGGGTCTCGGACCAGTTCAGCAACCGACCCATTTCCCTTGCGACCAGCGGCAGGCATCCACCGCCCATATCGGCATCCCAGCCGATGCCCGTCCGGCGGAACATGACATCCTCGATGGTGCAGGCCTGTTCGTGCTGGACGGCATAGGCGATGTCGGCGAGGTCGATCCTGTCTTCGGAATTCCGCCGATGCACGATTTCGTCGCCACGTCCGGCGCGTTGATGCGCGCCATAGTCCAGCGGCCCGGCCTTGCCGCTGGGTGCGATTGCCGATTGGACCAACTTCAGACCGTCGCGACCGCTCATCCGGCTGCGGCCCAGCGTGGCGCCGGTAAGTGCAAACAGTTGCGGTCCGTCGGCGGGGGTGATCCGGTGAAACTCGCGGGACCAGCTTCCGTGCGGGTCATTCGGTTCAAAGGTCCGCGGCTGGATCCCGGCCCAAGAATAGACGATGTCCTTTTTCGACACCGGAATCGACGGGAACAACCGTCCAAAGTTTTTGAGGACAATCTCGAGGTCGGCCTCGGTCGGTTTCACATCATCCAGGGATCCGTCGAACGGCAGGTCGGTCGGCCCGACGTAATGCATCCCGCGCCAGGGGATGACATAGATCGTGCCGGCATCGTCCTTGCCGAACTGGTAGACGCCGAAATCCCGCATCTCGTCGGGCAGGCGCAGGACGATATGCACACCCTTGCGGCGTTGAATGAAGTCGCGCCCCGGCGGCACGGGATCAAGGCCGTTGACCCGGTCAATCCAGGCGCCTGTCATGTTCATCAAGAGCTTGCCACGCACCTCGATCGGCCCCGCCTCCGGGCAGATTTGGTCGGCAAGCGTTACGACCCAGTCATCCACCGTTTTTCTGAAGGCGGTGACGGCGGTATAGTTACGCGACAGCGCCCCTGTGGTCTGCGCTGACAAGAGGGTATCCAGAACCATCCGTTCGGCGAATTCGAACTGATATTCGCGAAAATGCGCCATGCCTTTCAGCAGATGTTGGTTTGCCAGATGCCGCCCGACCGGATGGGCCAGCGTCTCGGCGCGCGTCAGCCGCTTGTAGTCCAGCGGGACCTCGGTTCCGCCGATGCGGCCAAGCGCCTGGAGTGCAATGTCGATTTGCCAGCCGGCATAGGGGCCATCGCTGTAGATCGGATAGCAGAAGGTGAAGGGCCGGACCCGCTCGGGCATCGTGCGGACGAATTCCGCCCGGGCCTGGGCCATTTCGCGCGCCGATTTCAGGCCGGCGCGCAGTTGCGAGGGATGCAGCAGAAACTGCCACGGGCTGCCGCCGTGCGGGGCAAGGCCGTTGAGCCCGCAATGCAGAAGACGGCTGGACCGGCTGCTGGCCCCCGATCCGAAATCGCCCTTCTCGACCACCAGCGTCGTATAGCCGGCGGCGGAAACATGGTTGGCGATACTGGCGCCGTTGACGCCGCCGCCAATGATGACGATGTCGAAGCTTTGTCCTGCCAGAGCATCGAGAGATACACGCCGAATTTCGTTGGACATCTAGACCTGCACGAGCAATTTGAGGGTCGAGATCCCCCCGGGCTGCGCTCGGCCGGCACGCATGTGCCCACGGTTGCGCGAGGGATCGGCCGTGCCGGCGCGGCGGAAAGCGCCGCGCCAGGGAGCGGATGGATGGTCAGGCAAACCAGGTCAGCGACGGCGCGTGGCCGCCCATCAACTCGTCCGAGCTGATTTCGCGCCAGCCGGCGACCGTGGTCGCGTAGCCATCGACGAAATCGGTGAAGACCGGGATGAAGACGCCGCCGTCCTCCCAGAGGATCTGGGCCATCCGGGCATAATATTCGGCACGCTTGTCTGCGTCGGTTTCCGACCGCGCCTTGACCAGCAGTTCGTCGAACTCTGGGTTCGAGAACCGGGTCATGTTCCATTCACCGCCCGTCTTGTAGAAGACGGAGTACTGCAGGTCCTGAACCGGCCGGCCGAGATAGTTGTCCGCGACGAACGGCTCGACGTTGGCCACGCTTTCCCAATAACCATCATCGGGAACGCGGCGCACCTCCAGCGGAATGCCGGCCTTCTGGCAGGACTGCTGCCAGAGCATTGCCATATCGCCCGCACCGGGAAAAACCGCTTCGGCGACATGCAGCACAATCGGACTGCCGTCATGGCCGGACGCCTTGTAGTGCTCGGCAGCCTTGGCCAGGTCGTAGGGCCGCTGTTCCAGTCCGGGGCGATACAGGGGATAGGATTCGTTGATCGGAACGTCGTTGCCAAGCGTTCCGAAGCCGAACAGGATCTTCTCGCGCATTTCCTCGCGGTTCATGGCGTATTTCAGCGCCAGCCTGAGATCCCTGTTGTCGAAGGGCGCGGTGTTGACCATTGCCTCGAAGGCATAGTGGCTGCGGCTGGGCGTTCGGCGCACCTCCAGCGCTTCGTTGGCATCCAGGTTCTCGGCAATCTTCGGGGCCACGAGATTGATCATGTGAACTTGACCTGCAGCCAGCGCCGCCGAGCGGGCCGTCATGTCATTCATCACGAAGATCTCGACGCCGTCATAGAAGCCGCGGTCCTGAGACCAGTCTTCTGCAAAGCGGCTCAGCACATAGCGCGAACCGGGTTCGGCGATATCCACCCGGTAGGGACCAGTGCCGATCATCGCCGACGGGTTGTCGCGCCCGCCCTTGGGCTGGATCGGAAGGTGGTAGTCCGTCAGCAGATAGGGCAGGTCGGCATTGCCAGCCTTGAGAGTGATGACGACATTGAGCCCATCCGCCGCGATATCCACGATCTCGGTCATGAGCGGCGCGACGGTGGATTGTGTCGCCGCGTCGGCGTGGCGCCGGTAGGTCTCCGCGACATCCTCGCCCGTCAGGGACGAGCCATCGTGGAAGGTGATCCCCGGACGCAGGACGAAGGTCCAGACCGAGCCATCTGCGTTCGGGCTGAACGATTCTGCCAGGCGGCCGACCGCCCGACCCTGGTCGTCCAGTTCGATCAACGTGTCGCCCCACTGGCGGGTAAACACCCGCGTGGCGGGGGCGGCGATCAGCGCCGGATCGAACGGATCGGAGGCCGAGCCGCCGCCTATTCCGATCCGGAGAACACCCCCGCGCTTGGGTTGGCCGTCCTGCGCCAGTCCCGCCGTCGCCCAGGCACCACCCATCATTCCAGCCACCCCGAATGCGGCGGCGGACGAGAGAACCTGCCGTCTGGACAGCATGAATCTTTGGCTCGACGTAGTCGTCGTCATTTGCATTGCCTCCCTGTGTCGTCCCCGTTTCCTCCCGGAATGCCCCGGCAATGCCGGCGGACCGCAGGGGGACAGCCGAGACGATACACGAGAATCGTATCACTGCAAATGAATAATTTCATCTAGCTGAATATGCTGGCTTGGCACCAAGTTGCGTCGCCCGGCAGTGGGCGGTGAGCAGGGGCAAATCGATCAGAACGCAATAATTAATATAACTCATCTAATTTATATTGACAGAAAGCCGTACCTGCGCTCAGTTGCCGACCGGTGGCCGAATACCGGGCTGGCTTTCAGAGTCCGGATCACGCCAGACCTCCAGTTCGGACCAGCACAAAAGCCATGCCCAGAAAACTGATCACACTGATACTGATGCGAATCGCCGTCGGGTTGCTGTTGCTGCTTGTTGTGTCGGCGGTGATCTTTCTTGGGGTCGAGGCGCTTCCGGGCGATACCGCCGAGGCCATCCTGGGCAGATCCGCAACGCCGGATGCGCTGGCCAATCTTCGGGCGAAGCTGGGCCTGGATCAGCCGGCGTGGGAGCGGTACTTCACCTGGCTGACGGGGGTGCTGTCGGGCGATCTCGGAAAATCCCTGACGAACGGTGCAGACATCGCCGCAGCCATCGCCCCGCGCCTGCACAACTCGCTTTTCCTCGCAGCCAGCGCCGCGGTGATCGCAGTGCCGCTGGCCCTGGGCCTGGGCGTTATTGCTGCACGATATGCCGGCCGTTGGCCCGACAAGATCATCTCTGCCGTGACGCTTTCAACCATCAGCTTGCCGGAATTCGTGGCGGCCTATTTCGTCATCTACGCCCTGACACAGCTGTTCCCGGTGTTTCAGCCGGTGTCGATGGTCTTTGCCGGGATGTCACTGCCCGACAAGCTCCGCGCCATCGCCCTGCCGGTGATCGTTCTGGTGATCGTTGTACTGGCGCATATGATGCGGATGACGCGAGCCGCGATCCTGAGCGTCATGCAATCGGCCTATATCGAGACGGCCGAACTCAAGGGACTGCCGCCAGTCTCCATCATCCTGCGGCATGCCCTGCCCAACGCCATCTCGCCCATCGTATCGGTGATCTCGATCAACCTTGCCTATCTGGTGGTCGGTGTCGTCGTCGTGGAAGTGGTGTTTGGTTACAATGCGATGGGCCAGTTCCTGGTGGATCATGTAGCCAAGCGCGACCTGCCGGTGGTGCAGGCCAGCGCCCTGATCTTCGCCGTGGTCTACATCGGCCTGAACATCTTCGCCGATGTGGTGTCGATCGTTGCCAATCCCAGACTGAGGCATCCGAAATGAGAGTTCCGCCTTCCGCCGTCCTTGGGCTTGCCGTGACGGCGGGTTTCGTCTGCCTGGCCGTGTTCGCCCCGCTTGTCGCACCCTATCCCTATGATTCGGCGATGGGGAAGGTCTGGGAAGATCCCTCGCCGGCGCATTTGCTGGGAACGGACATGATCGGCCGCGATATCCTGTCGCGCCTGATCTATGGCGGCCAGATCACCATGCTTGTTGCATTGGGATCGTCGCTGCTGTCCTTCGGCATGGGATCCTTCCTTGGATTCTTCGCCGTCGTGCGCGGTGGCTGGGTCGATCAGGTGCTGAGCCGGATCGTCGATATCATGATGTCGGTCCCGACATTGATCGTCGCGCTGGTGCTGCTTTCGATCCTGCCGTTGAGCCTTTCTGTCCTGATCGTCGTCATGGGCGTGCTGGATTCGACCCGGGTGTTCCGGCTTTCGCGCGCGGTCGCGATGGATGTCGCGGTGATGGATTATGTCGAGGCTGCGCGGCTGCGTGGCGAAGGCCAGTCCTGGGTGATCTTTCGCGAAATCCTGCCCAATGCCCTGACGCCGCTTGTGGCCGAGTTCGGGTTGCGCTTCATCTATGCCGTTCTCTTCATCTCGACCCTGTCGTTCCTGGGTCTTGGCGTGCAGCCTCCGCTGGCCGACTGGGGCGGGATGGTGAAGGAAAACAAGGACGGTCTCATCTATGGCGAGGTGGCGGCGCTGGTGCCTGCGGCCACGATCGCGATCCTGGCGATTTCGGTGAACCTGGTCGCTGACTGGGTGCTTACCCGCACCACCAGCCTGAAAGGGGGCCGCGGTGCCTGACAGTCTTGTCCTCGATATCAGCGGTCTTGTCATTGAAGCCACCTCCTATCCGCCGGGAGCGCGACCGCGGGACGTCACCCTGGTCCATGGCGTCGATCTGAAACTGCAGCGCGGCAGGGTGTTGGGCCTGATCGGAGAATCCGGGGCCGGCAAATCCACAATCGGCCTCTCGGCGATGTCTTACGGCCGGGGCGGCGCGCGCCTGACCGGCGGTGAAATCCAGGTGAACGGCCGGGAGATCCGACTGGCATCGCCTGCCGAACTGCGGGCGTTGCGGGGCCGCGAAGTGACCTATGTCTCGCAATCCGCGGCAGCGTCCTTCAACCCAGCCCGCCGCCTGATGGATCAGGTGATCGAAACCTCGGTGTCCCACCGCTACATGAACCGTCGCCAGGCCGAGGACCATGCCATCGGATTGTTCCGCAAACTCGGGCTGCCGGACCCCGAAACCTTTGGCAACCGCTATCCGCACCAGGTCTCGGGCGGCCAGCTGCAGCGGGCGATGACCGCGATGGCGCTGTGTCCCGGCCCGGACCTCGTGGTCTTCGACGAACCCACAACCGCGCTGGACGTGACAACCCAAATCGGCGTCCTGCGCGCCATCAAGGACGCCATTCGCGACAGCCATGTCGCGGCGCTGTACATCACCCATGACTTGGCCGTGGTGGCCCAGATTTCCGACGAGATCATGGTTTTGCGGCATGGTCGCATGGTGGAGCATGGAACCTGCGACCAGATCATCAACCATCCACGGGAACCGTATACCCGGGCGCTGGTCAGCGTGCGCGCACTGAACCATGTCGAGAAACCGCCCGAGCCCGCCATCGTCCGGATCGACGCGGTATCCGCTCGCTACCGGGGCACGCAATCGGACGTCCTGACCGATGTCAGCATGGACGTGGCGGCAGGGCAGACCCTGGCGATCGTCGGCGAAAGCGGATCGGGGAAATCCACGCTCGCCCGGGTGATCACCGGCCTTCTTCCGCCAAAAAGCGGGCAGGTGTGGTTTGACGGCCGTACCCTGTCCCGCGCGCTGGCTGGCCGCAGCCGGCGGGATCTGCGCGAAGTCCAGATGATCTACCAGATGGCCGATACCGCAATGAATCCGCGCCACACCGTCGACACGATCATCGGGCGTCCCCTGCAGTTCTACTTCGGCATGAAGGGTGCCGAAAAATCGCACCGCGTCGCCGAACTTCTGGACCAGATCGAGCTAGGCAGCGATTTCGGCAAGCGTTTTCCGGCAGAGCTTTCAGGCGGTCAGAAGCAGCGCGTCTGCATTGCCCGCGCGCTTGCGGCCAAACCGAAGGTGATCATCTGCGACGAGGTGACATCCGCGCTTGATCCCCTGGTTGCAGACGGCATCCTGAAGCTGCTGTTGAAGCTGCAGGCCGAAGCGCGAATGGCGTATCTTTTCATCACGCATGATCTGGCGACCGTGCAGGCCATTGCCGACAAGGTTGCCGTCATGCACCGCGGCCGGGTGGTGCGATATGGTGCCAAGGGCGATGTGCTGACACCGCCGTTCGACGACTACACCGACCTGCTGCTATCGTCGGTCCCCAAGATGGAGATCGGCTGGCTCGACCGTACGATCAAGCTGCGCGAAGCCGCGCAATAGCCCGCCCGGCGGCTGCCGCGCCCGCGCCCACCCCGGTCGCCACGGTGACGGACGGGCGGCAGCCTCAGCGTCAGATTGCCGTCCACCAAGGCAAGGTCGGCAGAAGCCCGACCGAGGACAGGCGTGCATTTTCCGGTCCCTGACGATCAGAATGGCAACCGGCGTCACCTCGGACTCCGTTCCCGTCGTTGCCGGAACCAGATCCAGCGGCAGGCGTGGCCCCGGGTGCAGTGCCCGGGGCCCGGGGGCTCGCCCAGCGGTTGGTCCAAGCGCAGCAGCAGCACGACAGCCGCCGGATCGCACAACGCCGCTACCCCACCCCGGGATGGCCGATCAGCAGAACCCCGTCGCCCAGCACGCAGCCCGACCCTGTCGACTCGCGCGCGGCACGCGACCGAAACAGGACTACCCCGAAGGTGTTGGACACGAAGGGTGCCGCCAGCCAGTCGTTGCCTGCCGCGTCTGGTGGCACTGGGTCAGAATAGCCCCATTCCGAGAAACCCGTCGGCCGGGAAATCGGCCATGACCTTCTTGCCGACCAGATCCTTGAGCGTTTCCGTCGTGCCGCCGCCGAGCGTGCCGTAACGCGCGCCGCGGTAAAACCGTGACACCGGGAATTCGTCGGTGAACCCATAACCGCCATGGACCTGAATCGCCTCGGAGGTGACGCGGATTGCCATCTCGTTGCAGTACATCTTGGCCAGCGCGGCCAGTTGCGGATCTGGATAGGGGTTTGCCGATGCAGCCGCACGGTACAGGATCGAGCGACCCACCTCGATGTCGCGGTACATTTCCGCCAGTTTCCAGCGCATGCCCTGGAAATCGCCGATCCGCCGGTTGAAGGCGGTGCGGTCGCGCGCGTATTTCACCGCCTCCTCGAAGGCGCCTTCCGCCAGACCCAGCGAAATCGACGGATTGAGGCAGCGCTGCGTGTTGAACGCATTCATCAGCTTTTTCAGCCCGTCTTCCTTGATCACCAGGTTTTCCAGCGGAACTTCGACGTTCTCGAAGGTCAATTCGAACAGATATTCCCCGCCCATGGTATGATAGCGCCCCGTCCGCAGCATTCCGGGGGTATCCCGGTCGACAAGGACGCAGCCGATGCCCTCCCGGCCGGGAACCTTGCCCACCCGCGTGAACACGACGAAAAGCTGCGCCTCGTCGACCTTGGAGATCAAGGTCTTGACGCCGTTGATCACCGCGCGGTCGCCCCTGATCTCGGTGTTGGTGCGCAGGTTGGGAATATCGGTGCCGGCATGGGGTTCGGTCATGCAGACGGCAAGCACGTATTCGCCCCTGACCACGCCATCGAAGATGCGGCGCTTCATTTCCTCGGGCGCATATTGCGACAGGATGCGCGTCTGCACCCCCAGTTGCGGCATCAACGCCATGGCCGTGGTGTAGCAGACCTTTGCCACCTCCTCGACGACCAGCGCGGTATCGAGAACGCTCAGCCCCAACCCGCCGTATTCCTCGGGTACGGCCATTCCGGTGATGCCGATCCCGGCCAGGTCCTTGAGGTTTTCCCAGGGAAAGGTGCCGTCGAGGAATTTCATCGCCCGGGGCTTGATCCGGTCCTGCGCAACCGCGCGCACGGTCGCGACCATCGCCTTCTGTTCCTGGCTGAGTTCGAAGTCCATGGAAGTCTCCCGATGAAGAGGCATGTTCGGCGCGCCTACGGTCCGATCACGGGCGGGCGCCGGTTGGCAGCGTGCGAAACCTAGCGAGCAAGGGCCTGCAATATGTCGGCGCCGCGCGAGGCCGATGGCAGCGCCTCCACCGCGGCACGGAACCTCTCGACGGTGTCCGGCGGCCAGTCCAGCGCGCTTGCGGTCAGGCAGTTTGCCATCTTGGCGTCGAAATCCGCGCGGGTCATCGGATTCGCCGGGTTGCCCCGCGGATGATCCACCCGGCGCGAAAGGGTTCCGGTGTCGGTGTCGATCTCAACCAGGGCGGGGGAAACTGCCCGGCGCCATTCGGCCTCGATTTCGGGCACGATCCGGCAATCCGTCCTGGCGGCAAGGGCCAGGACCTCGGGGCGCGACAGGGCGGTATCGGCGAGGTCGTTCAACCCCACGCCGCCAGTGACCAGCGCGGTGGCCACCGTATAGGGGATCGAGAACTGGGCCTGGACGATGGTCTGCGGCGCGCGACGCATGTCGATCGGGGTACAGACCGCTTCGTAGGACTGCTTGTTCACGCCCACCCGGATCGCCCGGATATGCGACAGGTCGCCCCCAAGATCCTTGCGCAACTCAAGGACGGCATCGATGGCGGGGTGGTTGAACCGGCAGCAGGGATAAGGCTTGTAGCTGAGCGCCGCGAACTCGAAATGCGTGCCCAGCCCAGCCCGCAGCCGCTGGGGGTCATAGCGGTTTTGCAGATAGGTGCGGAACAGGCCGTCCACGCCTTCGAAGGTTTGCTGCGCACCGCGAATGCCCAGCTTGCTCATCGCGACCGAGATCAGCCCGGTCTTCGCTGCAAATCCGGGCTGGATCCGTTTGGTCAGCGCGGCATCCCGCGTCACCTGATGGTTGCCCGCCGCCTGGCTGTAGGCGATGCCAAGTGCGTTGCGCATCTGTTCAGCGCTGAGCCGCATCACCCGGGCCGCGGCGGCCGTGGCGGCAAAATGCCCGAACAATGAAGTGTACATATAGCCGCTCTCGATGATGCCGACTGTGGTGGCAAGGCCCAGCCGCGAGATCAGTTCAAGCCCGGCCGCAACGCCTGCGATCAGGTCCTCGCCGGTGGCTTCGGGCATCGCCTCGGCGGCCGCCACCGCCGCAGGAACAACCGAGACCCCGGCATGCAGGGTTGCCGCATCGAGCGTATCGTCGAAGTCACGGGCATGCGCCATCATCCCGTTGACCCAGGCCGCCATGGGCGCCGGGACACGGAGGTCGGTGCACCAGACGGTGGCTTCGGGCTTGCCACCCCAATCCGCCACCAGCCCGATCATGTCCTGGACGCCATTTGCTGAATATCCGCCGGTGGCACAGGCCATCGTATCGAAGATATTCGTCCGGGCCGCATCGACCACGGCGGGCGCCAACCCAGAGACCTGCAGCCCCGCCGCGAAATGGGCGAACTCTTCCGAAAAATCCACTTGCGCATCGCCGTGAACCGTTTTGCCGCCCGAAGCCACCTGGCATCCTCCTTCGATTTCTGCTGCACCCATTGCATCGCAGGTATCGATCTATTTAAGCATAATGATCTATATCAATCTGTCAATTGTGCCGATGCAGGCCCGTCGTGATTTATCCGGCCTGCACCCCCGATCCCGCCGCATCGCCCGAACGTCGGGACTGCTTTGCCGAAGCGCAGATCCGGCCGATCCGACTGGTCAGCCAAGCTTCAGCCAGAGTCCGGTCGCGGTGGCGACAAGGCGGTCGTCGACCCAGGCTTCGGCATCCGCGAACCAGGTCTTCCGGCCCTTCCTGCGCAGGTGGCAGCGGAACTCTATCCGTTCGCCGACGCGGACCCGTTGAAGGAAATTCACGGTAAGACTGGCCGTAGCCATCGGCTCTCCCATACTGGCCGCCCGGCAGTTGACGCCCACCGTCCGGTCCAGCAACGTCATGATGACCCCGCCATGCACGATGCCGCTAAGGTTCCTGTGGTCTGCCGTGGTTTGCAATGCGAGTTCGGTCAGGCCGTTCCTCTGGCGTTGCAGAACCATGCCCAGCCGGCCAACAAAGGTATCGTCCCGATGCGGCAGCCAGCCCTCGCGATCTTCACCTTCTGCTACGGGGGCGGCCATTTCAGCGCAGCGCCGCCGCGCGGGCCAGCATTCTCTGGGCCACCCGTTTGTGCGCCAGGTCGACCATCTTGCCATCCATGCGCGCAACACCGCGGTCCTGAAGCAGCAACATGACTTCGTTTGCCCAGTCGAGTTGATCGGCGGTCGGGGTCAGGATCTGGTTGATGACGGCGATCTGCGCCGGGTGAATGGCCGCCTTGGCACCAAAACCGTCGCGCAGGGCCAGGCGCGTCTCGTCGGCCAGCCCCGTCAAATCCCGGAAATCGGGATAGACGGCATCGATGGCAACCACCCCAAGCGCATTGGCGGCGAAAAGGCACTGCGACCGCGCATATTGATAGGGAAAGGTGTAGGCGCCGTGTTCATCGCGGTTGCTTTGTGCGCCCAGGCTTGCCGACAGATCCTCACCACCCCACAACATGCCCCACAGCCGGCCTGTCGGATCGACGCGCGGGCCACTCAACTGCAGGGTTGCCAATGCGGTCTCGGTGGCAACAGTGACAATCCGGGTGCGGCCGATCTCGGCACCATCGCGCGCCTCCAGCACCTCCAGACCGTGTGAAAGCCGACCGATGTCATCGGCATGTTCGCATTTCGGCAAGACGATGCCCGAGGGAAACCCACCCATCACAGCAGCAAGATCCCGCGCGGTATGGTCTGTGTCGAAACCGTTCACCCGGACGAACACCGGCTTGCCGTTGCAGTGGCGCGCACCAAGTACCTCGCGGCAGATCTGGCGTGCCCGCGGCTTGTGGTCGGGCGAGACCGCATCCTCGAGATCGACGATGACGGCGTCAGCCTCGGACGCCAAGGCCTTGACGATAAGCTTTTCGTTGTCGCCGGGCACGAACAGCAATGATCGGATCGCGTTCTCTTTCATCGCATCCCTTTCCGGTTGGGGGTTCCGCTGCGCAGTGGGGGCCGGCGGATCATCGGCCGAAAACCGGCTGGCGCCGCTCCGAGAATGCGGCAAGTCCTTCCTTGTAGTCGTCCGAATGCAGGATTTCGGCAACGGCCTCGGCCTCGATCGCCAGCCCCTCGGAGAGGGGACGGTCGATGCCGCGATAGACCGCGTCCTTCAGCAAGGCGCCGGCCCGGCGCGATCTAGTCGAAACGATGGCCGCAAAGGACAGCGCCCGTTCCATCAAGGCTTCGGCCGGCACCACGTCATTGACCAGGCCCCAGGCCTGGGCATGTTCGGCCGCGATCGGTTCGCCGCTGTACATGAGCTCAAGGGCGCGCGATGTGCCGATCAGCCGAGGAAGACGTTGCGAACCGCCCGCCCCGGGGATCGCCCCGACCCGTGCCTCGGTAAGACCCAGCCTGACGCCATTTGCCGCAAAACGCAGGTCGCAGGCCAGCGAAATCTCCATCCCGCCGCCCATCGCGATGCCGTTGATCGCGGCGACCGTTGCCATGGGCAGCGCCGCGATGTCGTCGGCCAGGGCACTTATGGCCCGGTTATGCGCGAATTTCTCGGCATCGGTCATGATCAGGCGCTCCTTCAGATCCGCGCCGGCGCAGAAGCCGCGGCCGGTTCCGGCCAGGATCATCACCTGCGCGGACGTTGCCGAAAGCCCGCGGACCGCGGCGCGCAACGCCTCCGTCAGCGCCCGGCTCAGCGCGTTGAACGCATCGGGGCGGTTCAGCCGCAGGACGCAGACCCGGTCGCGGGGCCATTCCACGATCAGTTGATCGGACATATCGAAACTCCGTGGATCATGTTTGCTGCGCCGGCCGCCGCACGAAATCGCGCGCCAGATTTTCACGGACATCGGGATGGGCGATGCCGATCAGCGCTTTGGCGCGGGCAGGGAGATCCAGCCCCCACAGATCCGCAACGCCATATTCCGTCACGACCAGATCCACATCGGACCGCGCCGTCGTGACCGGACGACCGTCGAGGCTGGCCACGATCTTCGAATGCCTGCCATCGGGCGTCATGGAGGATAGCGCAATGATCGACCTTCCTCCCGGAGAAAGCCGTGCACCGCGCACAAAGTCGACCTGACCGCCCACGGCGCCCACATAACGCCCGCCGGCCATTTCCGAGTTGACCTGGCCGGACAGGTCGATCTCGACCGCGCTGTTGATGGAAAAGAGCCGCTCGATCCCGGCAAGCGTTCTGGCGGCATGCGTATAGGCGGCCCGGCGCATGACAAGTTGGGGATTGTCATGGGCAAATCGGTTCAGCCGTTCTGTACCGAACAGCCCGCCCGTCACCGTGAGGCCGGCATCCACACCTTTGCAGGCATTGCTGACCGCACCGCATTCGATCAGGTCAACCGCGGCATCCGGAATGACACCGCTGTGCAACCCCAGATCCCGGTGATGCCGCAGCGCCGAACAGACGGCGACGGGCAGTCCGCCCACACCGAACTGAAGCGTCGCACGGTCGGGGACCGTTGCCGCGACGTGGCGGGCGATGGTGGCATCGATGTCCGACGGGACAGGATCGGGCAGGAACGGCTGCGCGCCGTCCGCGGTGGTGAAATGCGCGAGCCTCGCGCCATCGATCAGGGCGTCATCCCGCGTCAGCGGCATGCGTTCGTCGATTTCCGCCACCACCACCCGCGCTGCCTCGACAATCTCGTGGACGAAATCAACCATCACGCCAAGAGACCAGACGCCCGGTGTCGGCGTTGGCCGCACCCGGACAAGCGCGAGGTCCACGGGAATCCGGCGCTGGCGGAGCAATCCGGGAATGGCGGACACATGGGCCGGAATAACCCGCGACCCGCTCATCGCGACGGCCCGCTGCGCCCCGCCCGCACCATTGAGGCAAAGAAACGACGGATTCCCCGCCTGCGCTGCCAAAAGAGTGCGGGTCGTGGTCATCCCGACGACCGCCGTGAAATCGGGCAAACCCGGGCAGGCCGCGAACAATGCAGCCGTCAGTCCGACCGGCTCGCCGGGACCCTGCGGCCACATGACGTGGTCGCCTGCCCGCAGCAACCGGGCAAAGTCGAATCCTGATGACGGCTTTGGCAACGACCAGCTTCCCCAAGCAGTGCAGAGCAAGATCCCTGCAAGGATTAATCATTTATATGATTATAATTGACACGGTGCAGTGTCAAGCGACTTTCGGCAGCCGCGACCTGTCCGGCGCCCCCGGGGGTGCAGGGACAGGATCTTGCGCTGCATTGAATACGGGCAGGCCGGATCCTAATGTAGCAGATCACAGGCGCATCCGCCGTTCCGGACAAAAGGCCCCATGACCGAAGCGAAACCGCAGAAATACACCGCGCCAGCGCTGGAAAAAGGCCTCGATATTCTGGAGCGGCTGTGTTCGGCCGATGCCGGCCTGTCTCTCAGCGAGATCGCACGCGATCTGGGCCGGTCGGTTTCCGAGATCTTCCGCATGCTGGTGGTGCTGCAGCAGCGCGGATACATCGCCCAGGATCCGGGGTCGGAAAAATATGTGCTGACCACGCTGATGTTCGAGCTGGCGCATCGCACGCCGCTGATCCGCCGCCTGACCGTCAGTGCGGCGCCGCTGATGCGTGATCTGGCGCACCGGATCAACCAGTCGGTGCACCTGGGGGTGATCTCGGACGATGCGGTGCTGATCGTGGGGCAGGTGGATTCGCCGGCGCGGCATGTGATGTCGGTACGGCTGGGGACGCGGGTGGACCTGTGGCGGGCCTCGTCGGGCCGGGTGATGATGGCCTATCAGGACGAGGCCGGGCTGGCCGAGATGCTGCGCCGGGTGCCGCTGCCGGCGGGTGTCGAGGAGGGGCGGCTGCGCACCGACCTGGCCGAGATCCGCCACCGCGGCCATGAGGTCGTGGACAGCTTCGTCATCAAGGGCGTGATCAACATTTCGGTCCCGATCATCGACCACACCGGCCAAGCGGTTGCCGCCCTGACCGTGCCGCATATCGAGCGCTTCGGCGAGACCGTCACCCTGGCTGATTGCTGCCTGCAGGCGATCGAGATTGCCGGCAAGCTGACGCGCAGCCTGGGCGGCGGCGTCGCCGTGCGCGACTAGAACCTGCGCGACCAGAGCCTGCCGTCAGGCCAGATCCAGCGGCACTGCCGGCACATCCATCGCAACAAAGCAGGCTTCGACCAGGGCCATGGTCTGGAATGCATCCTCGACGCCCGAGAACAGGCTGCCGTCCTCGCCGCTGGCAAAACGCTGCAGGTTGCGCATCGGGCCCATGAAGGCCTCGATGAACCAGCTTCCGGTCAGCGGCACCTGGCGCCAGTCGCCGCCGTTCGGGCAGAACCACAGCTCGTCCGCCTCGCCGCGCGGATAGTCGAAATCGACGCCGAGCTTCACCATCATCGCGCCTTCGGTGCCCTCGATGCGGAACCAGGCGGACTGGAATTTCCGTCCGCCCTGGTGGTTGTGGTTGATGCTCATCACCCCACGACGCTGATCACCCCAGTCCAGCAGCGCCGTGGTGCGGGTCTGGGCGAAGCCCGGGGCGCGCGGATCGGCCATAGACCGGGCGAAAGCGGCCTTCGGCGTACCGAAGATGGCGCGGATGGAATCGAGGTAATGGATGGAATGGACGAGTATCTCGACCCGCTTCATCGGCAGGAGGAAGGGGAACAGCGTCCAGGGCGTGAAGATGTTGAGATGGACCTCGATCTCCAGCGGGTCGCCAATCAGCCCGGCTTCGACTGCCTGCCGCGCCACCATCATCATCGGCGAAAACCGCAACTGGAAGTTCACCGCAGCCTGCAGTGCCTTTTCGCGGCAGATCGCGCGGATCTCGCGCGCGCCTGCAAGGTCGCTGCCCATCGGCTTCTGGATCAGGACGGCGGCGCCGTCGGGCAGGTCGCGCAGGATCGGCGCAATGGCCGAAGGCGGCACCGCCACATCGTAGACCACCGCAGTGCCATGGGCGGCCACCGCTTCGGCCACGGTCGCATGGGTTTGCGGGATGGCGAAATCCTGCGCAATGGCAGCGCGGCGCCCGGCGTCGATTTCGGCGACCGCGGCTACGGCCAGCCCTGCCCGGGCATAGGCCGGAAGATGCGCGTCACGCACGATGCCGCCGGCACCGATCACCACGATGGGCCGCGGCGCCGTGGGTGCGGGCCAATCCTGCAGAAAGTCTTCGATCATGTCGCTGCCTCACGCTTTTCGACCAGAAGGATATGTTCGCAATACATGACGGTCTTGCCCTCCTGGTTCTTCGTCTCGCAGATCTCCACAACCTGCCCGTACCGCGGGCGCTTGGGATCATCGGCCTTGCGCCCGATGGAGACGGTGGTGCGGATTGTATCGCCGGCAAAGACCGGGGTGGGGAAGCGCAGCCGTTCATAGCCATAGGTCATGGCACGCGGGTTGATCACGGTGGCGGTCAAGCCGATGCCGATGGCAAAGGTCATCGTGCCATGCGCGATGCGCCGCTCGAACGGCTGACCCTTGCAGAACTCGGCATCCATGTGATGCGGGAAGAAATCGCCCGAATGGCCGGCGTGAAACACGATATCGGCCTCGGTGATGGTACGGCCCAGTGTCTGCCGCTGCGCGCCGACCAGATAGTCCTCGTAGAATTGTTCCTGTTCCATGTGATCCTCCCCCATGCATTTTCTTTCATAAAAAAGATTTTGACAAATGAAAAATCTGCAGTAGCGTCAAGCGAAGAAGACTCACGACAGCGGCAGGGGGGAGAATGGCGCAGATCGGGATTCACGCTCGGGGTCTGCCCGGTTTACCGGCGGACCATGCCGCCATTCCCGTCTGGAATGCCGAAGACTGGTATTTCGAGGATTTTGCCGTGGGCGACCGCATCCGCTCGATCCGCCGGACGATCTCGGAAGGCGAATCGATGCTGTTCAACAGCCTGGTGATGGATCACCACCCCTATGTCAGCGACGAGCTTTTCGCCCGCGAGGAGGGCACCTTCGGCCGCCGCCTGGTGGCCGGCGCCTTCGTCTTTTCGCTGGGCCTTGGGCTTGCGGCGACCAATTGCCTGAACTCGTTCAGCTATGGCTATGACCGGCTGCGCTTCATCAAGCCGGTCTTCATCGGCGACACGATCTACACGATCCGCGAGAACCTCTCGAAAGAGGTGCACAACGAAAAGATGGGCAAGCTGCGCGTCAGCTATTCCGTCTTCAAGGCACCCGGCGAGCAGGTGCTTTATGCCGAGCACCTGCTGACAGCGCTTTACCGCGACCCGTCCGCCTTTGCCGAGGAAGCGGCGGTCCGCAAGGCTGCAAAGGAGAAGGCCCATGGCTGACACGATCCTGCGCGGCATGACCTGGGATCACCCCCGCGGCTATGACCCGATGGTTGCCACATCAGAGGCCTATGCCAGGGCGCACCCCGGCGTCACCATCACCTGGGAGCGGCGGTCGCTGCAGGCCTTTGCCGACCGGCCGATTTCCGAGATGGCCGAGACCTACGACCTGATGGTGATCGACCATCCGCATGTGGGCGAGGTGGCGCGGCAGGGCAATCTGCTGCCGCTCGACGGGTTGCGCGATGGTGAAATGGCGGCATTGGCGGCCGGGTCGGTGGGGCTGTCGCATCCGTCCTATGAATTTGCCGGGCGGCAATGGGCGCTGGCGATCGACACGGCCACGCCGGTGGCCGCCATGCGGCCCGACCGGCTTGACGCGCCGCCAGCAGTCTGGAGCGAGGTTCTGACGCTGGCGCGGCAGGGCCGTGTCGGCTTTGCCCTGATCCCGATCAATGCGCTGATGACGTTCTTCGGTCTGGCACGAAACCTCGGCTATGCGGTGGCCGCGGCGCCCGACCGGCTGATGGAGCGGCACCAGGCCGCGCATGTGCTGGATCTGATGCGCGAAATCGTCGCGCTGATGAATGCGCGCTGCCTGACACTGGATCCGATCGGCATCTATGAATGGATGGGCCGGATGGCCGACGGACCGCATTACTCGCCCTTCGGCTATGGCTATACCAACTATTCGCGGGCGGGGTTCTGCGCCTATCCGCTGACTTTTCACGATGCGCCAGGCGTCCTGCGCAGCGATCCTTCGGGCACGGTTCTGGGGGGGACGGGCATCGCCATCTCGGCCTTCACGCAACATCCCGGGGTGGCGGTGGACTATGCCTTCTGGATCGCGGGGGCCGAGTGCCAGCGCGGGCTTTTCACCGCGAGCGGCGGCCAGCCGGGCCATGCCGCGGCCTGGGAGGACGATGCCTGCAACGCCATGACGCGCAACTTCTTTCGCAACACCCGCCGCACGCTGGACAGCGCCTGGCTGCGGCCGCGCTATGACGGCTACATGGCGTTTCAGGATCAGGCCGGCGGCATCGTCCATCGCTGCCTGACGGGCAGGGCCAGCCCGGATGCCACGCTTGATGCCCTGGATGCCGCCTATCGGGAGAGCCGGACATGACGCTGCCGCTGGACGGCATCCTTGTCGTCGACTTCAGCCAGTTCCTCTCCGGCCCGCTCTGCGCCCTGCGGCTGGCCGATCTGGGCGCCCGCGTCATCAAGATCGAACGGCCCGGAATGGGCGATCTGTGCCGCACGCTCTATCTGTCGGATACCGACATCGGCGGCACCAACAGCCTGTTCCACGCCATCAACCGCAACAAGGAAAGCTTTACCGCCGATCTGCGCGACCCCGCGGACCGCGGGATGCTGTCGCAACTGGTTGCCCGCGCGGATGTGGTGATGCAGAATTTCCGCCCCGGCGTGATCGAGCGGCAGGGCTTCGGCTACGAGGCGGTGCGCGCGCTGAACCCGGGCGTCGTCTATGGCTCGATCTCGGGTTATGGCGAAGAAGGGCCCTGGGTCGATCTGCCGGGCCAGGATCTGCTGGCGCAATCCCGCTCGGGTCTTCTCTGGCTCACCGGCAGCCGCGACGATCCGCCGATGCCGATGGGCCTTGCCGTGGCCGACATGATGGCGGGCAATGCCCTGGCGCAGGGTATTCTCGCCGCATTGGTCCGCAAGGCGCGGACAGGCACGGGTGGCAAGGTCGAGACCTCGTTGATCGAGGCGCTGCTCGATTTCCAGTTCGAGGTGCTGACGACCTACCTGAACGACGGCAACCGGGCGCCGGTCCGTTCGGCGGTGAACGGCGCGCATGCCTATCTGGGTGCACCCTACGGCATTTATCGCACGGCGGACGGCTGGCTGGCGCTGGCGATGACGCCCTCGCTGGAGCGGCTGGCAGCGCTGATGGCGATTGGCGGGCTCGAACCCTACTACGACGATGCGGCCGCGGCGATGACGGCACGCGATGCGATCAAGGCGCGGATCGCCGAGGCCGTCGCACTGCGGACCACGACGCAGTGGCTGGCGATCCTGCAACCCGCCGACATCTGGTGCGCCGAAGTCCTGGACTGGCCGGCGCTGTTTCAGACCGAGGCATTCCACCGCCTTGGCATGGTGCAGCGCATCACCGGCGCCGGGGGCCGCACGCTAGACACGCTGCGGGGGCCGATCCGGATCGATGGCACGGCCCTTTGTCACGACCGCGCGGCGCCGGATCTGGGCGCCGACCGCGACAGGATCATCCGGGAGTTCGGCCTTTCGGGCTGACCCGGCCGGAACGGCACGTCACCCGCAACAGGGTGCCGTGAAGCAATCGGCGCAAATGCGTCATATCGGGAGGAAGAACATGCGGACGATAACGACACTCGCGCTCGGGACGGCCCTTGTCGCCGTCGCAGGCCTGGCGAACGCCGACGAAACCTGGGGGGATTTCGGCGGCTATACCCTGCGCGTCAAGCTGATCGGCGGGGCGCAGTATGAAAAGCTCTATGCCGAGATTCCGAAATGGGAGGCGGCCACCGGCGCCAAGGTCGATATCGTCAGCCGCAAGAACCATTTCGAGCTGGACAAGGAAATCAAGCAGGACATCGCGGCAGGCACGATCGACTATTGCGTCGCCTCGAACCACACCTCCTTTGCACCGCAGTACGGCGATATCTACATCGACCTGAACGGCGTGATGAAGCCCGAGGTCCTGGCCGAATTCGACGCGCTGTCGCTGAAGAATGCCACCGTCAACGACGCGCTGGTGCAGTTGCCGCGGCATTCCGACGTCTCGAACCTGTTCTACCAGAAATCGCTCTATGAGGATCAGGCCAACAAGGACGCCTTCAAGGCCAAGTTCGGCTACGATCTGGCGCCGCCCGACACGTTCGACCAATTCAAGGACCAGGCCATCTTCTTCGCCAAGGCGCCCGATTTCTTCGGCACCCAGTTCGTCGGCAAGGACGAGGCGATCACCGGCCGCTTCTACGAGATGCTGGTGGCGAACGGCGGCGCGCTGTTCGACGAAAACTGGAACCCGACCTTCAACTCGCCCGAGGGTCTGAAATCGCTGATGTGGTTCAAGGAACTTTATGATTCCAAGGCCGTCCCGGCCGGTTCGCTGAACTATCTCTGGGACGATACCGGCATGGGCTTTGCCTCGGGCACCGTTGCGCTTGATCTTGACTGGGCGGGCTGGGCGGCGTTCTTCAACGATCCGGCCAATTCCAAGGTCGCGGGCAATGTGGGTCTGACCCGCGCACCCAAGGGCGATGGCGGCAAGCGTTCGGGCTGGGCGGGAAGCCATACCTTCTCGATCACCACGACCTGCGACAATCAGGCCGCGGCCGTGTCGTTCATCACCTTCCTGACCGACCACGACAACCAGATGATCGAGGCGCGCCAGGGCCTGCTGCCCACGCGCACCAAGGTCTGGACCGACATCAAGGCGGAGTTCGAGGCCGCGGGCAACCCGTTCATGGTCGAGGTCTTCGACGTCTACGGCCAGTCGATGGCGGAAGACGCCTTTACGCCGCCGCTGATCGAGCCGTGGATCGAAGTGTCGAACGTGATCTGGCCGAACCTGCAGAAGGGTATCCTGGGCGAGATGGAACCGCAGGCCGCGCTGGACGATGCCGCCGCCAAGGCCAAGGTCATCATGGAAGACGCCGGCTACATCCAGTGATCGCCGCGTGACCATCCGGGCGGGGCCGCCATGCCGCCCCGCCCGCAGCTTTCAGGACCATGAGAGGTTCCGCCATGCCGTTCTGGCGGCGCGAAAGCGCCATTCCCTATCTTTTGCTGCTTCCGGCGCTGGCGATCATGGCCCTGGTCGTGGCCTTTCCGCTGATCTTCTCGCTCTACACCAGCTTCACCGGCTATCGTCTGGTCAGGCCCGACAGTCTTTACGACTGGGTCGGCCTGCGGAACTACAGCCGCATCCTGCAGGATTACGATTTCTGGGTGGCCTTCGGGCGGACGGTGCTGTTTCTGACCGTGGTGCTGAACGTCGAGTTCCTGCTTGGCCTTGGCATTGCGCTCCTGATCAACCGGATCACCTGGGGGCAGCGGACGCTGCGCACCATCATGATGTTTCCCATGATGTTCTCGCCCATTCTTGTCGGCTTCCAGTTCAAGTTCATGTTCAACGACAACATCGGCATCGTGAACAACGCGCTGCAGTCGCTGGGCCTGTCGGACGGCGCGATCGCCTGGCTGGTCGACGGCAAGCTGGCCTTCTTCTCGATTGCCTTCGCCGAAGTGTGGATGTCGACCTCGGTCTTCGCGATCCTGCTGCTGGCCGGGCTTTTCGCCATGCCGCGCGATCCGCTTGAGGCCGCCAAGGTCGATGGCTGCAATGCCTGGCAGACCTTTCGCCATATCACGCTGCCCTTTCTGATGCCCTTCGCCTATATCGCCATGGCGATCCGGTCGCTGGATGTGGCACGCGCCTATGACATCGTCACGGTGATGACGGATGGCGGCCCCGCCGGCCGGACCGAGCTGCTGTGGACGCTGATCGCCCGCGTCGGTTACGACAATTCCCGGATGGGGCTGGCCAATGCGATGGCCTATGTCTCGACCATCCTGTCGATCCTCTTCACCTGGTATTTCTACCGCAAGCTTGTAGCAGCCCGTCGCTACATGGGGGGTGCGCAATGACCGCAACTGTCGAAAGCCAGCGGTCCAAGGCGCTGAAGCGCGCGGGGCTGACCGCGCTGACCTTCCTGCTGATGGTGGTGATGTGCGTGCCGGGGTTGTGGGTCGTGCTGTCGGCCTTTCGCCCCAATGCCGAGATTCTGGCGAAACCGCCGGTCTGGATTCCGCAAAATCCGACATTCGACAATTTCCGCAAGATCTTCGGCCTTGGCACCGATCAGGTGGCGATCCCGGTCGGCAGCTATTTCATGAACTCGCTGATCATCGCGCTGACCTCGACCGCCATTGCGCTGATGATCGGCATGGCGGGGGGCTATGCCTTTGCCCGCTACCGTTTTCGCGGCAAGGGCGGGATCTTCCTCGGCCTGATGCTGTTTCGCGCCGTGCCGGGGATCGCGCTGTCGCTGCCGGTCTTCATCATCTGGAGCAAGATGGGCATCATCGACACCAAGCTGGGGCTGATCATCGTCTATGTCAGCCTGAACGTGCCCTTCACCATCTGGCTGATCGACGGCTTCTTCCGCCAGATCCCGCTGTCGCTGTCCGAGGCGGCACAGGTGGATGGCTGCACCCGCTGGCAGGCCTATTGGAAGATCGAGTTCCCGCTGGCGCGGTCGGGAATCGCGGCGGCCGGCGTCTTCGCCTTCCTGACCTCGTGGAACGAATTTGCCCTGGCCAGCCAGCTTACGCGCTCCACCACCTCGAAAACCCTGCCCGTGGGCCTGCTGGATTTCACGGCGCAGTTCACCATCGACTGGGCAGGCATGTGTGCCATGGCGGTGATCATCATCGTCCCCGCACTGATCCTGACCTTCCTCGTGCAGAAACATCTGATCGCCGGCCTGACCTTCGGCGGCGTGAAAGGATAAGACATGGCTGAGATCACGCTGGACAAGGTCGTCAAGAAATACGGTGGGCTGGATGTCGTCCACGGTATCGACCTGCAGATCGCGCATGAGGAATTCGTGGTGCTGGTCGGCCCTTCGGGCTGCGGCAAGTCGACCACGCTGCGGATGATCGCCGGGCTGGAGGACATTTCCGGCGGCCTTGTGAAAATCGGCGACCGGGTGGTGAACGACCTGCCGCCGCGCAAGCGCAACATCTCGATGGTGTTCCAGAACTATGCGCTCTATCCGCATATGAACGTGCGGGAAAATCTGGGCTTCGGCTTGAAGATCGCCGGCGAGGCCACAGCAAGCATCGTGAAGCGGGTCGACGAGGCCGCCGAAATTCTGGGCCTGACCCCGCTGCTGGACCGGACGCCCGCCGAACTGTCAGGCGGGCAGCGCCAGCGCGTCGCCATGGGTCGCGCGATCGTGCGCCGGCCCGACGTGTTCCTGTTCGACGAACCGCTGTCGAACCTTGATGCGAAACTTCGCGGCCAGATGCGGGCCGAGATCAAGAAGCTGCACCAGAAGGTGCGCACGACCGTGGTCTATGTCACTCATGATCAGGTCGAGGCGATGACGCTGGCCGATCGCATCGTCGTCATGCGCGACGGGCGGATCGAGCAGGTCGGCAGCCCGATGGACGTGTTCAATCATCCGCGCACGACCTTTGTGGCCACCTTCATCGGCAGCCCGCCAATGAACCTCCTGCCTGCCACGATCTCGGGCGGCGCCGTCCGGCTGGCCGACGGCACTGCCGTGCCGATCCCCGACCGCCTGTCGGACCGCGTGCATGAAGGGCGGCGGGTCACGCTTGGAATCCGCCCCGACGACATCAGCCCGGTCGGTCACGGCCTGAGCCAGGATGGCCCGGGCGCCGAGGTCGAGATGGAGGTGGAACTGGCCGAACCCCTTGGCATGGAAAGCCTGATCTACACCCGACTTGCGGGGCAGGAGGTGCAGGCGAAACTCTATGGTCCGCGCCTCGTCCAGCCGGGCGAGCGGCTTTCCTTCCGCATGGCGCTGGACCGGGCGCATCTCTTCGATGCCGAAACCGGCCGTTCGGTGCGAGAAGACTGATGGCCCGCATCGAACATGTCGAAATCCGGATGGTCACTCTGGTGCCGCTGGTGAAGCGGACCGATGCAATCCAGTCCTTCGTCGCACAGGAAACGCCGATGGTCCGGATCACCGATGCCGAGGGCGCTACCGGCACCGGCTACAGCTATACCATCGGCACCGGCGGCCCGGCGGTGATCAGCCTGCTGCGCGACACCCTGGTACCGCGCCTGATCGGGCGCGAGGCAGAGGAGATCGAGTCGATCTGGCGCGACCTCCTGTTCGCGACCCATGCGACGGCGGTAGGGGCGATCACCTCCATCGCGCTTGCCGCCGTCGACACCGCCCTCTGGGATCTGCGCTGCCGCCGCGCCGGGCTGCCGCTGTGGCGCATGGCCGGTGGTGCCAAGCCCGCGATCCCGCTTTATTCCACCGAAGGTGGCTGGCTGCATATCGACACCGCGGCATTGGTCGAGGATGCCCAGGCGGTCAAGGCCCAGGGCTTTGCCGGATCGAAGGTCAAGGTAGGCAAGCCGCATCTGGCCGAGGATCGGGCGCGGCTGGCCGCGGTGCGGGCGACAGTGGGCGACGATTTCCGCCTGATGGTCGATGCCAATCAGGCCTTCCATTATCACGAAGCACTGCTGCGCGCCCGGATGCTGGCCGATGTCGGCATCACCTGGTTCGAAGAACCGATGCCGGCCGACGACCTGACCGGGCATGCGCGGCTGGCGGAACGTTCTGACGTGCCGATCGCGGTGGGCGAAAGCCTGTATTCGCCCGGCCAGTTCGCCGATTACATGCAGGCCCGCGCCTGCTCCATTGTGCAGGTCGACGTGGGTCGTGTCGGCGGCATCACGCCCTGGCTGAAGGTGGCGCATATGGCCGAGGCGATGAACCTTGCCGTCTGCCCGCATTTCCTGATGGAGCTGCATGTCAGCCTGGTCTGCGCCATTCCGAACTCCTGGATGCTGGAATACATCCCGCAGTTGGACCCGATCACCGAGACCCGGCTCGATATCCGCAACGGGCTGGCCCATCCGCCGGATACGGCGGGGCTGGGGATCGGCTGGGACGAAGATGCCATTGCCCGGCAGGTGGTGCCCGGCAGCCTGTCGGAACACCGAATCTGAATCTGCAAAAGAGAAGGGGAGGCCAATGGAACGCATGGGAATGGTGATCGCCCTCAAGCCCGACAAGATCGAGGCGTACAAGCGGCTGCATGCGGCGGTCTGGCCGGATGT
This sequence comes from Paracoccaceae bacterium, assembly GCA_014879735.1. Classification (GTDB taxonomy): domain Bacteria; phylum Pseudomonadota; class Alphaproteobacteria; order Rhodobacterales; family Rhodobacteraceae; genus Pseudogemmobacter. The sequence goes on from JACSRN010000076.1 coordinate 61,412, forward strand.
TCTGGCCAAGATCAGCGACTGCAACATCACCAATTACTCGATCTTCCTGAAGCGTCCGGAGAATCTGCTGTTCGGCTACTGGGAATATACCGGCAGCGATTTTGCCGCCGATGCCGCAAAGATGGCGGCGGATCCGCGGACCCAGGAATGGTGGTCGGTCTGCATGCCCTGCCAGGAGCCCTTGGCCACGCGCAAGGAAGGGGAATGGTGGGCGATGATGGAAGAGGTGTTTCATCATGACTGACACCCCGCCCGAACCGTGGCGGAAGTGCCGGCTCGCGGGCCGGCCGGCCACGACGCCCGCCTCCGGGCCGAAGGCGGTCTGGCCATGAACGCCGCGATCAGGGTCCACGGCGCCATCCCGGAAACGATGGATCGGCAAGGCGCCCGTCTGACCTGGGGAAGGTACTGAACCATGCGGATTTCCAGCCTTGAGATCCGGGCCTGCCGCCACGCCGGCGCCGCTATCGCCGGCGGCACCCTGCGCGACGGGCAGGAGCGGGCGGGACTCGATTACCTCGTCTATACCGTGCGGACCGATTGCGGGCGCGAGGCGTCGATGTTCGGCTTTGCCGGCCGTTCGGCCCTTGGCGCGGGGCATCTGGTGGCAGCCTCGCTGCGGCCGTTCTTTCTCGGCCGCCATGTGCTTGACCGCGAGGCGGCCTGGGCCGACTGGCGGGTGGCCGACCGCTGGTGGCACCACCTGCCGATCTACAGCTATGGCCCGGTCGATTGCTGCCTGTGGATCCTTGCCGCCGAAGCGGCGGGTCAGCCCCTGTGGCGCTATATCGGCGGCGCGCGGGACACCGTGCCGGTCTATGCCTCGTCGCTGGTCCTGCCGGACGTGGCGGCCTATATGGCCGAGGCGCGGGCGGTGAAAGGGTCGGGCCTCAGGGCCTACAAGGTTCATCCGCCCGGCAAGTCGCTGGCCGAAGACATCGAAATCCACCGGGCCGTGCGCGAGGCGGTCGGTCCCGATTTCCCGCTGATGTCCGACCCGGTTGCCCCCTATACGCTGGACGAGGCGGTGCGGCTGGGGCGCGAACTGGAACGGCTGGGCTATCTGTGGCTGGAGGAACCGCTGCCCGACGAATCCTTCGGCGCGCTGCGCGAGCTGACCCGCATCCTCGACATTCCGGTGATCGGGACCGAGGTGCTGCCAAAGCATCCCTGGTCGGTGGCGGAATGCCTGGCAAGCCGGGTGGTCGATGGGGTGCGCGCCGATCCGTCCTGGTCGGGCGGGATCACCGGCACGCTGAAGACGGCGCGGCTGGCCGAGGCCTTCCATGCGCCCTTCGAACTGCATGCCACGATCTTCCAGCCGCTGGATCTGGTGAACCTGCACCTGAACGGCGCCATCGGAAGCTCTCGCTATCTCGAACTGTTGTGGCCGCTGGATCGTTTCGCCTTCGGCCTGACCGCACCGCTGCCGATCAGCGACGGGATCGCACGAATGCCCGACGGCCCCGGTCTCGGCATCCCGCTCGACCGCGACCTGATCGAGAACGACACGCTGGAGGTGCTATGAGCCGGACTGACGACCGCCTGCTGCTGCTTTCGCCCGATGACAACGTTCTGGTCGCGCGTGCCGCCATTGCCGAGGGCGAACCGATCCTTGTCGAAGGGCTGGTCCTGCCGCTGACGGCGGCGATCAGCATGGGGCACAAGCTGGCCCGCAGGCTGATCCCCGCGGGCGAGGCCATTGTCAAATACGGTGCGGTCATCGGCACCGCGACCACGGATATTGCGCAGGGTGCGCATGTCCATACGCACAACGTCCGCAGCAACTATACCGCAACCCATACGCTGGAAGAGGCGCGCGTCGCCTATGAGGCGGCGAGCGAGGTGGGAAAGACATGACATCACTGACCGGCTATCTTCGTGCCGACGGCAGGAAGGGCATCCGCAACCGCGTCGCCGTCGCCTATCTGGTGGAATGCGCCCATCACGTTGCGCGCGAAATCGCCTGGCCCAATCGCGACCAGGCGCATGTGATCGGCTTTCCCGGATGCTATCCGAACGATTATGCCCAGGCGATGATGGAGCGGCTTTGCACCCATCCCAATGTTGGGGCGGTGCTTCTGGTCTCGCTCGGCTGCGAAAGCTTCAACCGCTTTCGCCTGGAAAGCGTGATCCGCGACAGCGGCCGCCCGGTCGAGACGCTGGTGATCCAGCGCGAGGGCGGCACGGCCGCGACGATCGGCAAGGGACAGACCTGGATCGCCGACCGGCTGCAGGACCTGTCCAGGGCGCAGCGGGTGGCGATGGATGTGTCGGAACTGGTGGTCGGTACCGTCTGCGGCGGGTCGGATGGCACCAGCGGCATCTCGGGCAACCCGGCGGCGGGACGGGCCTTCGACCGGCTTGTCGCGGCCGGGGCGGCCTGCATTTTCGAGGAAACCGGCGAGTTGATCGGCTGCGAGGAAATCATGGCCGATCGCGCGGCCACCCCCGAACTGGCCGATGAGCTGCGCGCAGCGGTGGCCAAGGCGGCACGCTATTATGCCACGCTGGGTTTTGGCAGTTTTGCCGCCGGCAATGCCGATGGCGGGCTGACGACGATCGAGGAAAAGTCGCTTGGCGCCTATGCCAAATCCGGGCAATCCCGAATCTCAGGCCTGATCAAGCCGGGCGACCTGCCGCCCAGGGGCGGGCTCTATCTCATGGATGTGGTGCCCGATGGCGAGGTCCGGTTCGGTTTCCCGAACATCAGCGACAATGCCGAGATCGTCGAGATGATGGCCTCCGGCGCGCATCTGACGCTGTTTGTCACGGGGCGCGGTTCGGTCGTCGGCTCTGCACTGGCGCCGGTGATCAAGATTGCCGCCAATCCCGAGATGTACGCCCGCCTTTCGGCCGACATGGATGTGAATGCCGGGCGCATCATCCTGGGCGAAAGCAGCGTGGATCAGATCGGGCAGGAGATCTATGATCTGGTTCTGGGGGTCGCGGCCGGGCAGCAGACCGCTTCGGAAGCGATGGGCCATGCCGAATTCCTCCTGACCTACAAATCATTCGAGCCGATCGGGCCGGCCTGCCTGCCCGCATGAAGGAAAAGCACATGGGACGACTGCAAGGAAAGCGCTGTCTGGTAACGGCGGCGGGTCAGGGGATCGGCCGCGCCTCGGCGCTGGCGATGGCGCGCGAAGGGGCTGTGGTGATCGCCACCGACATCAGCGAGGCAGGTCTTGCCGCGCTGGCGGCCGAACACCCGTCGATCACACCCCGGCTGCTGAACGTGCGCGACAAGGCCGCGATCGAAGCTGCCGCAGCCGAGGCCGGCGCCCTGGACGTGCTGTTCAACTGTGCGGGTTTCGTGGCCAACGGCACCATCCTCGATTGCGACGAAGATCAATGGGCCTTCAGCCTCGACCTGAACATGACGGCCATGTACCGCATGTGCCGGACCTTCCTGCCGGCGATGATCGAGGGCGGCGGCGGGTCGATCATCAACATGGCTTCGGTTGCCTCATCGGTGATCGCGGCGCCGAATCGCTTTGTCTATGGCGCAACCAAGGCGGGGGTGATCGGCCTGACCAAGTCCATCGCGGCCGATTTCATCGCCAAGGGCATCCGCGCCAATGCGATCTGCCCGGGCACGGTGGAAAGCCCCTCGCTGGAAGAGCGGCTGAGGGCCACTGGCGATTACGAGGCCGCAAAAAAGGCCTTCATTGCCCGCCAGCCCATCGGCCGCATCGGCAAGGCCGATGAAATCGCGGCGCTGGTCGTCTATCTCGCCTCGGACGAAAGCGCCTATACGACGGGGGTCGCGCATGTGATCGACGGCGGCTGGTCGAACGTCTGAAAGGGGGCCGCGATGAAGCTATTGCGTCACGGGCCGCGCGGTCAGGAACGGCCCGGCCTTCTGGCCGGCGACGGCACGATCCGCGATCTGACCGGGTTGGTTCCCGACATTGCCGGTGCGGTCCTGTCCGATGCCGGGCTTGCCATGCTGCGCGGCCTTGATGCCAGCGCGTTGCCGGTCGTCGACCCGGCGACACGGCTTGGGCCCTGCATTGCCGGCACCGGAAAGTTCATCTGCATCGGCCTGAACTACGCCGATCATGCCGCCGAAAGCGGCATGGCCGTGCCGCCCGAGCCGGTGATCTTCATGAAGGCGACCTCGGCCATCTGCGGTCCGAACGATCCCATCGTGATCCCCCGCAGCAGCGAAAAGACCGACTGGGAGGTGGAACTGGCCGTCATCATCGGCAAGACGGCCAAATATGTCGCGCAAGAGGCTGCGATGGACCATGTGGCCGGCTATGCGGTCACGAATGACGTCAGCGAACGCGCCTTCCAGACCGAACGGGCCGGCCAATGGACCAAGGGCAAGAGTTGCGACAACTTCGGCCAGATCGGCCCCTGGCTGGTGACGCGCGATGAAATCCCCGATCCGCAGCAGCTGAAGATGTGGCTGAAGGTCGACGGCCAGACGATGCAGGACGGCTCGACCCGGACCATGGTCTACGGCGTGCGGTATCTGGTCAGCTATCTGTCGCAGTTCATGACGCTGCACCCGGGCGACGTGATTTCGACGGGAACGCCGCCGGGGGTGGGCCTGGGGATGAAGCCACCGCGCTATCTGAAGCCGGGCGAGGTGGTGGAACTGGGGATCGAGGGGCTTGGCCGCCAACGCCAGGATGTGATCGCCGACGCATAGGGGGACGACATGGACTTCATCGACACGCATCAGCATCTGATCTGGCGGAACCGCTTCGGCTACGGCTGGACCGCCGGCATCCCCGCGCTGGCCGAGGGCGATTTCACACCCGAAGCCTACCGGGCAGAGACGAAGGACCTCGGCATTCTTGGCACCCTTTTCATGGAATGTGCCGTCGACGAGGCCGACTATCAGGCCGAGGCCCGTCATGTCGCCACCCGGGTGGGTGAGGCGGGCCTTCTTGGCCTGATTGCCTCTTGTCGGCCCGAAACCGACGCAGGTTTCGCCTCCTGGCTGGACGAATGCACCGATCTGGGGGTGAACGGCTTCCGCCGTGTCCTGCATGTGGTGCCCGACGACCTGTCGCAGACCGACACCTTCCGCACCAACCTGCGCAAGATCGGGCAGCGCGGGCTGGCCTTCGACCTGTGCTTTGCGGCCCGGCAATTGTCGATTGCCGAGGAACTGGCGCGGGCCTGCGACGACCAGCCGCTGGTGCTGGATCATTGCGGCGTGCCCGATATTGCCGGTGGCGCCTTCGACGACTGGGCGCGCGCGATCACCCGCCTGGCCGCGCTGCCGCATATGCAGGTGAAGCTGTCGGGGATCAGCGCCTATTGTGCGCCGGGGACCGCCAGTGTCGAGGTGCTGAAGCCCTGGGTCGAACATGTTCTGGCAAGTTTCGGCCCGGCCCGCGTGGTCTGGGGATCGGACTGGCCGGTCGTGCTGCTGGGGTCTGGGCTGACGGACTGGATTGCGATGTCGCGGGCGCTGCTGGCCGGGCTTTCGCCCGCGGATCAGGCCGCCATCGGCCAAGGCAATGCCCGGCGGCTCTACCGGCTGTAGGCGGATCGCCCCGACGCGCCGCATGCCCCGGCAATGCGGCGCGATGCAGACTGCCGGTCCCCCCGGGGGGGCTGATCATGGCGGCTGGCGCCGGCAAGGCTGCCTCCTGCGAGCGGCAGCCTGCCATCGTTGCACCGCGGGGCTGCGCTCTGCCCCGTGATCTCTGCCGCGCGGTCTTGGCCGTAGCCCCGGTTCCGGGCGCGCCGGAGCGTGATCGCGCCACATCCCTCCAACCTCCAATGCTGGATCCTGTCGCTGCGCAGCGCCGGGGGCAGGATCCGTCTCCGATCACGGATATGCCTCCCGCGTGACAGGTCATGCGGCACCCAGCGCGCCAGGGCGCGCCCGACTGGCGCGGTGACACAGGCGCGGCACCGGCGCATATCACGCAGGATGCGACAGGCAGGGTCGGCCGGCCATTCCCGCCGGGTGCCGCACATTTCCATTGACATTCGAACAAATGTCAGTGCACAACATTAAAAGCATCGTAACATATGTTCACGCGCTGCCTTCGGAGGAGAATCCATGCATCATCGCTTCACATCGACTGTGCGCACCAGCCTTGCCGCAACCGCGCTGACCCTGGCAACCCTTGGCCCGGTTTTCTACGGCCTGCCCGCCGCGGCCGAGACCTCGCAGCAGACCTATGACAAGTCGGACATAATTCTCGTCACCACGGTGATCAACGCCACCAACCCCTATATGGCCTCCTGGATCGAAGGATCGAAGGCGCTTGGCGAGAAACTGGGCCTGCCGGTCGAGATCGTGCAGTCGAACGGCAGCTCGCAAACCCAGATCGCGGGGATTCAGGCTCTCGCGGCCAAGGGCAAGAAGATCGTCCTGGTGACGAACCCGCTTGCAGCCTCTGACGTGCCGGCCATCGCCAATACGATCAAGCAGAACGGCGGCTACATGGTGGTGTGGTGGAACATGCCCCCGAACATGGAACCGGCCGATGTCGGCGACCATTTCGTCGCCTTCGGCACCTACAACGGCGTGACCGCCGGCGAATGTGGCGCCAAGGCGCTGGTCGAGGCGATGGGCGGCAAGGGTGGCATCATCGCGCTACCGGGGGTTCTGGACAGCACCGTCAGCCAGGAACGCGTGGCCGGCCTGAAAGAGGTGATCAAGGACTATCCCGACATCACGCTGCTGGACGAACAGCCGGCGAACTGGGACCAGGCCATTGCGCTGAAGACCACGCAGCAACTGGTCGCCAAATATGGTGACGAGATCGACGGTGTCTGGACCGCCGACGACGCGATGATGCTGGGCGCCTACGAGGCGATCAAGAAGGCGGGGATGATCGGCGAGGTGAAATTCTCGGGCGAAGGGGCCTATCCGCCGGTGGTCGACCTGATGGTCGCCCAGCCCGATGGCAATGTGGTGGCCGCGTCGTCCTTCCATCGCGGCTACAAGGCCGCGGCAACCGGCATGCTGATCGCCTACAAGGCCGCGGTGGGCGAGCTTGACGTCGCGACGTTGACGGCCGATCAGCGTCATGGCCAATATGCCATCGACTGCGTGACCCCAGAGAACGCAGCGAAGTTCCAGGAGAACGGCGGTATCGACCCGACCTGGCTCGACCGGCTGGTCGCCGATCCGTTCATGGACCTGGTTGGCGGCAAGGTAGAACTGCCGAACGGCTGAGCCGCCCTGAAACCTGCCGCCGCCCATGGCCGGGCGGCGGCCCCCGAGGCTGAGAAGGAGTGGCGCGATGACAAGCCTTTCAGAAACCGGCAGCGGGGGGGCTGCACGCCGGCGTGGCCTGGCGGCGCGGGCAGGGCTGGCGGAACTGGCGATCCTGCTGGCGCTGGTCGCGATCTTTTCGGTGCTGAATCCGCATGCGTTTCCGACGCTGACCAATCTGAACACCATCCTGAACAATGCCGCGATCCCGATCGTGATCGGTGTCGGCGCCAGCCTTGTGGTGCTGACTGGCCGGATCGACCTGTCGGTCGAGGGGGTGATGGGTGCGGCGGGCATGGCCTTTGTCCTGTTGTCGGCCAACAGCCGCGAAACGGCCGATATCGGCTGGCTGGCCTATCCGGCAGCCCTGGCGGTCGGCGCGGTTCTGGGCGGCACCACCGGGGCGATCCATGCGTTGGCCAAGGTGCCGTCGTTCATCGTGTCGCTGGGGATGTGGTATGTCGGCCTGGGCATTGCCGCAGTCCTGTTCGGCTATGAGATGATCCCGTTTCTTGGCAATGAGGCTGCAGTGGCCTGGCCCACGGCAACGCCGCTCGGCCTGCCGAACAGCTTTGTGCTGGCACTGGTCGTCGTCGGGCTGGGCTGGCTGATCGAGCGCTACACCCGCCTTGGCCGCTATGCCTATGCCATCGGCAACAACGAATCCGTGGCCCGCATGACCGGGATCCCCGTGGCCGGCTTTGTCGTGGCGATCTTCGCCTTTGCCGGCGCCTGCAGCGCATTGGCAGGGGTGATGGGCAGCCTGGCCCTTGGCGCCGGCTCGGCCACGGTGGGCGTGGGCATGCTGTTTCTGACGCTGGCCGCCATCGTGATCGGCGGCACGCCGCTGGGTGGCGGCCGTGGCGGCGCGCTGCGCACCGTGACGGGCGTTCTGATCCTGTCCACCCTCTACAACGGCCTGATCCTTGTCGGCGTCGATCCATCCATCCAGTCGGGGGTCTCGGGCGTCGTCCTCGTCGCCGCGGTGATCGCCGCCGGCTGGTCGCAGCGCGCAAGATTGCGGGTGTTCAAATGATCCAGACCGGCATTCCCAGACAGGCCCCGATCCAGCTCGATGCAGGACGGGACGGGACCGCCCCCATCCTGCGGTTGTCGGGCCTTGCCAAAAGCTTCGGACCCGTGGCGGCGGTGAAGCCGTTGACGCTGACCGTCGGCCGGCACGAGGTGATCGGCCTGATCGGCGAGAATGGCGCCGGCAAATCGACGCTGCTGAAGCTGCTGACCGGAGTTCACCAGCCCGATGCCGGCACGTTCGAGTTGAACGGCCGGCCGGTGCGGCTGAAGGGTCCGCAGGACGCAACCGAACACGGCCTTGGCATCGTGCATCAGGAACAGTCGCTGTTCACCAACCTGTCGGTGGCCGAGAACATCGTCATGGGGGCCGGCCGCAAAGGGTCTGCCTCGACCCGCGGTGGCATTTACCGCTGGCGCGCATTGCATCGCGAGGCCGCCGAGGTGCTGGCACGGATCGGCAGCACCGTCTCGCCTGCGACCATCGTCGGCGACCTCGGCTTTGCCGAGCGCCAGATGGTCGAAATCGCGCGCACCATTCATGTCGCCTGCCGGACGGCCGAGCGGCAGGGCGGGGCGCCCCTGGTCATCCTCGACGAGCCGACCTCGGTGCTGGAAGAGGCCGAGACTGCGGTGCTGGAGCATGAGATCGCCCGGCTGCGCGCGATCGGATCGGTGATCTTCGTGTCGCACCGCCTGGAAGAGGTGCTGCGGATCTGCACCCGCATCGTGGTGATGCGCCATGGCGAGCTGGTAGCCGACCGCCCGGTCGACGGCGTGACCGAGGCCGATCTGTTCCGCCTGATGATCGGCAAGGACCGCCACGCCCGCACGCGCGAAGCCGTGCCGCCCGTGACCGGCACGCCAGTCCTGCGGGCCGAGGGGCTGACACGCGCCGGCGCCTTCCACGACATTTGCCTCGATGTCCATCCCGGGCGGATCACCGCCATCGTCGGAACCTTCGGCGCCGGGCGCGAGGCTCTGGTCCGCGCCCTGTTCGGCGCCGAGCCGCTGGATGGCGGCCGGCTTGAAGTTGCAGGCCGCGACGTGGTGCAATGGTCGCCACGCCGCGCGATCCGCGCCGGCCTGGCCTATCTGCCCGCCGAGCGGGGGGTGGAAAGCGCGGTGGGCGGGCTGTCGGCCGCGCGCAACCTGACGATGGTGCCGCAGGGCCGAAGCTGGCTTCTGTCGCCCGCCGGCCGCCGCGCGCTGGCCGAGGAATGGTTCGGCCGGCTCGACATCCGGCCGAATCTGCCCGGGCAGGACCTGGCGCGCTTCTCGGGCGGAAACCAGCAGAAAGTGGTTCTGGCCAAATGGTTGCGGCTAAAGCCCAGGGTTCTGATCCTCGACCATCCGCTGCGCGGCCTCGATCCCGGGGCGGGCGCCACGGTGAACGCCTGCATCCGTGCTGCCGCCGCCGAAGGTGCCGGCGTCCTTCTTCTGGCCGACACGCTGGAGGAGGCGCTCGACCTTGGCCATGAGATCCTTGTCATGCGCGACGGCGAGATCAGCGCGCGTTTCGACCGGACCACCGACGACCCCACCACGCTGGATCTGCTGGAGAAGATGGTATGAAACTGCTTTCTCGTCCCGACGAACTGCGCCAGGCACTGGGGCCGCTGGCCATCTTCGCAATCCTTCTGGCGCTGATCTCGGTCGCCGTACCGGAATTCCTGGGTGGCGGCGGACCCTCGATCATTGCCCAACAGGCAACGCCGATCCTGCTGGTGGCCCTGGGGCAATGCGTCGTGCTCTGCATCGGTTCCATCGACCTGTCGAACGCCGCCATTGCGCTTTTCGCATCGATCCTGGCGGCACTGACGCTGGGCCCGCTTGGTGCCGCGGCGCCGGTCTTCTGCCTCATCGTCGTCACGCTGATCGGCGTGGCGAACGGGCTGGTGCTGGTCTACACCCAGATCCCCTCATTCGCGCTGACGCTGGGCACCCTTGGGGTGATGCAGGCGGCCTCTCTGGTCGTGACCGGATCGAACGTCGTCTATGTCATGGACAACATGGATGTGGTGGGCTGGCTGTTCACGGTGCAGATCCTGACGCTGCCGGTAGCCTTCTGGATTGCGGTCGTGCTGGCCGCCGCGCTCTGGGCGTTCCTGCGCTTTACAGTGCCGGGGCAGGGATTGATGGCCATCGGCTTCAACGAACGCGCCGCCGGCCTGTCCGGACAGCCGGTGAATGCGCTGAAGGTTCTGGCTTTCGGGCTTTCGGGCTTCTTTGCCGGGCTGGCGGGGCTTTGCGTGATCTCGATCAGCGGTGCGGCATCGTCCATCGGGCTGGGCAGCGACCTGCTCGTGCCATCGATCGCCGCGGCGCTGGTCGGTGGCACTGCAATCACCGGCGGCGTCTGCAATCCGCTGAACGTGGTGTTCGGTGCGATGTTCGTGGCGCTGATCCCGGTCGGATCGGCGGCGGTGGGGGTAAACCCGCAGGCCCAGAGCATCGTCTACGGCGTCGTGCTGATCGTGGCTGTTGCAGCCACCATGAGCCGTGCGCGCCACGGGATCGTGAAATGATCCGTCCCCGGCGGGCGGAGCGAACAGCGGCGGACGGCGGGACGGCCGGCGCCTTTAAGAGAGAGGAGAATCGAAATGGCCACATCACTTGACCGCTTCGCCGAGATGAAACCCCAGTGGGACGAGCCGGTGATGATCGAATCGCACCAGAACGGGGTGCGCACCAAGGCGATGAATCCCAACACCCCCGTCACCTATGACGAGGTGGTCGAGGATGCAGTTCGTTGCTGGGATGCGGGTGCGACGGCGATCCATGTCCACAACACCAACTTCGACCTGCTGGGCAAGGCGGCCTTCGACGATTACATGCTGGCCTGGGACCGCATCCTGAAGGCGCGCCCGGACATGATCTGGTATCCCACGACCTGCAACAACAACCTGGTCGGTCCCGAGGACTGCGGGCTGGAACATGTCGACCTGCTGAACAAATACGCCAATGTGCAGGTGGCCGTGGTCGATACCGGCATCGACCAGTTCGTCATCGACGAGGATGCCGAGGGCAATGCCGTGGGTCGCGCCTATGGCTGGGATCTGGGGCAGGTCGCCCGGCAGGTAAAGTTCTGCCGTGCCCGCGACATCGCCATGATCTGGGGCGTCTACGAACCCGGCCATCTGCGCGTGGCACGGCATTATGTCGACCGTGGCATGTTCACCAAAGGGTCCAACTGGGATTTCTATTTCGTCGGCAAATACGGCCTGACAAGCGAGAAGCCCATCGGCACCTGCGGCATGGAGCCATCGCTGGAAAGCCTGTATTACTACCTCGAGATGATCGGCCAGGCCAAGCACAAGCTGCCGTGGTTCATCTCGATCTGGGGCGAGGGCGACTACGACTATCGCCCGCTGATCCGCCGCACCATCGAGCTTGGCGGTCATGTGAAGACCGGGCTCGAACTGAGCTACAGTCCGCACCGCAACCCGACGAACCTGGAGCTTCTGCAGGAAGTGCAGGAGATCGCGCGCGAAGTTGGCCGGCCAATTGCCACCCAGGCCGATGCCCGGCGGCTCTACAATATCACCTGAATCGCCTGATCCCATCCCACGGCCTGCACAGAGCCCCCCGGTCCGATCCGGGGGGCTTTACTTTTGATCATTTGTTACTGTTCCAAGGTACATGATCGAAACTTTCCGGGTAGATTCGATTCGTCGTTACCAATGCCAGGATCGCAGATTCAGTGCAAACCTCACGCAAATACAGTAAAATCAGCAGGTTACTGGTTCTGTACAAAGCGAGATGGATATTGACAAATGTTCTGCACATTGTGTAATCTCAGTACAGAAATGTGCAGGAGGAGGAGAAACTGCATGGCCGAGATTTTCGATCATACCGGCGCTGCGGTGAAGCACGGCCGGGCCCGCGTGAACGGCATCCGGATGCACTACGTCACCGCCGGCCAGGGCGAACCGCTGCTTTTGCTGCACGGCACGCCGAAGACGCATTTCTACTGGTACAAGCTGATCCCGCTGCTGACGCCACATTTCACCGTGGTCGCCCCCGACCTGCGCGGCTTCGGCGACACCGACAAGCCGCCGGCGGAAGAAGGCTATGACAGCCTGACCAACGCCAGGGACATGGCGGCACTGATGACGCATCTGGGCCACCAGACCTTTCACCTGCACGGCGAAGATCGCGGCGCGGAATTTGCCTATGCGCTGGCGGCGACCGAACGCAGCCGCGTGCGCACGCTGTCCTTCGGAGAGATGTTGCTCTCGGGCGAGGGGCTGGAGGAATGGTCGAATTTCACGCCCGCGAACGTCAGTTCGCAGTTCGATCTGCGCGGCGTCTGGGTCTGGCACATCCCGTTCTTCTGGATCCCGCATCTGCCGGAAATGCTGATCACCGGGCGTGAGCGCGAATTCTGGGAATTCTGGATCAAGGCCGAAACCTGGAACCCCAATGCCATCACCAACGAGGCGATCGACGAATGGATCGCGCGGCTTTCGGCACCGGGTGGCCTGCGCGGCTGCCTTGAAACCTACCGCGCCGGGCTGAAGAACGCCCGGATCAATGCCGACCTGAAAAAAACCCGCCTGACCCTGCCCATCCTGACCATCGGCGCGCCGGAATTCTTTGGCGAACTGGTACAGGGCCAGATGGAGAATGTCGCCGAAGGCGTCGAACGTGCAGAAGTGTTCGAGGAATGCGGCCACAGCCTGGCGCTGGAAGCGCCCGAACGCCTGGCCCGCACGCTGCGCGAATTCATGCTCGACCGCAAGGCCGCGGCCAACGCCGCGCGCTGACCCCAACAACCCCAAACCCAAACCCGAACCTATGGCAATCCTCCCTTCGGGGAAGGGTTTGCCGCACCCATCCCCAAGGAGGAAACCCCCGATGAAGCCCCTGAACCTGAAAACACTCGCCCTTGCCGCCCTGTCCGTCGCCTTTGTGCCGGGTCTGGCGCTGGCCGAGATCGCTGCCGACATCAAGCATCCGCTCTGGTACAAGGCACCGTCCGAAAAGACGCTGGAACTGGCCAAGCTCGACAGCCTCGAGGGCGTCGTCGTCTCGGACGGCCAGCGCGGTGAACCGGGCTTCCCCGCCTCCGAACTGAAACTGACCGCCGAGCAGATCGAAAAGGTGAAGGCGGGCAATTTCACCGCAGCAATCTCGCTGGGCTGGCTGGGCGACGACTGGGCAAGCCAGCAGCTGATCGGCCTGAAGGAAACCTTCGACAAGCTGGGCATCAAGGTTGTCGCGGAAACCAACGCCAACTGGGACGATGCCAAGCAGATCGCCGATCTCGACGCGATTTCGGTGCTCAAGCCCGACCTGCTGGTCTCGATCCCGCTGAACGGCCAGACCACCGCCAGCGCCTATCGCGCAATCTCCGAAGCCGGGACCAAGGTCGTCTTCATCGACCAGGCCGTCGACGGCATGGAGCCGGGCAAGGACTATGCCGCTATCATCTCGTCGGACAACCTCGCCCTCGGCATGTATCTGGCTGACGAGCTGGCCGAAGCCCTGGACGGCAAGGGCGATGTGGCAGCGATGTATTTCGCCAACGACTTCTACGTCACCAACCTGCGCTACGAAGGCTTCATCGCCCGCGTCATGGCGAAATATCCCGATCTGAACGTCGTGGCCGCCGCCGGGCACAACGATCCGAACAAGGGTCAGGAAGTCGCTCAGGGCGTGCTGGCCCGCTATCCGACGCTGAACGGCATGTATGCCAGCTGGTCGATCCCGGCCATGGGCGCCGTGACCGCCGCCACCGTGGCCGGTCGCAGCCCGGCCGACTTCAAGATCGTCAACGAGAACTTCGACCAGATCGTCGCGCTGAACATGGCGCAGGACGGCTTCATCGCCGGCATCTCGTCGCAGCGCCCCTATGACCAGGGCGTGGCCGAGGCAACGGTGGGCGCGCTGGCCCTGCTGGGCGAGGAGACCCCCTCCTATGTCGTCGTGCCGCCGCTGAAGGTGACGCGCGACGTCCTGCCCGAGGCCTACAAGGCGATCTACCGGATCGATCTGCCGGTCGAGATGACCGAAGCCCTGTCGAACTGACATCTGCGAACGGGTGCGGCTCCTCCCGCCGCACCCCCCTTCCTTGCGAGGTCTGCCATGTCTTCCCCCGACCTTCTGCAGATGACCGATATCCGGAAAAGCTTCGGCAGCATTCCGGTCCTGAAGCGAGTGTCCTTTTCGCTTCGCCGCGGCGAGGTGCATGCGCTGATGGGCGGCAACGGTGCCGGCAAGTCGACCTTGATGAAGATCCTGACCGGGGTTTATTCGAAAGACGCCGGCACGATCGCGATCGAGGGCGTCCCGGTCGATCTGCACGACACCGCAGCCGCCGAACGCGCCGGGATCGCGATGATCTTCCAGGAGTTTTCCCTGGTTCCCACGCTGACCGTGGCACAGAATATCTGGCTGAAGCGCGAGCCGCGTCTGCCGGGAACCCCCTTCATCAACAATGCCGAGATGGTTCGCCGCTCGCGTGATCTGCTGCGCCAGCTTGGCGTCGACATCGATCCCGAAACCCCGGTCGGCACGCTGAGCGTCGGCTACATGCAGATCGTCGAGATCGCCAAGGCGCTGTCGAAGAACGCACGCATCCTTGTCATGGACGAGCCGACCTCGTCGCTGTCGGAGGCGGAGACCGAGGCGCTGTTCGGCCTGGTGGCAAAACTCAAGGCCAGCGGCATCTCGATCGTCTACATCTCGCATCGCATGGCCGAAATCCTGACGATCTGCGACCGGGTGACGGTGATGCGCGACGGCGAGGCGGTGATGACCGAACCCTGCGCCGGATTGACCGTGGACCACATCGTCGAGGCGATGCTGGGCGCGGGCAATACCGCCAGCTTCGAATGGCACGACCGCGGCGAACGCCCCGCGGCAGCGCCTGTCCTGCAGGTGCGCAATCTCCGGCTGGCCGCGCGGATCACCGATGTCAGCTTCGAGATCCGCCCGGGCGAGATCGTGGGCCTGGCCGGGCTGATGGGCTCGGGCCGGACCGAGATTGCGGAGACGATCTTCGGTCGGCGCATGCCGGTTTCGGGCGAGGTGCTGTTTGATGGGCAGCCGGTGCGCGGACAGGCCGATGCCATCGCCCGCGGCATCGCGCTGGTGCCCGAGGATCGGCGCAAGATGGGGCTCGTCCTCGACCATTCGGTACGCGACAACGTGCTTCTGCCGAATCTCGCGCAGTTCACCCGCCACTTTCTGGTGCAGGACGGCGAAGCGCTGAAGACCGTGACGCGCACGATCCGCGCGCTGTCGATCAAGACCGATGGCCCCGACAAGCTGGCCCGGCTGCTGTCGGGCGGCAACCAGCAGAAGATCGTGCTGGGCAAATGGCTGGCGCGCGACCCGCGCCTGCTGGTTCTCGATGAACCCACCATCGGCGTGGACATCGGGGCGAAGTCGGAGATCGTCGAGACCGTCCGGGCCATGGCCGATCGTGGCATGGCTGTTCTGGTGATCTCATCCGAACTCGAGGAATTGATGGCAATCAGCGACCGTATCCTGGTTCTGCACGGCGGTCGCATCACCCAGGAAATGAACCGCCGCAACGTGGCTTCAGAGGAGGAGCTTCACCATGCAATCCAAGGCCACCGCATCGAGCCGTCCGACCATGTCGCTGCCTGACATCCAGTGGAAGAACTATGTGGTCTACATCTTCTTCGTCATCGTCCTGGCCTTCTTCGGGTTCACGATCGGCGACAGCGGCTTTCTGACCGTCACCAACCTGTTCAACATCGCCCGCACCACCGCGATGATCACCGTGATCGCCGTGGCGATGACCTTCGTCATCTCGGCCGGAGAGCTTGATCTGTCCGTGGGTTCGACCACGGCGCTGGCGGCGCTGGTCTGCGCGCTGGTGATGCAGGCCGGGCTGCCCTGGCCGCTGGCGGTTGCCGCAGCCATCGGCTCTGGGCTGGTGGTGGGCTGCCTGAACGGGTTCTTTGTCACCGTGATCGGTATTCCGTCCTTCCTGGTCACGCTGGGCATGATGCAGTTCATCCGCGGGCTGGACATGCGGATCACCTATACCAACCCGGTCTCGATCTCGAACCAGACGTTCAACGGGCTGTTCGGTTCGGGTAAGCTGTTCGGCATCCCCTCGCTGCTCATCTGGTCGGTGGCGATTGCGCTTCTTGGTCATGTCGTCCTGAAATACACCGGCTTCGGCCGCGAGATCCTGGCAACCGGCGGCAACCGGCTGGCAGCGGAATATTCCGGGGTGAAGACCCGTCGGGTGAAATTCGCGGCTTTCCTGCTGTCGGGGGCGGCGGCGGCGCTGGCGGGGATGCTTTATGCCGGCATGATGCAGACCGCCCGCTTCAACTTCGGCGAGGGGGCAGAGCTGATGGCGATCGCGGCGGTGATCCTGGGCGGCACCAGCCTGTTCGGCGGCAGGGGAACCATCCTTGGCACCTTTGCGGGTTCGCTGCTGATCGGAACGATCAACAACGGGCTGATCATCATGGGTCTCGATGTGAGCGAGCAGATGATGGTGGCCGGCGGGATCATCATTCTGGCCGTGGCCTTCGGCAAGAAACCCGGGGCGGCCTGATCGCCCCGACCGGACCAGGCCAAACCAGGCCGAACCGGATCCAGGAAATGCGGCGGGCGGGAGTTATCCCGCCCGCCGTTCGTTTTGCCCATCCGCGCGGATTGCGTCGTCAGCGGCCCAGCGTGGAGCGCGCCTGCGGCGCCGAAAGCGCCCGGTCAAGCCGGCGACGAAAGCTGTCGGGCATCTGCCATTCCGGGTTATTGCCGGTGAAGACATCGAAGAAGCCCATGGCGGCATCGGCATTCTCGCGCACGTTCTCGCGGAAGGACCACCATTGCCGCAGGCTGAAGAACTCGGGCGTCGGCTGGGTTTCGGCATCGAACTCCTGCTCGATCACCGCGGCACGGACGTTCAGGCAGAACAGCGTGCAGGCAAAACCCTCGGGCCAGAAAAACTCGGCACGGCCGGTATCGGCATCGGCGGGCAGGGGGCCGGCCTTCAGCGGCATCTCGCGCAACAGGTTGCGCAGCATCAGTGCCGAAACGAAATCGAAATAGGCGCGCCGCTCGTCCGCATTCGCGGGTTTCTGGGCCTCGACCTCGCGCAGCCAGTCGACGAAGATCCGGGCCAGCGCCCGATCATCGATGGCGAAGGTCAGCCCGGTGTCGGCAGACAGTTCGGCAATCTGCCGGGCAAAGGCCTCGCGGAACCAGCGCAGCCGGCGGATGGCGACACGCAGCGGCTCGGATGTGGCGGGCAGGTGCAGTTCGGTGGGTTCAGACATGGGCGCGGAATTCGTCGAACATCGCTTGCAGCGCCGCCGGCTGCGCGACCGCAAGCTCGCCCTGCAATGCCAGCGCAATATCGGTTGCGGCGGGAATCAGGTCGCGGAACCCGGCGGGTTCGGCCAGCATGGCAAGCAGCGTGGCAAAAACCGCCAGTCGGGGCGCCCCTGCCGGTTGCGGTCCGCCCTCGGTCCAGACGGTTTCGCGCACGGCCTGCACCGCAAGCAGCGCCGCGAAAAGGGCTGCCGCGGTGGCGCTGTCGCTTTGGCCCGCGCTGTCCTGCGTCGCCTGGCGCCAGGCCGATTGCGCGGCAGCCTCGCTGACAAGGCAGCTTTCGGCACCCAGATGCGCCAGCGCGATCCGCAGGCCGTCATGTGCCGCCGCGGCAAACCGGGCGGCGGCGGCAGCCTCTTCGGGATGCGACAGCGGCGGCGGCGGCGCGTCCTCGCCCAGAACCGCCCGGCCAAGCGCCGAGGCACCGCGACGCGCCTCCTTGCCCAACCGTTCGGCCGAGGCAAAGGCGGCATCGGCCAGCCGGATTGCAGGTTCGGGCAGGGTGCCGGGCGGCAGGCCGCGGCGCAGGCTCCGCCCACCTTGCCGGGCGGCAAAATGCAAAAGCCGCGCCATATCCTTCAGCGGCGCGGGATCAAGCGGAGGCGGGGGCAGCGGTGGGCGGTTCGGCATCGGCGGATCTCCTGATCGACAGTCTAGCATCGGTGCCGGTCCGCCAACAGGGATCTGTAAGGCAAACGCCCCGGCCAGATGGCCGGGGCGTTCTGTCCTCAGGCAGCCAGATGCCGGGCAATCAGCCCGGCCACCGTTTCGGGGTCTTCCAGATGCGGCACATGCCCAACCCCCTTCAGCAGATGCAACGCCACCTCGCCCGGTGCCGCCAGCGCCTGCCGCCAGGGCAGGATATGGTCATCGCGGCCCCAGACCATCAGCGCGGGCATTGCCACCCGCTCGACCGCGGCGGTCAGGTCGAAGGCCTGCACCCCATCGGGGAACAGCGCGCGTGCCATGTCCTGCTGCGCCGCCCGCAACCCGGGATCGATCCGCCCCAGCATCGCGGCGCGGGCGAAGTCATCGCTGATTCCCGCCGGCCGCGCGGTCAGGCGCTTCAGCCAGGGTGTCAGGCTTTCGGTGCAGGAGGCGCGGGCGATGCCGTTCAGCGCTGCGCCGTCGATCTCGGGGCCCAGACCGGCCGGCGCGATCAAGGACAGGCTGCGGATCCGGCGCGGCCGGATGTCGGCCAGCGCCAGCGCCAATGCCCCGCCCAGCGAATGGCCCAGAAGATGGACCGGCCCGTCGCCCAGCCGGTCGAAGGCCTGCACCAGCGCACGGGCCAGATCGGCGAAACCACCGATCTGGCGCAGCGGCGACCGGCCGTGCGACGGCAGGTCGATACGGATCAGCGGCAGATCGCGCGGCAACGCCTCTTCCAGCGGGCGCCAGCCGAAGGAATCGGCGGCAAAACCATGGACCAGCAGCAACGGCGTGCCGGTGCCCTTGCGGGTGGTGACATGCAACCCGCCGGGCTGCGGCTCCCAGTCAACCGGGGCGACGGGTTCGACCCGGGACAGCGGGCGGGCCTCGACAGTACCGGGCGCCGGGCCCGACCCCGCGGGAAGCGGCGGCTGCCGGCGCCGAGCGATCTCGGCCTCGACATCGCTGCGCTGGATGCGGCCTTTCGGCCCGGTTCCCGACAGCACCTCAAGCGCCAGCGCAGCCTCGCGGGCAAGGCGGCGGGCGGCGGGTGTTGCACGCAGGCCCTCCACCTCTGTCTCCGGCGTCGCCACGGCGGCGCTGGCCGCGACCGCAACCTCTGCGCCGGGGGGTGCAGCGGCGGCCAGTGCCGCTTCGGCGGGCTGCCCGGCCGCGGTTGCCGGGGCGGGGCCGACCGCCTCGCCCTCGGCATAGATGAAGGCAATCGGCGCCCCGACCGGAACCGTGACACCGGGCACTGCAAGGATATGGTGCAGCCGTCCGGTCGCCGGGGCCTCCACCTCCATCGCGGCCTTGTCGGTCTCGATGTCGAACAGCGCCGCACCCTTCTTCACGACCTCGCCCTCGGCGACATGCCAGACCGCAAGTTTCCCTGCAGCCATGTCCATGTCGACCTTGGGCATGATGACTTCGACCGGCATCTCAGACCTCGCCCCGCACCAGCCGGCGCACCACCGACAGGATGTCGGGGGTCTGCGGCACGGCAGCGCGTTCCAGATCGGGGTTATAGGGGATCGGCGCCTCGGCCCCGCCCAGGCGCTGGATCGGGGCATCCAGGTAGTCGAAGGCCTCGCTTTCAGCGATAAGCGCACTGATTTCGGCGCCGACGCCCAGGGTACGCACCCCTTCGTAGACGCAGACCAGCTTGCCCGTCTTGCGCACCGAGGCGATGATCGTCGCACGGTCGATCGGGCGGACGGAGCGCAGGTCGATCACCTCGGCCTCGATCCCTTCCTTTGCCAGTTCCGCTGCGGCCTCAAGCGCGCGATGCACCATGATGGCCGAGGCCACGATGGTCACGGCGCTGCCCTCGCGCACGACGGCCGCCTTGCCGATCGGCGTGGTGTAATGGCCCAGCGGCACCGGCCCTTTCATCTTGTAGAGCAGCTTGTGCTCGAAGATGATGACGGGATCGGGATCCTCCAGCGCGGCCAGAAGCAGACCCTTGGCATCGGCGGGGGTCGAGGGCTGCACGACCTTCAGCCCCGGGACATGGCCGAACCACGCCTCGAAGGACTGCGAATGCTGCGCCGCAGCGCCAGTGCCCGAGCCCGAGGGCATGCGGAACACCACCGGCACCGCCGCCTCGCCGCCCAGCATGTAGCGCAGCTTGGCGGCCTGGTTGACGATCTGCTCCATGGCGAGCGCGGCAAAATCCGAAAACTGGAACTCGAAGATCGGCTTGAGGCCGGTCAGCGCCGCACCCACCGCAACGCCGGCACCGCCCAGTTCCGAAATCGGCGTGTCGATCACCCGGTCGGCGCCGAAACGTTCGATCAGATCGCCCGTCACCTGGAAGGCGCCACCATAGACGCCGATGTCTTCGCCCATCAGGATGACGGTCGGATCGCGCTCGAGCGCAATGGCCATGGCATCGCGGATGGCCTCGGCAAAGCTCATCTCACGCTGCTGCACCTCGGGGAAAAGGGTTTGCGCGTTCATGCTGCTGCCTCCGCGTGGACGAATTTCGTGACATCGGTGATGGCGGGCGAGGGGCTTTCCCTCGCGAAGTCGATTCCCGCCGCAACGGCGGCCTTCGCCTCGGCCTCGATGGCCTCGGCACCGGCTGCATCCAGCACGCCATGGGCGATCAGATCGGTGCGAAAGCGCATGATCGGGTCGCGCGACATCCAGTCCTCGATCTCGTCCTTGCTGCGATAGCGGTTGCGGTCCGATTTCGAATGGCCGCGCCAGCGGTAGGTCAGGCTTTCGATCAGGCTTGGCCCCTCGCCGGCCCGGGCACGGGCCACCGCGGTGTGCATCGCCTCGGCCACGGCCGAGAAGTCATTGCCGTCGACGGTGATGCCGGGCATCGCATAGGCCACGGCCCGGTCGGCGATGTTCTTCACCGCCGTGGCGTAGGTCGCCGGCGTCGACATGCCGTAGCGGTTGTTCTCGCAGACGAAAATCACCGGAAGCTTCCAGATCGCTGCCATGTTCAGCGCCTCGTGGAAGGCGCCTTCGTTATTGGCGCCGTCGCCGAAGAAGCAGACCGTCACGTCGTCGCGGCCAAGGCGCCTGGCCGTCAGCGCCGCACCCACCGCGATGGGCAGGCCGCCGCCGACAATGCCATTGGCCCCAAGGTTGCCGGTCTTCACGTCGGCGATATGCATCGAGCCGCCGCGGCCGTGGCAGTAGCCGGTCTCCTTGCCGAAGAACTCTGCGAACATGCGGCCGACGTCGGCGCCCTTGGCGATGCAATGGCCGTGGCCGCGATGGGTCGAGGTGATCTTGTCGGCATCCGTCAGTTCCATGCAGCTGGCGACCGCGCTGGCCTCCTGGCCGATGGACAGGTGCATGGTGCCGTGGATCAGCCCGCGCATGTAGCTTTCCTCGGCTCCCTCCTCGAACAGCCGGATGAGATGCATCTTGCGCAAGGCGCGCCGCAGCGCCTCCGGCGTGAAATGCCGGAAGGCGAAGGGGATGTTCTTCTGGTTCTCGACCATGCTCATGCCTCCGCCAGCGCGTTGACCAGCTCGTCCTGCCGCGCCCGCAATGCCGCGATCCGCGAGCCGGCGGCCGGTTTGGCATTGCCGTAGGTGATCAACTCGCCCTTGCGGATCGGCGCCGTGACGGTGCCGCCGGCCAGAAGGCCACAGGGGATGGCCCGGGCCGTACGCGCCTCTGCCACTTCCATGATCCAGGCGCGGTAGCAGAACTCTCCGATCTGGTCGAGCCGGTCGCCCGGCTTCATGTCGCGCTTGGCCAGCGCACAGACCTCGGCCACGGGTTTGGCCAGCGGCACCATGTCGGCCTTGCCGTAGAGCACGACCCGCGCGCAGGTCAGCGGCACTTCAAGGCTGGTCAGGTGATAGGGGCGGTGGAAGGTGAAATAGGGGCCTTGGCCCATCTTCAGATCTTCCATGCGCTCCCAGATCCGGGGGTGATCCATCTCGGCCACGACGAAGACGCCGGGCGCCACGCCCTTGCCGATGGAGTAATCCACCACACCCACCCGGTTCAGCACGCCGCCGTCGGCCCTGGGCACCAGCACCTTGTTCAACTGGTCCAGCGTGGCCGCGGGGCCGTGCATTCCGGCCACATCCGGCACAAGGCCGGTGGCATTGGCGATGGCCGCCATTTCCACCATCGTCTTCGAACCATCGACGAACTCTACCAGCATGCGCACGTTCATGTGCCGCCGCACCGCCTCTTCCTCATAGGCGGGGGGGGTCGCATCGACATTCAGCGGGTTGTTCTTGCCCTTGCCGGCCGCCACGATGCGGTGGCCCATGGCCGAAACGAACTCGATCAGCTCCATGCAGGACGAGGGCTCGTCGCCGGCACCCAGCGAATAGGTGACACCCAGCCGGTCGGCCTCGGCCTTCAGATAGGCGCCGATGGTGACATCGGCCTCGACGTTCATCATGACCAGGTGCTTGCCATGCTCCATGGCGCGCAGGCCGATCTCGGCGCCGACGGCGGGAACACCCGTCGCGTCGACCACCACATCGATCAGGCCCGAGTTCAGGATCGCCCCGACATCGGAGGTGATGGCGACCTTGCCGGCCTCGATCGCGGCGTTCAGCGCATCGGTGCTGGCGGCCTCGCGGGCGTGGCCGGGTTCGCGGAAGGCGATGTCGACCGCCTTCGTTGCGGCCGCGGGGTTGAGTTCCGAGATCGCGCCGATCTCGATCCCCTCCATATGGGCGACGCGGGCAACGATGTCGGTGCCCATCTCGCCCGAACCGATGAGGCCGATGCGGACGGGGCGGCCGGTCGCGGCGCGTTGGCGCAGATCGCGGGCAAGGCCGGTGGGGGCGACGTTGATGGGCATGCAGATCCTCCTGTGGTCCGGGGCCGGCTGCGGCGGGAGATTCGGGTGGCGCCTTGCCGGCGGGCATGCGGTGATCTAGCGGCAGATCTGATCTTTTGTCAAACACAAACTAAAAATGTTCATGTATAATGTTGTTACAGCCGCACCAGGTAGCAAAGCCCGGCCCCGCGCCGGGTTGCGCGGGGTCAGGCTGGAAATCGCCCGTCCTTTCGGCCGGTCAGCGCGACAGCAGCGCCTCGGCAGTCATTTCATCGGTGATAAGGACACTTGGCCGGATCAGGGCCATGGCGCCGCGCAGCGCCGGGACCTTGCCTGGCCCACCCGAGGCCAGAATCCGCTCTGGCGCCCGGCAAAGCGTGGGAATCGGCGCGCTCATGATCCGGTCGTTCAGCGGATGACGGACCAGCCGGCCCTCGGCATCAAAGAAATTGTACAGCACATTGCCGACCGCGCCGGCACTGGCCAGCTCGGCCCGGGTCGCGGCGGTGATCGGATCGCGGCGACCAGCGACCGCGTCCCCCGCCACCCCGCCGATCGACAGCAGCACGGCATCAAGCGATTCGGTCATCGCAAGCGATTCCCCGATGCCGCAGCGTTCGACCAGACGGCGCTTGGTATCGGCATCGTCGACGATGGCCGGTGCCGCGATCAGATAGCACCGCGCCTTGCAGAGCCGCGAAAACGCCCAGGCGAATTCGGCGGGATTGTAGTGCTCCACCGCCGAGACCCCGCCCAGCAGCGATACAACCGTATCCGCCTGACCATCATCGACAAAATCCAGCGAGGAATGCAGCGTGCGCCCCCAGCCCACACCGATGCGGGTATCGGCCTGCATGAAGCCCGACAGGAAGGCACCCGTCGCAGCACCGATGGCGACGGTAGGGTCGGCGTCGATGGCCGAGACCGGCGCCACAATGGCTTCGCGCAGTCCGAAGCGGCGCTCCAGCCCGACCTCCAGCCGTGGCAGGTCCGAGATCTCGCGCGAAAGCCGGATCGACACCTCATGCAGCGCCCGGGCATCGGCCAGCAGCCGGGTGACGGTAACGCGACCGATGCCCAGCTTTTCGGCGATGGCACCCTGGGTCATGTCTTCGGCATAATACATCCAGGCCACCCGCAGCCGCAGCCGGGCCGACCGGCGGCGCCGCACCTCGGTTTCGGGGGCAAGCTCGGCCAGGCGATCCGGGGCGCTCATGCCGTCTGCCGCGTCTTGCGCAGGGTGAGGATCGCCGCGATCTCTGCCCGCACCGCGGGGCTGTCGCGCCCGGTCAGCGCGATCAGCGTGCGCCGGCGCAGCAGATCTTCGATCCCGCCCACCCGCTCGGTTTCGGCGATATGCACGATCTCCTCTCGGGCAAAGTCGGGCAGGCTGGCCAGCGGTGTCTCGCCACGTCCGGCCAGCCCGTCGAGATACGCGCCCGCCCGCGTGCCATAGCGCGACAGCACCACATCGGCGCGATCCGCCGACACCCCGCCGCGGCGGGCCAGCGCTTCGGCCAGCGCCCGGCGGGCGCTGGCGTCGCGGGGAAAGTCACGCCCCCCGCCGATGGCAAGGCCCGTCGTCGAGACCTGGCGCGGGGCACCCAGATCCTGCAGAACCCGATCGGCGGCCAGTTCCGAGAAGGCGCGGAACGTCGTCCATTTGCCGCCGATCAGGCAATGCACCGGCACGGCCGTTTCCGGCAGGGCCAGCGTGGCGATCGAGTGGTCCCGCGTGACGGATCCGATCTCGCCGCCCGCACGGGGCAACGGGCGCACGCCGCAGATTCGCTGGACGATCTGCTCACGCCGGACGGGAATGCGCGGAAAGACCTCGGCCACCGCCGAGATCAGATAGGCATCCTCTTCCTCGCTGCAGCGCGCGGTGTCGGGGTCGCCCTGGGCGATGTCGGTGGCGCCGATCAACACCCTGCCGGCAAAGGGATACAGCAGGTTCACCCGTCCATCCGGCGTACCAAAATAGACCATCCTGCCGTCCAGCGCCTCCAGAAGCTCCGGACTGTCGACGATGAGATGCGAGCCGCGGCTGCCGCCCATCAAGCGGCTGTCCAGGCCGAGCCTGCCGTTTATCGCATCGATCCACGCCCCGCCGGCATTCACGACAACCCGCGGCCGCACCTGCCGCACCCTGCCCTCCGCACGCCGCCACGACAGGATGCCGGCGGTCGCGCCCAGAAGGTCGACATGGGTCTCGGCCCGCGCCCGCGGATTTGCGGCCTCGGCATCCAGTACCAGCTCCAGGCCCAGTCGTTCGGCATGGGTGATGTGGCCTTCGTAATAAAGCCCCGCGCCGGTGATGCCGGGTGCCAGATCCGGCATCAGCCGCCGCAAGCGCGCCTGCCGCATCATCCGATGCGCCGGCATCGAGCGCAGGGTGCGGCCATAGAAATCATAGAGGGCAAGGCCCAGTGCGGTGATCAGATGGCCGCGGTCGTCGAGCCTCGCCTTCAGCCCGAAGAACCGCGCCGCCGAGCCGACAAGCCCGCCCCAGGTCGAACGGACCGGAACGACGCATTCCAGCGGCTGCACATAGTGCGGCGCCGTGGACAGCAGCATGTTGCGCTCCACCAGCGATTCGCGGACCAGGCGGAATTCGCCGGTCTCCAGGTATTTCAGGCCGCCGTGCATCAGCCGGGACGAGGCGGCGGAAGCGCCCTCGCAGATGTCGCCACGCTCAAGCAGCAGCACGCGCAGGCCCTGCAGCGCGAGGTCGCGGAATGTGCCGCAGCCGTTGATGCCGCCGCCCAGGACGACGACGTCGACATCCTCGATCTCAGTCATCGGCAATTGCCACCTTCATGGCCCCTCCGCCTTCCGCCATGGCAAGCGCGGCTTCCATCTGATCAAGACCATAGCGGTGCGTGACCATCCCGGCGAGGTCGATCCGCCCATCCGCCACCATGGCCAGCGCATCGGCATAGTCGCTGCGCGACAGGCCGAAGGCGCCGGTCAGCCGCAGTTCCTCGTAATGGATCGCGTTCACGTCCAACGTGCCGGTCTCGCCCTTGGAAAAGCCGGCGAACAGGCTGACGCGCCCGCCCTTGGCGGCAAGGCCCACCGCCTGCGCCGCCAGGGCCGGAATGCCTATGGCGCAGATCACGACATCGGCACCCTGCTGCCGGGTTTCCGCCCGCACCGCGGCGCGCAGGTCGCCTGCCATTGGATCGATCACCACATCAGCCCCGGCCTCCAGCGCCGCCGCGCGGCGGGCTGCATTGGGTTCGGACACGATCACCCGCGCCGCGCCGCGCAGCCGGGCCAGCTTGACATGCAGCGTCCCGATCGGGCCGGCCCCCAGGATGGCCACGCTGTCGCCCTGACGCAGCGCCACCTTGTTCTGGCCGTTCAGCACGCAGGCCAGCGGCTCGACCAGCGCCGCCGTTTCATGGCTGACGGCATCGGGCAGCAGATGCACGTTTCCCAGCTCTACCGCACGCGCCGGGATGCGGATGTATTCGGCAAAGGCGCCGTCGATTTCATAGCCGATGGCCTGCAGGTCGGGGCAGAGATTCTCGCGCCCGCGCAGGCATTGCGGGCAATGGCCGCAGGGAATGGCCGGGCAGACGCCCACGCGCTGGCCGGCACGAAAGGGCGACGGCCCGGCGGTCGCCACCACCTCGCCCGAGAATTCGTGCCCGATGATCGACGGATAGCGGATGCCGGCAGTCTTTCGGCCGCGCAGCACGCGGATGTCGGTGCCGCAGATGGTGGCAGCCTTCACCCGCAGCACCAGGTCGCCCGATTGCATGACGGGATCGGCGGCAGTGGCAAACTGCATCTGATTCGGGGCGTGGAGAATTGCGGCCTTCAACGGAGCCTCCCTTACTGGATGAACATTAGTCACACAGATAATATGTTTGCGCAATGCAAAATCTCAGATTGCCTTTGTTGACGCCAAATAGTTGGCTTTGGTATCCCGTGAACAGTCAGGAGCCTCAATAAAGGCGGCGGCAGACCCGTGTCGCCAGCCCAACATGCCGACGATGTTCCGAACATAGTTGTTGACATTATCTCAAAAGTTCATCTAATGGCACCAGACGACGGGGAGGATGTCATGCGCTACGATTACGTTTCGGTCGGGTTCTATACCTTCGACTGCCTCGGCTGGCCGGTGTCCGAAATTCCGCCCGGCGGCGGCACGGCATTCATCGAGGATCTGACACTGGCGGTTTCGGGCGCGGCCGGCACGGCGGCGATCGTGGCGGCCAAGCTGGGGCTGAAGACCCTTGCCGTCGGCGGCTATGGTCGCGACATGATGGGAGATTGGGCGGTGTCGCGGCTGGAAAGCTTCGGGATCGACACCTCCGGTCTGCAGCGGCTGGCGGGGGTGCCCACCTCGTCCTCGATCGTGCTGACACGGCGCGACGGATCGCGCCCCGCGCTGCATCTGAAGGGCGCAACCGGGCATTTCGTGGTGGATGAGGCCGATTTCGACAGCGTCACCGACACCCGCATCTTCCATCTCGGCGGGGTCGGGTTGATGGATGCGATGGATGGCCCGCGCAATGCCGCGCTGATGGCCCGGGCCAAGGCACGGGGCTGCATCACCACCGTCGACATCTTCGCCGGCTCTGCCGCCGACCTGCCCGATGTCGATGCCGTGCTGCCCTGGACCGACTACTTCATCCCCTCGGTCGAGGAGGCCCAGGCCCTGAGCGGCCTGCGCGATCTGGACGCCATGGCCGGCTTCTTCATGGATCGCGGCGCGCGCGCCTGCGTCTTCACCCTGGGCGGCGACGGCGCCTATTACCGCGATCGCAGCGGGCTGAGCTTTCGCATCCCGGCCTTTGCCATCGACGTGCGCTGCACCTGCGGCTGCGGCGACGTGTTCAACGCGGGTTTCGCCGCCGGGCTGCTGAACGGCATGTCGCCGCAGGATGCGGTACGGCTGGCGCAGGCCTCGTCGGCACTGAATGCAACCGGCCTCGGCAGCCAGGCCGGCGTGGTCTCGCTGAAGGATACGCTGGCCTTCATGCGGGATTGTTCGATCCGCGCGGCCTGAGGATGCCTTTCACCGCCCGCTCTTGTGGCTTTTGACATAACCATCCATTGTGCAACAAATGTCCGTGTGTTGATGCGGACGCCTGTGCCAATGGGGGATGATTGTGACGGCGGTTGACGTGAATGACGATGTGAAAACCCGCATTGCCTGGCTCTACTATGTCGAGGGGATGACCCAGGACGAGGTGGCCAATCTGGTGGGGATGAACCGCTCGCGCGTGCTGCGCATCCTGGCGGCGGCCCGCCAGGACGGCACCGTCCAGATCCGCGTGACAACGCGCCTGTCGCGCTGCGTGGAACTGGAGCGGATGCTCGAGAGCCGCTGGAACCTGACGCGCGCCATCGTGGTGCCGGAACCGCAGGACCCCGCGCAGCTGCGTGCCATCATCGGCGCCGAGGTCGGCGCCTTCATGTCGCAGGCAGTGACGGCGAACATGACCATCGGTCTTGGTTGGGGCAAGACGCTGACCTCCGGCGTGCCGGCCCTGGTGCCGCGCGCGCCCGACGGGGTGAAGGTTCTGGCCATGCTGGGCGGGCTGACGCGGGTCAGCGCCATCAACCCCTCGGAATTCGCCTGGCGCGTCGCCGACCGGCTTTCCGCCGAATGCTATATGCTGGCCTCGCCGGTCTATGCGCCCGACAAGCGCACGCGCGATGCGCTGATGGCCCATCCCGGCATTGCCGAGGTCTTTACCCGCGCCCAGTCGATCGACATGGCGGTGGTTTCGGTCGGCGACCTGACGCCGCATTCGGTATTCTCGGAATATGGCCTGCTGACGCGCGACGAAATCGCCTCGCTCGAGGCCGCAGGGGCGGTGGGCGACATCCTCTGCCACTTCATCGACGCCGAGGGCAATGTCATCGACCATCCGGTGAACGAGCGGGTGATGGCGCTTGATCCGCTGTCGTTGCGCGGCACGCGGCAGATCGTGCTGGCCTCGGGCGGCTGGCACAAGCTGACAGTCATCCGCGCCGCATTGAAGCTGCTGCGGCCGACGACGCTGATCGTCAACGAACTGGTGGCCGAGCGCCTGGCGGCCGAGCCTCGCTAGCCCTCTGCCGGCGCGCCGGTCGTCTGGGCAAAGCTGCGGATCGTCAGGACCGCCCCGTCGAGCGCCTTGCCCTCTTCATCGGCAAGGGCGGCCTCGCGCAGGCGACGGGCCCAGTCGGCGGCATCCGGCCGCCCCTCGACCAGGGCAAGCGCCTGCATCACCCGGTCGAATTTCGACTTGCCACGGGCGTGGGTGTCGGAATAGCCCTTGATCAGCCGGCGGCATCGCAGGACCTCCACCGCCAGGGCATAATCGCTGTCGCGACAGGCCAGTGCCCGGGCAAGCCAGGCGTCGAGATGCCCCTGTTCCTCGGCATGGCGCAGGGTGCGGCGGCGCCAGAACCTCAGCCCGCCCAGCAGATGCAGCGCAAGAAACCCCGGCAGAGCATCGCTGCGCAACCGCCGGCCATGGCCGAACCAGCGGTCGATCCGCGCCATCCAGCGCGGATTGCCCAGCACGCGGCGACCAAGACCCGCGGGCAGCATTCCCACGATCTCTTCGGCGCGGGGATGCATGAACTCGGTCAGTTGCAGCAGGCGGTCGCCCGTGACCGCCATCTCGCCACGGATGCGGTCAAACCGCGCGGGGCGGGTCTTCAGATCGGCAACGCGGATCACATCGTCATAGGCCATGGCATTGGCGATGTATTTCGCCGCCTCGCGCGAAAGGACATGGCCCATGGCGGGGTCATCCACCGCCAGCACCCTGCGCAACCGGGCGAGGTATTCGCCGCCATAATCCGCATCCTGGAAATCCACCACCTTGCGCAGTCCTGGCAGCGCCAGTTCGGCAACCGGGGCGGGCAGCGCCTCTGCCTCTGCCTGCAGCGCGCTCCAGGCGGCAAGAAGGCCGGCCGGGCCGGCAACGGCCGGTTCCGGCGCAGCGGCGGCGGCGGGAGGGGCGGCAACACCGGCCCCTGCCGACCGACCGGCGGCATCGAAGGCCGCTGCAAAGGCGCGGAGCGATCCCTCCACCCCCTTGCCGCCGCCGCGGATCGCCGCCTCGAAAGCCTCGCGCGGGAAGGGCAACGCGCCCGATCCCGCCAGCGCCCCGAACAGCGAGGCCGAGATGACCGAACCATTCGCCACGGCAAGCCGCTCGAAATCCGCAGCGACAAACCGCCGTGCCACGAGATTTGCCGCTGCCATCACCTCTTCGGACGAGGCGATGCCATCGCCCGGCGCAGTCTTTTCCGACACCGCCAGCGCCCGATGCGTCGAGGCGATCAGGACCGTACGGTCGGGCGTGACGAAGCCGCGCAGGATTGCGCGGCCGGCCTCCATCATCTCGGCGGCGATCATGATATCGACATCGCCGGCCGCCGGCGCCAGCGCGAAGACCGGCGCGCCGCTGCCGCCAGGGGCCATCTCGATGTAATAGACCGTGGCGCCGGTGCGCTGCGCCACGCCGGCCACGCTGGTGGCCTGCGCGACATAGCCGCTGCGGCGGGCCACGTCCTCGATCCAGCCGGTCAGGACACCGCCACCCTGGCCGCCCACGGCCAGAACCGCAATCTTGATGATACCTTGCAGGCGCGGGTCGGCCGGCCCTGCGGGCAGGGAATCGTGCAGCGTCATGACGGGACCTCGAAGTTCAACCGCCGCGCCGCACGACGCGACTGCAGCCAGCCGATCACCCGGGCCCGGAATGCCGCCCGGCGGGTTTCGCGCGGTGTCGGGTTGTGGATGACATCGGCACGATAGAAGCTGGGGCACAGGATGGCGGCATCGGCCACCTCGCCGCAGTTGCCGCAGCCGACACAGGTCTGGTCGATCGTCGCCACGGGATCGTCGCGCAGCGGATCCTCCAGCCGCTTCAGCCCCAGCGACGGGCAGCCCGAGAGCCGCATGCAGGCATGGTCGCCGGTACAGACCGCCTCGTCGACGCCGAAGCGCGGCACCTCGACCCGCCGGCCGTCACGGATCGCCTGCTGCGCCAGCGGCTTTTCGCGGCGCTGCCGGTTCAGCATGCATTCCGACGATGCGACAATGACCTTCGGCCCGGGCTCCTTGGTTGTCAGCGCCTCGCGCAGCACATCGCGCATGTGCCCGACGTCATAGGTCCGGTCAACCTGGCGAATCCAGTCGATGCCGATGCCCCGCAATGCCTTGGTGATCGGATGGCCGGTGGATTTGGTCGGATTCGCCGCACGCGAGGACATCACGTCCTGCCCGCCCGTGGCCGCCGAGTAATAATTGTCCACGATCACCGCCACGCCATCGGATCGGTTGAAGGCCATGTTGGTAAAGCCCGAGGACAGGCCATTGTGCCAGAAACCGCCGTCACCGATGATGGCGACCGGCCGCCTTTCGCCGCCGCCATCGAAGGCCGCATTGGCAGCGGGGCCAAGCCCGTACCCCATGGTCGCACCGCCGATCTCGAAGGGCGGCAGCGCGGCGAAGAGATGGCAGCCGATGTCGGCGCTGATCTGCAGCTTGCCCGTCTCGCGCTGCACCAGCTTCATCGCGGCAAAGATCGGCCGTTCGGGGCAGCCGGTGCAGAACCCCGGCGGCCGGATCGGCACCACGCGGCCAAGGTCAGGCGGGACAGGGCGGTCCTCGTTTGGCGCGCGCACCACCGCCGGCAAAAGCGCAGGCGCCGCCTCGCGCAGGAAGGTGCCGATGCCATCAAGAAACACCTGGCCGGTATATTCGCCGGCCATGGGGAAGATGTCCTTGCCGCGCAGCCGCACGGAGGACCGCGCACGGTAGAGATAGGTCGACAGCGTCTGTTCGATGAATTCGGGCTGGCTTTCCTCGATCACCAGCACCTGCTCCTTGCCTTCGCAGAAGGCCAGGAATTCGGGCGCGACCAGCGGATAGGTCACGTTAAGCACGTAAAGCGGCACCCGGCTGTTGCCGTAAAGATCGGCCAGGCCCAGACGCTGCAGCGCGCGGATCACGCCGTTGTACATCCCGCCCTGCAGCACCAGGCCGACAGGGGCCTCCTTCGGGCCGAAGATCTCGTTCAGGTGGCGGCTGGTGACAAAAGCCTCTGCCGCAGGCCAGCGGTTGCGGATCTTGTCCTGTTCATGGGCAAAGCTCATCGGCGGCAGGACGACGCGGGCGAAATCCGACTGTGGGTTCGACAGTGCCGCGCGCACGGTCAGGGGGGGGCGGCGGTTGTCGCGGGTGGGGAAGCTGCCGGTCACATGGCAGGACCGGATCCGCACCATCAGCATCACCGGCGTGTTGGATGCCTCGCTCAGCTCGAACCCGTCGCCCACCGCCTTGACGATCGACGGCAGGTTCGGCCGCGGGTCGAGCAGCCAGAACTGCGACTTCATCGCGAAGGGATGCGTCCGCTCCTGCATGATCGAGGAGCCTTCGCCATAATCCTCGCCCACAATGATCAGCGCGCCGCCGTTCACCCCCGATGAGGCGAGGTTCGCCAGCGCATCGGAAGCAACGTTCACCCCGACCGAACCCTTGAAGGTGACGGCGCCACGGATCGGATAATGGACCGAGGCCGCCAGCATCGCCGCGGCCGCCGCCTCGTTCGCATTGGCTTCAAACCGCACGCCCAGTTCGGCCAGCAGATCCTGCGCATCGGCCAGCACATCCATCAGATGGCTGATCGGCGCGCCCTGGTAGCCGCCGACATAGCCCACCCCGTTTTCCAGCAGCGCCTTGGTCAGGGCGAGGATCCCCTCGCCGGTGAAGGTCTGGCCGCTGCCCAGGCGAAGATGTTCGACTTCTGCCTTGAAGGATCGTTCGGCCATGGCTCAGAACTCGTGTTTGCGGATGTTGGTCAGCATCTTCTGCAGCGTGCCGACAAAGGCCCGCCGCTCGTCTTCGGAAATGCCGCGGAACATGCGGCTTTGCGCCTCGGCCATGCGGGGCCAGAGCGTCTCGAAGGTCGTCCGCCCGGTCTCGGTCAGGTAGACGCGGGTCGCGCGGTTGTCGCCGGCATCGGTCTCGCGGCGGATCATCCCCTCGGCGGCAAGCTGTTCCAGCGCGCGCGACAGGGTGGATTGCTCAACCACCGCATAGACCGCGATGTCGCGGATCAGCGGCCCTTCGATCACCGACAGCACGGCCAGCGCGCGCATCTTCGGCGTGGTCAGGCCAAGCTGGGCCATCTCCTCGCGCAGCGAGGCGTTGTAGCGCCCCATGATGCGGTTCATCAGATAGGGCGCGTAATTCGACAGCCCGATTTCCCCCAGACGCGGCAGGGCATCGGGCGGGGCGGGGGGCTCGCTCTGATCGGTCATGCGCCAAGCGCCTTTGCCGCAAGATAGCCCGAGCCGCCGCCAAGGCCGGGGCCAGGGTGGGTGGAGGCGCCGATCTGGATCAGGCCGCCCACCGGCCCGCTGCGGCCGGCCGACTGCGGGAATGGCCGCCAGAGGAAGAACTGGTCGATGCTGCAGGACCCGCCATAGGGATCGCCGCCGACAAGGTTGATGTTCATCGCCTCGAGATCGGCGGGAGAGATCGCCCGCCGTGCCAGGCGGATGGCATCGAAATCGCGGATATGCCGGCGCAGGATCGCCTCGATCCGGTCGGCGAAGGCCTCGCGCGTGGCCTCGCTCCATCCGCCGTCCGTGGCGATGGTGCCTGCCGCATCGCCTTTCACCACCCGCGGCGCATCGGGGATCTGCAGCCAGAGGATGGCCTTGCCCTCGGGGCAGCGGCCGGGATCCAGCCGGTGCGGCTGGCCGACACAGATCGTGGGCACCGCGGGCAGCATGCCCCGTTCGGCCTCGTTTGCCGATTTCGACACGGCATCCACCCCGTCGGACAGGTGGATCAGCGCCACATCCTCCAACCCCGGGGTCAGCCATTCCGGCAGCCGGTCAAGCGCGTAATGCAGCTGGAAATCGCCGCGGCCATGGCGGAACCTGCGCGCGGCCTCGCGGTCCTCGGGCAGGTCCACCTCGCGCAGGAGCCGGTCCTGCAACTGCCCCGGCGCGACCGAGGCCAGGACCGAGCGGCAGGCGATCCGCTCGCCCGTGGCAAGGCGCAGGCCGGTGACATGGCCATCCTTGACCTCGATCAGATCGACATCGGCGCCGGTGCGGATGATGCCGCCGTTCTCCTCGATCAGCGCGCGGAAGGCCTGAGCCGCACGGCCGGCACCGCCCTTGGCAACCGGCGCGCCGGCCGCCTCCAGCGCAAAGGCAACGACCTTTGCCATCTTGGCGGAATAGGCGCTGTCCGGGGTCAACCCGCAATGCAGCACCCAGGGCGCAAACAGCGCCTGCGCGCCGGGGCTACGAAAATCGCTTTCCAGCCAGCCGCGCGCCGGTTTCAGCGCATCGCCGAACCAGGCGGCCAGCCCGCGCAACCCGCGCCGCCGCGCCTGGCCGAACAGCAGTTTCGCGGTCTGCCAGCTCCACAGCCTGCCGCCCAGCAGCGCAAAGAGGAAGGGCGCCTCGGCCTCGATCCCGCCCACGGCCGCGGCATGGGCAGCGCCGTCGCCCGGCGCCAGCGCATCCAGGGCGGCGACATTCGCCGCCCGATCCATCGTCAGCACCACGGCCGACCCATCCGGCCGCAGAACGGCGGTCGGATGCGGACTATGGCCGAAGTCGAGCCCATGGCGGGCAAGATGCGGCCCGAGCGCCGCCCCGGCCGGCCCGGTCAGGAACAACACGAAGGTCGCGGCCATCACGTCATGATGGAACCCCGGCAGGGTGATCTCCTCGGTCCGCAGGCAGCCGCCGCAGATCGCATTGCGCTCAAGCACCAGGACGCGGCGACCCTTCAGCCCCAGAAGCGCCGCCGCAACCAGCGCATTGATCCCCGAACCGATGATGACGTGATCGGGCTTCATCCGCCGTCAGCCCCGCGCAACCAGAGCCAGCGCCCGCACCGGCGAGCCGGTCCCCCGCACGATCTTCAGCGGCGCGGCGATCAGAATCGCGCCCTTGGGCGGCAGCTTGTCGAGATTGGCCAGCGAGGCCAGGCCGAAACGGTTGTTCTTGTGCAGCAGGTTATGTGCGGGAAAAGGCGGGTTCATGCCCCCGGCCTGTCCGGCATCGGTGCCGATGCACTGGTTGCCCCAGCCGACGATACCCTTGTCGACCAGATACTGGATGACCTCGGCCGTAGGCCCGGGGGTATGCGGCCCGGTCGCATCGGCGTTCAGGAACATCGCCTCGTCATCGGCGCGCCGATCCCAGTCGGACCGCAGCACGACCCATTCGCCGGCCTCGATCTCGCCATGTTCGGCTTCCCAGGCCTTCACATGGTCGATGGTCAGCAGGAAATCCGGATCGGCGGCGCATTCCTCCGCGAAATCCAGCACATTGACCGGCGCCACCACGCGCTGCAGGTCAAGCGTGTCGGTGAAACCGTCGCTATAGTCCCGGCCGGTGATCCAGTGATGCGGCGCATCGAAATGCGTACCGGAATGTTCGCCCAGCTTCAGCCAGTTCCAGGCCCAGAACGGGCCGTTCTTGTCATATTCGCTGATGGTGTGAATCTCGATCTTCGGCGTATCCACCGCAAGCTCGGGCGGCAGCTTCAACAACGGCGTGTCCGGGCCCAGCGTGCCCGAGCAATCCACCACCTCGATCCCGCCCGAGGCCAGAAGCCCGGCCAGGGTCTCAAGCGCAGTCTTCGCGGTCATTCTTCTCTCCCTGCAGGTTGCGGCGCGTCCTTTCCGCATGGATGGCGCGCCGGACATCAGTCTTCGCGGCCGCGGCGCGATCGCCATCCGCTGCGGAATCATGCTAGACAGAATTAAATGCATTTGCAAATATCTTGAGGCGGGAAACGGGAGGCGCGCTGTGGCGGACGGGTTCGATGCGATTCTGATCGGTGCCGGCATCAACACGCTGGCGGCAGCGCTGCATCTGTCGGCCCGGGGCTGGCGCGTGGGCGTATTCGAACGTGCGGCCGAGCCTGGCGGCGCCGTGAAATCGGGCGAATACACGCTGCCCGGCTTTCGTCACGACTGGGCAGCGATGAACCTGTCGCTGTTCGCCGGAAGCCCGTTCTTCAAGCAATATGGTGAAGAACTGGCGCGGCACGGCTGCGCCTTCGCTCCGGCGGACCGACCATTCGCCTCTTCCTTTCCCGATGGAAGCTGGCTTGGCGTCTCCACCCATGCCGGCGAAACCGAAGCGGCCATCACCCGTGCATCGCCGCGGGATGCCGAGGCCTGGGCCGCGCTGGCCCAACGCTTCCCGACCGAGGCGCCGACGCTGTTTGGCCTTCTCGGCAGCCCGATGAAAATACGTGCGCTTGCATATTTCATGTTTAAAACATTGCGAGCCAAGGGTTTAGCCGGCAGCGCCGACATGGCGCGCTTCCTGGTCTCGTCGCCGCGGCAATGGCTGGAGGCCACCTTCGAACATCCGCAGGTGCGCGCGCTTCTGGGCGCCTGGGGCATGCATCTGGACTTTGCCCCCGACATCGCGGGCGGCGCAGTCTTTCCCTATCTGGAAGGCATGGCCGGCCAGGCCTTCGGCATGGTGATCGGCAAGGGGGGTGCCGATACGGCCGTGCAGGCGCTGGTCGCGGCGATCCGGGCGCGCGGCGGCGTGGTGGAATGCGGCCTGCCGGTGACGCGCATCCTGCGCGACGGCGCGCGGGCCAGCGGTGTGGAACTGGCGGACGGGCGCAGGCTGGTGGCGCGGCGCGCCGTGATTGCCGGGGTGGCGCCGCGGGTCCTGCCCGCACTGGCCGGGCCGATCGCACCGGCCTTCGATCGGGCGATGACGGATTTCGTCCACGCGCCGGGCACGATGATGATCCATCTGGCGCTGGACGGCCCGCCTGACTGGCGCGCAGGCAAGGCGCTGCAAAGCTATGCCTATGTCCATATCGCGCCCTCGCTCGACCAGATGGCGCGCACCTACCAGCAGGCGAAGGCAGGCCTTCTGCCCGATGAGCCGATCCTTGTCGTGGGCCAGCCCTGCACCGTCGACCCTGGCCGCGCGCCGGAGGGGAAACAGACACTCTGGATCCAGCTGCGCATGGTGCCGGGAGAGATCCGCGGCGATGCCGCCGGCCGGATCGCCGCAACCGACTGGACGGATGCGGCCGAGCCCATGGCCGAACGCGCGCTTGCCATTCTGGAAGCCCATGCTCCGGGCCTTGGCGGCCGCATCCTCGGGCGGCGCATCGTGTCGCCGGAGGATCTGGAGGCCGACAACCCGAACCTGGTCGGCGGCGATCAGATCTGCGGCAGCCACCACCTGGCACAGAATTTCCTGTTCCGCCCGGCCCGCGGCCATGCCGACGGGGCGACGCCGCTGGCCGGGCTCTGGCTGACCGGGGCCGCCGTCTGGCCGGGTGCCGGAACCGGCGCGGGGGCGGGATATCTTCTCGCCCGGCGGCTGGCCGGCGGATGAAACGACAACTGAAAAAAAACCGGAACGACAACAGGGATGACAGAAATGAAGCTCAACCGCCGCAGTCTGCTGAAGTATTCCGTCGCAGCCACCGCACTTGGCATGGCCGGCCTGCCGCTTCGCGCGCAGGACATCGACGAACTGGTGATCGCCTACAACGTCACCCTTCCCAGTTGGGACCCGACCGTCGGCCCCAGCGCCGTGAACCCGACGATCCAGGGGATCTACCAGTCGGTCTTTGACCAGTTCATCCTGCAGATGCCGGATCTGAAGCCGGCGCCGGGTCTTGTCACCGAATGGGGCTGGAACGAGGACCGCAGCAAGATCCACCTCACCGTGCGCGAGGGCGTGGCCTGGCACGATGGCAGCCCCTTCACGGCCGAGGACGTCGCCTGGTCTCTGGCGCGCGCCGCCAACCCCGATACCGGCAACCCGATCAACTTCGTCTGGAGTTCGCTGACCAACTTCCAGGTCGAGGGCAACACCGTCACCGCCGATGTGAAGCAGTTTGACCCCACGATCTTCAAGTGGATGTACTTCCTGACCGGCTATGTGCTGCCCAAGGCCTATTACGAGAAGGTGGGCGCCGAAGGCTTTGAAGCCGCCCCCATCGGCACCGGCCCCTATATGGTCGAGAAGTTCGAGCGCAATGCCTATGTCCGGCTGAAGGCCAACGAAGGCTACTGGGGCGGCGCACCCGAGTTCAAGACGGTGACGATCAAGTTCGTCCCCGATGCGGCGGCCCGGGTGGCCGAAGTCGAATCCGGCAACAGCCACGTCACGCTGGAAATGCCCTACGAGGAATATGACCGGCTGCGGGCCGGCCAGCTGACCGGCATCGCCACGCCGGTATCGGACATCGGCATGATCTTCCTGAACGATATCGACGTGATGCTCGATCCCAACGTGCGCAAGGCCGCGGCGCATGCCATCGACAAGCAACTGATCATCGATCGATTGCTGTCAGGCTATGGCGTGAAGATCGACACGCTGGAAACCCCGGAATACGAGGCCTACGACCCTTCGATCACCGTGCCTTACGACGTCGCCCTGGCCACCGAACTTCTGGCGGCCTCGGGCTACGGTCCCGACAATCCGGTGAAATTCACCATCCAGACCACCAAGGGTTTCAAGCCCAAGGATTACGAGATGATCCAGGCCATCGTCGGCATGTGGCGCAAGGTGGGGATCGAGGCCGAAATCGAGGTCTACGAAATCGCCAAGCATTACGAGCTGCGCGCGGCCGACCAGCTTGCCCCGGCGGCCTTCTACAACTGGGGCAATTCGGTCGGCGATCCCACCACCTCGACAGGTTTCGCGATGTTCGGACCCTCGCCGCATTCGGTCTGGGACAGCCCCGATCTGATCGAGAAGATCGTGCCCCTCTGGGGCGAGCCGGATGAAGCCAAGCGCATCGCCGGCTGGAAGGAGGTCGACCGCTACATTGCCGAGAACGCCTATGTCATCCCGCTGCTGCAATATGTGCAGCCCGTGCTGTCGGTTCCGGCCGTGATCGTGACGCCACATGCTTCGGGGGCGCTGCTGCCGCATCTGATGAAGCGCGCGTCGTAACCGGCCTGCGACCCCCCGGACCGGCAGGCCCGGGCGGCGCCGCAGGCCTGCCGGCCGTGTAACCCGCACGGCCGGCCCCTTTCCCGACGCAGCGGAGCCAGACAGGACAGATGCAGCTGTTGCAGACCATTTTCCTGCGGTTGATCACGACGGCCGTCACGCTGTTCGGCGTGGCGGTGATCGTGTTCGTCGTGATCCGCATCGTTCCGGGCAATCCCATCGCCATGATGCTGCCCCCCGGCGCGACCGAGGCCGATATCGCACGATTGAGCGCGCTTTACGGGCTGGACAAGTCGATCCCGGAGCAGTTCGCAATCTGGTCCGGTGGCGTGCTGCGGGGCGATTTCGGCACCTCGATCACCACGCGCCAGCCGGTGCTGGGCCTGGTGCTGGGCCGCCTGCCCGCCACGCTGGAACTGGCGATCATGGCGCTGGTGATGGCCGTCCTGATCGGTGGCGTCATGGCGCTGACCGGCACGCGGCTGCGCGGCACCCGCAGCGAGGGCGCCATCGACGTGGCAAACGGCATGGCGCTGTCGATTCCGGATTTCCTCTGGGGTCTGGTCCTGATCCTGGCCTTCGGGGTCTTGCTGCCGGTGTTCCACATCTCGGGCCGCATCACGCCGTCGCTGCAACTGCCGTTTTCAACCAATTTCTACCTGTTCGAAAGCCTTGTCCGGCTGCGTTTCGATCTCTGGGCCGACATCGTGAGCCACATGTTCCTGCCGGCGCTGGCACTTGCCATTCCGCTTTCGGCGGTGATCGGACAGTTGCTGAAGCAAAGCCTGAAGGAAACCATGCATCTCGACTATGTCACGCTGTCGCGCACCAAGGGCTATGGCGAGAACCACGTCATCCTGCACGAGGCGCTGCCGAATGCCATCCTGCCGACGCTGACCCTGATCGGCGTGCAGTTCACCTTCCTGATCGGTGGCACGGTGATCATCGAACGGCTGTTTTCCTATGAAGGCCTGGGCAACCTGGCCATCGACGCCGTGATCAACCGCGACCTGCCGCTGATCCAGGGGATCGTGATCCTGTTTGCGGCAATCTTCACCGTGGTCAATCTGGTGGTCGACCTGCTTTACGCCACCCTGAACCCGAGGCTACGCCATGCTTGACGGACGCGGAGCCATCCAACACCGGGCCGGACCGCGGCTGTGGCTTTCGGCGCTGTGGCTTGGCCTGCTGGTCGTGCTGGCGCTGGGGGCACCCTGGATCGCGCCGAAGGATCCCCTGGCGCAGGATCTGATGCTGGGCCGGCTGCCGCCCTTCTGGATCGATGGCGCAGAGCCCGGCTACTGGCTTGGAACCGACAGTCTCGGGCGGGATGTGCTGTCGCGCATCCTCTGGGGCGCGCGGCTGGCGCTGACGGTGGCGCTGGTGGCGGGCACGCTGACCTGCCTGATTGGTGCGACGCTGGGGCTGATGGCGGGTTTCCTGCGCGGCGCCAGCGACCTTGTGATCTCTCGGCTGGTCGACATCTGGATGGCCTTTCCGCCGGTGCTGTTCTCGATCCTCCTCGTTGCGGTGCTGGGGCCCGGCTTGTTCTCGATCATCGCGGCAATCGTCCTGATCGACTGGACGCGGTTTGCCCGGGTGGTGCGGGCCGAGGCCATGACTCAGGGCGCGATGGATTACGTCGCCTCGGCCCAGGTGGCGGGGCGCGGCCGGATCGGCACCATGGCCTTGGAGATTTTGCCCAATGTCCTACCCACCATCGGTGTGCTTCTGACGCTGGAAATGGGCATCGCGGTGATCGTCGAGGCGATCCTTTCCTTCGTCAACCTGTCGATATCGACCGATGCGCCGACCTGGGGCGGCATGATCGCCGAGGGGCGGACCTCGGTGCATCAGGCCTGGTGGGTTCTGGTCTTCCCGCTGCTGGCGCTGTTTCTGACCGTCCTGTCCTTCAGCCAGTTGGGCGAGGGGCTGAAGGACCGCTTCGATCCGGTGCTGCGATGAGCTATCTGTCGATCCGCGATCTGGAGCTGCGGCTGAAAGGCGGCGGGCGGCTTCTGCGGCGCGTCTCGCTGGAGGTGGCCCGGGGTGAGGTGCACGGGCTGGTCGGCGAAAGCGGCGCGGGCAAGTCGATGATCGGCAAGGCCGTCCTCGGCACGCTGCCGCGCTCGGTCGAGATCGTCTCGGGGCAGATCCTGCTTGACGGAACCGACGTTCTGGCGATGCATCCCGCCGCGCGGCGGCGGCTGATCGGCGCAACCTGCGCGCTGATCCCGCAGGATCCGCTGACGGCGCTGAACCCGGCGCACCGGGTGGGGCCTCAGATCACCGACCGGCTGGTCGACATCCTGCGCTGGCCCAGGGCCAAGGCCGAGGCGCGGGCGCGCGAATTGCTGGCCGAGGTGCAGATCGCCGAACCGGAACGGGT
The DNA here is from genome assembly GCA_014879735.1 of Paracoccaceae bacterium. Classification (GTDB taxonomy): domain Bacteria; phylum Pseudomonadota; class Alphaproteobacteria; order Rhodobacterales; family Rhodobacteraceae; genus Pseudogemmobacter. Next base: position 102,734 of record JACSRN010000076.1, read on the forward strand.
GATGCGATCCTATCCGCATGAACTGTCCGGCGGGATGCGGCAGCGGATCCTGATCGCCTCGGCCTTTGCGGCCGAGCCGAAGCTGATCGTGGCGGACGAGCCGACGACGGCGCTGGATGTGACGGTACAGAAACAAATCCTGAAGCTGATCAAGGCGATGCAGGAACGCCACGGCACGGCACTGCTGTTCGTGACGCATGATCTGGGCGTGGTGTCCAAGATCTGCCAGCGGCTCAGCGTGCTTTATGCCGGGATGGTGGTCGAGGACACCGATGTGCGCACCTTCTTTCGTGCGCCCCGGCATCCCTATTCCCGCGCCCTGCTGGCGGCCACGCCGAAATACACCGATCCCACCCACAGCCTGACCCCGGTGCCCGAGGCGGTGATCGCCACCGTCCGGGCCGAGGTTGCCGAAGCCGACAGGAGGGCGGGCGCGTGACCGAGATCTACCGCGTCGAAGGGCTGCACCTGTCGCTGGCCGACATGACGCGCAAGCCATTGCTGGGCGCCGCACCGCGGATCGAGATCCTGAAGGGGCTGGATTTCACCATCCCGCGCGGCGCGGTCCTGGGCATCGTCGGCGGCTCGGGTTCGGGAAAATCCACGCTGGGCCGCGCCCTGGTGCGGCTGCTGGAGCCCTCGTCGGGCAGCATCCGCTTCGAGGGTACCGACATCACCCATCTGGGCGAGGCCGCATTGCGGCCGCTGCGCAGGCGGTTCCAGATGATCTTTCAGGATCCGATGTCCAGCCTGAACCCCCGCCACCGCGTCGGCGGCATCATCGCCGCGCCGCTGCGCCTGCACGGCTTCGACGATGTGGCGGCAAGGGTCGGCCGTGCGCTCGACCATGTCGGCCTGCCACGCGGCTTTGCCGCGCGCTATCCGCACGAACTGTCGGGCGGCCAGCGCCAGCGGGTGGGTATCGCCCGCGCCATCGCGCTGGAACCCGAGTTCATCCTGGCCGACGAGATCGTCTCGGGGCTGGATGTATCCAGCCAGGCCCAGGTGCTGAACCTGCTCGGCGGGCTGGTGCGCGACCTTGGCCTGACGCTTGCCTTCATCAGCCACGACCTCAGCGTGATCCGCCGCCTGTGTTCGCGCGTGATCGTCCTGTATCAGGGCCGGATCGTCGAGGACCGCGAGACTGCGGCGTTGTTTGCCGATCCGCAGGCCGCCTATACCCGCGAATTGCTGGACGCGATCCCGCTGCCCGATCCCGACCAGCCCTGGACCTGACGCGGCAGCTTGCCGGCGCCGGACTTTGCCGCAAAGATGATGCCGGGTGGACCGGGGCGTCCTGCCGCCCGAGGCCTGGCAGGGAGGAGACTGCAATGACCCAGGCGGCGCTTGGCCCGACAGGCCATATCGACGAATTTACACGCGAAAGGCTGCCGCCGGCCGGCGAGTGGCCGGATCTGCTGCCGCCGCCACTGCGCTATCCCGAATGGCTGAACGCCGGTGCCGAACTGACCGACCGAATGGTCGAGAAAGGCTTTGGCGACCATGTGGCGCTGATCGGGAACGGCCGGACCCGGACCTACAAGGAACTGACCGACTGGTCGAACCGGATCGCCCATGCGCTGGTCGAGGATTACGGGGTAAAGCCGGGGAACCGGGTGCTGATCCGCTCGGCCAACAACCCGGCGATGGTCGCCTGCTGGCTGGCCGCCACCAAGGCGGGCGCGGTCGTGGTGAATACCATGCCGATGCTGCGCGCGGGCGAACTGGCAAAGATCGTCGACAAGGCCGAGATCGGCCATGCCCTGTGCGACACCCGGTTGATGGAAGAACTGATCGCCTGCGAACGGCAGAGCCGGTTCCTGAAGACGGTGGTGGGGTTTGACGGCACCGCGAACCACGATGCCGAACTGGACCGCATGGCACTGCGCAAGCCCGTTCGGTTTCAGGTGGCGCAGACCGGCCGGGACGACGTGGCCTTGCTGGGCTTCACCTCCGGCACGACCGGAGAGCCGAAGGCCACGATGCATTTTCACCGCGATCTGCTGATCATTGCCGATGGCTATGCCAGGGAAGTGCTGGGCGTCACGCCGCAGGATGTTTTCGTGGGATCGCCGCCGCTTGCCTTCACCTTCGGCCTGGGCGGCCTGGCGATCTTTCCGCTGCGCTTCGGTGCCTCGGCCGCACTTCTGGAACAGGCCTCGCCCGCGAACATGGTCGAGATCATCGAGGAGCATCGGGCCACGATCTGCTTCACCGCGCCCACGGCCTATCGGGCAATGCTGCGGGCCATGGACGAGGGCGCCAACCTGTCCAGCCTGCGCGCAGCGGTCAGCGCCGGCGAAACCCTGCCTGCGCCGGTCTACGAGGACTGGATGGCCAGGACCGGCAAGCCGATGCTGGACGGAATCGGCGCGACCGAGATGCTGCACATCTTCATCACCAATCGCTTCACCGATCACCGCCCCGCCTGCACCGGCCGCCCCGTCACCGGCTACGAGGCCAAGATCGTTGGCGAGAACATGGCCGAACTGCCCCGTGGCGAGGTCGGGCGGCTGGCCGTGCGGGGACCGACCGGCTGCCGCTACATGGCCGATGATCGGCAGCGGGCCTATGTGCGTGACGGCTGGAACCTGACCGGCGACAGCTTCTGGCAGGATGACGAGGGTCGCTTCCATTTCGCGGCCAGGTCCGACGACATGATCGTCAGTGCCGGCTACAACATCGCCGGACCGGAGGTGGAGGCGGCACTGCTGTCGCATCCTGCCGTGCTGGAATGCGCCGTGATCGGCGCCCCCGATGCCGGGCGCGGCCAGATCGTCGAGGCGCATGTGGTTCTGGCCGGCGGGCATGCGGCCGATGCGCTGATGGTCAAGCTGCTGCAGGACCATGTGAAGGCCGTGATCGCGCCGTACAAATACCCCCGCAGCATCGTCTTTGCCGAAACCCTGCCGAAGACGCAGACCGGCAAGCTGCAACGCTTCCGCCTGCGCCACGACTGACGCGGGCAGGCCCGGAGGGGGGCCGTCAGTCTGGAATGATGGCCGTCGCCTCGATCTCGACCTTGGCACGATCCTCGACCAGCGCCACCACCTGCACCAGCGCCATGGCCGGATAGTGCCGCCCGACGATCTCGCGATAGGCCCGGCCGATATCCTTCAGCGCGGTCAGGTATTCGCGCTTGTCGGTGACATACCAGGTCAGCCTCACCAGATGTTCCGGCCGGGCGCCGCCCTCGGCCAGAATCTCCACGATCGAGCGCAGCGCCTGCGCCGCCTGGCCGGTGAAATCATCGGTTTCGAATTCCTGCGCCGCGTTCCAGCCGATGATCCCGCCGGTCAGGATCATGCGGCCGCGCGCCGCCACGCCGTTGGCATAGCCGAGGGCGGGTTTCCAGTGCCGGGGATGCAGGATCTCGTGCGGTTGGTCGGTCATGTCGGCTCCTGATGGTCGGCAAGGCGGGGGCGGATACTGTCGGGCCAGGGCGCCGGCCGGCGTTCGGCGGTCAACCAGACCAGCGTTGGCGTTGCGACAAGGCGCTGCTCGCCGGCGCAATGTGCCGTGACGCGGAAGGTCACGGAACTGCGTCCCAGCCGCCGCACCTCCAGCCGCCAGTCCAGTTCCTCCTCCAGGCGAGAAGGCGCGGTGAAGTCGATCTGCAATCCGGCGGTGGGAACGGCGGTCCCCTCATCCGCCATGCGGCGGAAGGAATAGCCGACCTCTTGGCGAAAGAAGCTTTCGATCACCGAGTTCAGCATTTCGAGATAGCGCGGATAAAACACGATCCCGGCCGGATCGCAGTGATTGAATTCGACGCGAATCTTGCGGCTATGGCTCATGGCAAGGGTCCCGAAGGGGCCACGGCACCGGGCCGCGGCGGATCTGCGGCGCCGGCCGGCCCGGTCGCCCGACCGGCCTATAGCAAGGCGCGCCGGCGCCGTCATCATCCCGTCGCAGCCCCGGCCAGGACGCTGCGCGCGATGACCACGCGCTGCACGTCGCTGGCACCTTCGTAGATCCGCAGCGCCCGGATGTCGCGGTACAGCGCCTCGACCACGGAACCATGGCGCAACCCGTCACCGCCATGCAGTTGCACCGCGGTATCGATCACCCGCTGCGCCGCTTCGGTCGCGTGCAGCTTGGCCATCGCCGCCTCGCGCGTGACGCGGGGGGCACCGGAATCCTTGGTCCAGGCGGCGCGATAGACCAGAAGTGCCGCCGCGTCGATCTCCAGCGCCATGTCGGCCAGGTGGCCCTGCACCATCTGCAGCTCGGCCAGCGGCTGTCCGGCGATGCGGCGCCGGTTCACCCGCAGCACCGCCTCGTCCAGCGCCCGCCGCGCCATGCCCAGGGCCGCAGCCCCCACGGTCGCGCGGAAGACGTCGAGGACCGACATGGCGATCCTGAAGCCCCCGCCCGGCGGACCGATCAGCGCATCCTCCGGCAGGATCACGTCGGTCAGCCGCAGCCGGGCCAGCGGATGCGGGGCGATCACGTCAATGCGCTCCACCACCTCCAGCCCGGGGCTGTCGGCCGGCAGGACGAAGGCGGACAGCCCCTTCGCACCCGGTGCCTCGCCCGTTCGGGCGAAGATGACGTAAAGATCGGCAATGCCGCCGTTCGAAATATAGGTCTTCTCGCCGTTCAGCCGCCAGCCGGCGGCGGTCCGTTCGGCCGTCGTCGCGGTGCCTGCCACATCCGAGCCGGAGCCGGGTTCGGTCAGGGCAAAGCCGGCGATGGCCTGCCCGGCCCGCGTCCGCCCCAGCCAGAGCCGCTGTGCCGGCGTTCCGAACAGGCTGATTGCCCCCATGCCAAGACCCTGCATGGCAAAGGCAAAATCGGCGAGCGGGTCGTGCCGCGCCAGCGTCTCGCGCGAGAGGCACAGCATGCGCACATCGAGCGTCTCGCCGACATCCGCCCCGGTGGGCTGCAGCCAGCCGTCGCGGCCAAGCGCCGCGACAAGGCCGCGGCAGGCAGCATCGGTATCGCCATGCGACACCGGCAGATGCCTGTGACACCAGCCGTCCAGCCGGGCGGCATGGTCGCGGTGGCGCTCCTCGAAGAACGGCCAGCCCAGAAAGCTCGTGTCCGGCATCGCGGCCTCCCTCAATTGCCTTCGAACCGCGGTTTTTCCTTCGCGACAAAGGCGCGATAGGCGCGGGCGAAATCCTCGGTCTGCATGCAGATCGCCTGCGCCTGCGCCTCGGCCTCAATGGCCTGGTCCAGCCCCATGTTCCATTCCTGGGCCAACTGGGTCTTGGTGATGCCATGGGCGAAGGTCGGGCCGGCCGCGATCTGCACCGCCAGCGCCCTGGCCTCGTCCTCCAGCGTCTCGGGGCTGTGCAGCGCATTCCAGAAGCCCCAGCGCTCGCCCTCTTCGGCGCGCATCACCCGGCCGGTGTAAAGGAGTTCCGCCGCGCGCCCCTGGCCGATGATGCGCGGCAGCATGGCACAGGCCCCCATGTCGCAGCCGGCAAGGCCGACGCGGGTGAAGAGGAAGGCGCATTTCGCCTGTGGTGTCGCAAGTCGCAAATCCGCCGCCATGGCGATGATCGCGCCGGCGCCCACCGCCACGCCATCGACCGCGGCGATCACCGGCTTGCCGCAAGCGACCATCGCCTTGACCAGATCGCCGGTCATCCGGGTGAAGCGCAAAAGACCCTTCATGTCGAGCCCAACCAGCGGGCCGATGATGTCGTGCACATCGCCGCCCGAACAGAAGTTCCCGCCGTTCGAGCCGAAGATGACCACATCCACGTCGTCGGCATAGGCCAGCGCGCGGAACGTGTCGCGCAGCTCGGCATAGCTGTCGAAGGTCAACGGGTTCTTGCGGTCCGGCCGCGTCAGCCGGATCGTCGCGATGCGGTCGCGGATCTGCCAATGAAAATGCTGCGGCTTCAGCCCGGCCAGTTCGGTCATCGGGGGCCTCCCATGCGCTTGAGGATTTCGGTCAGCGTGTCGATATCGGCTTCGCTGAGGCTGCCGAACAGCCGGTCGACCTCGGCCTCGTGTTCGCTGGCATAGGTTTCGAACCGGGCCAGCCCCTCGGGCGTCAGCGCCACGATCACGGTGCGCCGGTCGGTTTCGACGGGCGTTCGCCGCACCAGCCCGTCGGCCTCCAGCCGGTCGACAACGGTGGTGGCATTGCCGTTCGAGACGAGCAGCATCCGCGACAATTCCGACATCGTCACGCCATCGCGCCGCCGATAGAGCGCGGCCAGCACGTCAAACCGTGGCAGGGTGGTCGCATAGCGGAGGCGCAGGAATTCGCGCAGTTCGGCCTCGGCCTGCCGGGTGACGCCCAGCAGCCGGATCCAGAGTTTCAGCCTGCGCTTGGACAGCGGGGCCGGCGCAGGCATCACGGCGCCCCTCCCGCAATGGCGATGGCCTGGCCGTTGATGCCCCGCGCGGCATCGGAGCAGAGCCAGAGCGCCGTGCCCGTCACCTCGCCCGGCTCGAACAGGCGGCGCTGCGGACTTTGTCGTTCCAGCGCGGCGCGCGCGTCTTCGACAGAGCGCCCCGTCTTCGCGCCGATATTGGCCAGGGTGCGTGCCGTCATCTCGGTGTCGAGATATCCGGGGCAGATCGCGTTCACCGTGATGCCACGGCCCGCCACCTCTTCGCCAAGGGCGCGGACCAGCCCGACCACCCCGTGTTTCGCCGCGGCATAGGCCGCCACATAGGGATAGCCCTTCAGCCCGGCAACAGAAGCCACGGCAATCAGCCGCCCAGCCCCCGGCATCCGGCGCAGGCCCTCGCGGAAGGTCAGGAAGGTGCCGGTCAGGTTGACGGCCAGCATCGCATTCCAATGGTCGAGCGTCATCTTGCCAAAGGCCATGCTTTCGGCCGCGCCGGCATTGGCGATCACGATGTCGCAGGGGCCGGCAGTATCGAACAGCCCGGCGACGGCGGTTTCGTCGGTCACGTCGCCGGCCACGGCGCGGATGCCGTCGGCATCGCTTGCCACGGCCTGCAGCGCCTCGATCCGGCGGCCGGCGATCACCACCTCGGCGCCGGCCCGCGCGAAGCCGCGCGCAAGATCCGCCCCCACGCCGGAACCGCCGCCCGTCACCAGCACCCGTTTGCCCGCAAGCATCATGCCCTGATCGTCTCCGCCGCCTTCTCGTGCAGTCGCCGCGCCTGATCGCGCCCGCCCAGGTAGGGCAACGGCCATGCCGTTTCACTATCCTCCAAGGCGATGGCGGCGTGAAGGGTCCAGTAGGGATCGGCCAGGTGCGGGCGGGCCAGACAGACAAGATCGGCCCGTCCTGCCAGCAGGATCGAGTTCACCTGATCAGGCTCGGTGATATTGCCCACGGCCATGGTGGCCAGCCCCGCCTCGTTGCGGATACGGTCGCTGAACGGGGTCTGGAACATCCGGCCATAGACCGGCCGCGCCTCGGCCGAGGTCTGGCCGGCCGAGACATCAAGAATGTCGGCCCCCGCCTCTGCGAACATCCGCGCGATCTGCACCGCCTCTTCGGGCGTCACGCCCTCGTGGCCCACCCAGTCGGTGGCCGAGATGCGGACCGAAAGCGGCCGGTCCGCGCCCCAGGCCGCGCGCATCGCCCGCAGCACCTCCAGCGGCCAGCGCATGCGGTTTTCAAGGCTGCCGCCATAGTCGTCGGTCCGCCGGTTCGACAATGGCGAGATGAAGGACGAGACGAGATAGCCATGCGCCGCATGCAGCTCGACCATATCGAAGCCGGACCGCCGCGCCATTTCGGTGGAAAGGACGAATTCCTGCCTTGTCCGGTCCATGTCGGCTCGTGTCATTGCGCGGGGGACGGCATTGCGCGGCGACCACGGGATTGCCGAGGGGGCGATGATCTCCCAATTGCCCGCAGGCAGGGGGGTGTCCGGTTCTTCCCAGCCGATCTGGGTGCTGGCCTTGCGGCCGGCATGGCCGATCTGGCAGCAGATCTTCGCCGTGGTTTCGGCATGGACGAAATCGACGATGCGCTTCCAGGCCGTCTCGTGTTCGGGGGCATAGAGGCCGGGGCAGCCGGGGGTGATCCGGCCCTCGGCCGAGGTGCAGGTCATCTCGGTATAGACCAGACCGGCACCCCCCTTGGCGCGTTCGGAATAATGGACGAAATGCCAGTCGGTCGGGCAACCGTCGACCGCGCGGTACTGCGCCATGGGCGAGACGACGATGCGGTTCTTCAGATCCATGCCGCGCAGCCGGAAGGGCGCGAACATCGGCGCGCGGCCGGGTTGGCCACCGGCCTGCGCCTGGAACCAGTCCTCCGCGCTGCGCAGCCAGGCCGGATCGCGCAGCCGCAGGTTTTCATGGCTGATGCGCTGGCTGCGCGTCAGCAGCGAATAGGCGAATTGCGGCGGCGGCATGTCGAGGTAGCGTTCCACCTGCTCGAACCATTCCAGGCTGTTTCGGGCAGCAGATTGCAGGCGCAGCACCTCGACGCGCCGCTCGTCCTGATAGCGCTGGAACGCCGCCTCCATCGTCGGCGCGCTGTGCAGATATTCGGCCAGCGCGATGGCGCTGTCGAAGGCAAGCCGCGAGCCCGATCCGATGGAAAAATGCCCCGTCGCCGCGGCGTCGCCCATCAGGACGACATTCTCGTGATACCACTTCTCGCAGATCACCCGCGGAAACTGCATCCAGACCGCCGAACCGCGCAGATGCGCCGCGTTCGACATCAGGTCATGGCCGCCGAGGTGCCGTTCGAAGATCTTCCGGCAGGTCTCGACCGTCTCCTCCTTGCTCATCGTCTCGAAGCCCCAGTCGTCCCAGGTCTCGGGCAGGCATTCGACGATGAATGTCGCGGTATCGGCGTCGAACTGGTAGACATGCGCCCAGACCCAGCCATGCGCGGTCTTCTCGAAGATGAAGGTGAAGGCGTCATCGAACTTCTGATGCGTACCCAGCCAGACGAATTTGCAGCGGCGCAGGTCGATGTCGGGGCGGAAGACCTCGGCATATTCCTTGCGGACGATCGAGTTTATTCCGTCGCAGCCAACCACAAGGTCATAGTCGCGCCGGTAGTCCTCGGCCGAGCGGAACTCGGTCTCGAACCGCAGGTCGACGCCCAGGTCGCGGGCCCGCTGCTGCAGCAGAACCAGCATCTGCTTGCGGCCGATACCGGCGAACCCGTGCCCGCCCGAAACGCTGCGCGTGCCGGCATGCACCACCGCGATATCGTCCCAATAGGCAAAGCTGTCGCGGATCGCCGCGGTCGAGACCGGATCGTTTCGCTGCATCCGGCCAAGCGCGTCGTCGGAAAGGACCACACCCCAGCCGAAGGTGTCGTTGGCACGGTTGCGTTCCAGCACCGTCACCTGATGCTGCGGATCGCGCAGCTTCATCGAAATCGCAAAGTAGAGGCCGGCGGGGCCGCCGCCGAGGCAGAGTATCTTCATGTCCCGGTTCCCTGACCGATGCGCCCGAAAGGGCGATGAGCAAGCGCGTTCGGCCGCAAGCGTTGCATCGCCGCGCAGACATTTCAAGTTCAAAATATATCACCGGAGAGATTCCGATCTCAGGCGGGATGGACAGGGCGGGGGCCGACCGCGACCCGGGCCGGCCGCTGCCGGCACAAGGCCATCACGCTTGACAGCGATCGCCATAGGGTGATGCCTAGGAGACGGCAGCGGTGCGGGAGGACGGGATGGACAGGAACGGCACAGCCCGACGCAGCCGCGCGCGCCGGACCGCGCCGGCGACCACCGCCAGCTACGTGCATCTGACCAATCCCTTCGTGCCGCAGGCCGCCTTTTCGGCCGATGAGATCGCCGCAATCCACGACGGCGCGCTGCGTGTCCTGCAGGAGCTGGGCATCCGCATCCTGCTGGATGAGGCAAGGCAGATCCTGCAGCGGAACGGCGCGCTGGTCGACGAAGCGACGATGATGGTCCGCCTGGGCCGCGACATGGTGGAACAGGCGCTGGCCACGGCGCCCCGCGCGATCCGGCTGCGTGCGGCCAACCCCGCACGGGAACAGGACTATCGCCCCGGCGCATTGCTTTTCATGGCGGGGGCCGGCTGCCCCAACGCCTTTGACCGCGACCGCGGCCGCCGCCCCGGCAATCTGGCAGGCTATCTCGAAACGCTGCGCCTGCAGCAGAGCTTTGACGTCCTGCACATGCTTGGCCCCTCGGTCGAGCCGCAGGACATCCCAACTCCGCTGCGCCATTACGCGATGATGCGCGGGCAGTTGGAAACCTGCGACAAACCGCTGTTCGTCTATGCCCGCGGCCGCCGGCAGGTCGCGGAAAGCTTCGAGATGATCCGGCTGGCGCATGGGCTGGACGAGGCCACCTTCGCCCGGGATGTCTGGGCAACGACGGTCATCAACTCGAACTCGCCGCGGCAACTGGACCTGCCAATGTCGCGTGGGATCGTCGACTTCGCCCGCGCCGGGCAGATGTCGATCATCACGCCCTTCTGTCTGGCCGGGGCAATGGCGCCGATCACCGTCTCAGGCGCCCTGATGCTGCAGCATGCCGAGGCGCTGGCCGGCATCACCCTGGCGCAGATGACGCGGGCCGGGGCGCCGGTGTCCTATGGCGGGTTCCTGTCGAATGTCGACATGAAATCGGGATCGCCAGCCTTTGGCACCCCGGAACACATCCGGGCAAGCCTGGGGTCGGGGCAACTGGCACGGCATATCGGCATGCCATGGCGCTCGGCCACCGGCGCGGCCTCGAACGCGGCCGATGCCCAGGGCGCGGGCGAAACGATCATGGCGCTTTGGGGTGCGGTCCTGGCAGGCGCCACGGTCACGGTCCACGCCTCCGGCTGGCTGGAAGGTGGCCTGACGCTGGGCTACGAGAAATTCATCCTCGACATCGAGGCGCTGCAGACCCTGGCCGAACTTTGCCACCCGGCCCCGGCCGATACCGCGGCGCTGGGGTTCGACGCGATTGCCGAGGTGCCGCCGGGGGGACATTTCTTTTCCACCGCGCATACGATGGACCGCTACCAGACGGCCTTCTACCGGCCGCTGGTCGCCGATCTGTCGAACCACGGCACCTGGACCGAGGCCGGCGCGCAGACGGCGGATCAGCGGGCCACCGCAATCTGGAAGGCCACGCTGGCGGGGTTCACCCAGCCCGCAGCCTGTGCCGGAATGGCCGAGCGGCTGGATCCCTTCGTGCGGCGCCGGATCGCCGAAGGCGGCGCGCAACCCGAGGATTGACCGGACCTGCCCAGACGGCCCTTGCCGGAGCAAGCGGCAGCGCCCCGTGCTCAGCGTTCCGGCACGGCGAGCGTCAACGCGGCACCATCGAAGACCGTATAGCCCGTGCCGTCGTCAGACCAGAAGCCGCGCGCCTCCTGGCGCACTGCGGGGTCGATCATGGGCATGTCGTCGAACCAGGTCTCGGCGACCAGCGGGCGCACATGCAGCCGGGCGATCCCTCCCGCCGGCAATCCGGCCAGCACCGCGCCGCAGGGCCTGTCGATCAGCAGCGGTTTCGGCGTGGTTCGCGCCCGCAACGTCAGGCTCGCCGCCGCATGAATGGCGCGGACCAGCGCACGCCCGGTGGGCAGCAGGCCGGGCCCGTCGCAACCATCGCCCGAAGCAATCGCCTGCATCGCCATCTCGGCCAGCCGGGCGATCTGCGGGCCGTGGTAGGGCGCGCGGCTGCGAAACAGCGGCTGCACCCCGCGCCAGTCGACCGGCCCGTCCGGCTGCGACATCCGGTCGACAGGCACCAGCGAAACCAGCAGGCCACCCACCGCCGGATCGGGAAGAGCGTCCAGCAGGGCCATCGTCGCGCTGTCACCAAAGGCCGCGCAGACCACCCGCAAGCGCTGCAGGATCCGCGGCAGGAGAGAGCCTCGGCTCCCCGTCATCCGGCACAGGTTCGCCCGGTTCGCAGCCCAGGCCTCGAAGGTGGCGAATGAAACGCCCGGCGGCGCAGCCTGCCAGTCGGGGGCAGCCGGAGCACCGGGCGCAAGTTGCAGCACCGGCAAGCCGTGACCGATGCGCATCAGCCCGGGCGGTTCCGCCATCGTTGCCCGGCCGATCCCAAGCCGCCGCAGGCCGCGCGCCCCGGCGCCGGGCAAATCGCCAACCAAATCGCCGACCTGCGACAGGCAAACCCGCTGTTCGCCCCGGCGCTCGGCAAGCAGGACCCTGCCCGCCGGCAGATCCGCATCGTGAACGTTGCGGCACATTTCCGGTGCGGGGCCGCCTGGCTGTGATCGCGCGGGCTGTGGCGCACCCTGCAGAACAGTGGTCACGAAACAGGTTCCGTCGGTCAGGTGAGCGATCTCGGCCCGCAGCGGCTGGCCGCTTATGCCGTCGCTGTCGACCCGCATGACGGAGAAATCCACCGCCCGCGGCTCTGCCGCGGCATCGAGCAGCACCAGAACCCTTGCACGCCGGCGGTCCGGCACCATCGCCTCGTGACTGAGCAGCACGGCCCTCCCGCGGCCGAATTGCTCTGCCTCGGAAAGGGGGGCCGCCGACAGGGGCCGGCCCTCTGCCAACCGCCTGCGCTGCAACCAACCGACCAGACTGGCCGGCATAACGCCGATCCCGCTTTCGAGAAGAGAACGGAATTCGCGCTGTGCCGGGATCAGGGGACCAATCGCCCGCCAGCCGGCCCGGCCCGCTTCAAGCGACAGAAGCCAGAACTGCCCGGCAACGATACGCTGCCGCGCGGCCGCCGTGGCCGTCCCGTCCAAGGTGGCTGCACCTTCGATCCAGGGCGCGACGGACACCACACTCAATGCATCGCGGGGATCGGCAAAACCGTGATAGGCATTGCTTTCAGATCTCGCTTCGATGTGGAAGGCGGTGCTCATGCCGGGCCCTCCTCTTCGCAAAGGTGCTGCGCCGCCACATGACGCCGGAGAGCCGGATCCGTATTTTCGACCCCCGATTGTGGCAGCGCCGGACGACCCCGGTCCCAGAACAAGCGAAGCCGTGACATCGGTGCCCTCCGCGGTTTCGGTCCTGCCCGCCAAAACGGCGGAATCGCAGGACAACGTGATCGCTTCAGCCTCCCGATCCGCCGTTATCGCAGCGTTATCCGGGGCAGGCTGCGGGGCGGGGCACAGCGGCATTGAAACTTGGGCGGACAGGGATAGGATCGAGCAGGGGCGTCGTCCCCCGAACACGCAAAGATCACCGTGCTGGACCAACTCGTCGAACTCGAAACCGGAGCCGGAATTGCCGATGCAGTTGACCGGATGCGACATCCGGCCGGCGGGCTGGTCTTTGCCGGGCTGGACTATCTGTTCTGGGGCCGTTCGCGAGCGCTTCCACCGATCTGGGTGGCCGGCGGCGTGACCGCCGCAGGCTGGCCCGTAACCGGCAGCGGACCGACCCGCGACCATGCGCTCTGGGGCGTGCTGGGTGAGTTGGCCGAGGCGCATTGCCGGTTCGGCGCCGATACCCCCCGGCCCGAAGACCGCGAGGCCGGCATCGACCGGGGATTTGGCGCCCATCCCGACGCCGCGGTCGCCGCCGCACATGCCCGCGACGAAGCGGCAGAACGCCGGGCCGTGCGGCAATGGTGGGCCGGCTGCCGGGCGGCACGCCTGCTGGCGCCCGACAAGGTCGCGGCGGCACTGCACCTGCATGACATAAAGCGCAGAACCGGACACGCACTTCTTGCGCTGGAGATCGCGACGGCCGGCGACCGGCCTGTCGTGGTGGCGGCCGGGTTCAATGCACAGGGCGGCGACTTCTGCTTCGGGGCCGCCTGCCGGGGCAGTGCCGCGGCCGCGCTGGATGCCGCGCTGATGGAACTGGCACAGGCGGAATTTGCCCTTGCCCTTGCCCGGATGAAGCTGCGCCGTTTCGGCGCGGCCGGCTTGCAGCCGGGCGACCGGGCCAATCTGCGCCTTGCAGCCGGCATCACCCGCGACGGTCTGATCGCGCATGTCCTTGCCGGCCCGCGCCGGCCGGCCGGGGACGAGGCGG
>JACSRN010000192.1 GCA_014879735.1 Paracoccaceae bacterium
CCCGGAGGGCCTTCCCGCTTGCCGGCGGGGCAGAGAGCGCCTACCTCTGGCCCATGCGTCGCTTCATTCCCTTCCTGCCCCAACCGCCCGTCGTTCCCGTGATCCGCCTACAGGGCACGATCGGCGCGGGCGCGCGATCCCTGAGCGATGCCGCACTGGCGCCGGTGATCGAGCGTGCCTTTACCCGCGGCCGGCCGGCCGCCGTTGCCCTGGTGATCAATTCGCCGGGCGGCTCGGCCACCCAGTCGAGCCTGATTGCCGCGCGCATCCGCCGGCTTGCCGCCGAGAAGGGGGTGCGCGTCCATGCCTTCGTCGAGGATGTCGCGGCCTCGGGCGGTTATTGGCTGGCCTGCGCCGGCGACGACATCTGGGTGGATTCGAGTTCGATCGTCGGTTCGATCGGGGTGATTTTCGCGGGCTTCGGCTTTGACCAGGTCATGGCGCGGCAGGGGATCGAGCGGCGTGTCCATACCGCCGGTACCTCAAAGAGCTTTGCCGATCCCTTCCTGCCGGCAACCGAGGCTGATGCCCTCCGGATCCGTTCGATCCTGACGCCGCTGCATGAGAATTTCATCGCCTGGGTCAGGTCGCGCCGCGGCGGGCGGCTGAATGCCGAGGCTGACCTGTTCAACGCCGATATCTGGGTCGGGCAGGCCGCGGCAGAGTTGGGGCTGGTCGATGGTGTCGCCCATCTGAAGCCGAAGTTGACCGAGCTATATGGCAAGACCCTGCGGCTGGTGCCGATGGGGCCACGGCGCGGGCTGATCCGGCGTCTTGGCCTGACCCTGGGGGAAACCGCGCTGGGCGCGGTGGAGGAACGCGCGCACTGGGCGCGCTACGGGCTCTAGCATGTTGCTCAAGGTGGTCCTCATCTTCCTGCTGGCGATGCTGCTGGTCGGCATGCTGGGCAAGCTGCTGTTTCCCGGCGCCGGTCCGCGGTTGCGAAAGGACAGGCCGGCGGTCTGCCCGAACTGCCGGCGGCCGCTGATCGGCCGCGGCGATTGCGAATGCAGGAGGCGCCGATGACCGCGCTTGTCACCGGGGCGGGGCGGCGGCTGGGCCGGGCGATGGCGCTTTACCTGGCCGGGCGGGGCCATGACGTGGCCGTGCATTACGCCGGCTCACGCGACGAGGCCGAGGCGGTGGCGGCCGAGATCCGCGCGATGGGCCGCCGCTCTGTCGCGCTGCAGGCCGACCTGCTGGTGGAGGCCGAGACCGAGGCGCTGGTGCCGCGGGCGGCGGCGGCCCTGGGACCGCTGACGGTGCTGGTCAACAATGCCTCGATCTTCGAATACGACCGGATCGATACCGCCACGCGCACCGGCTGGGACCGGCATATGGAATCCAACCTGCGCGCACCCTATGTGCTGATCCAGGGTTTTGCCCGGCAATGTCCCGGGGCGGAACCCGATGCTGCCGGCGAGCCTGTGGCACAGGGATTGATCGTCAACATGCTGGACCAGCGCATTTGGAAGCCGACGCCGGAATTCTCGACCTATACCATCGCCAAGATGGGGCTCTGGGCGCTGACGCAGACCGCGGCCCAGGGGCTGGCGCCCGATATCCGGGTGAATGCGATCGGTCCCGGGCCCACCTTGCGCGGCGCGCGGCAATCGGCCGAGCATTTCGCGCGGCAGCGGGCGGCCACGATCCTGGGCCGTGGCGCGAACCCTTCGGATGTCACTGGTGCACTGGGATTTTTCCTGGACAGCCCTTCCGTGACCGGCCAGATGATCGCCGTCGACGGCGGCCAGCATCTCGGCTGGCGGACCCCGGATGTATTGGGCGCCGAGTGATTGCCTGTAAGTTGTCCACTACAACGATGACCTTCACAGTCATGTTACGGAAAGTTCAGTTTTCTCAAGTGTTTGGCCGAAACGGAAAAATCTTTCCTTTTATTTCAGCGGCTTGCAAAACTGCCTCTTTTTTGGGCAGATCGGCGATCGGGGCCGGGAACAAGGAGAAATCCGGTCCGGGCAAATCTTCTCCGCAAACTTATCCACAGAAATGGTGGACAGCTTTCCCCTTGCGCCCATCGGTCGTTCATTGCAGCGGGCCGGGCAGAATCGTAGCTTTCGGATCGGTACGATGACGGACACCCCCCGCACCGGATACGAGGTCATCCAGAACTATCTTCGCACACTCGACGGCAGTCCGGGCGTCTATCGGATGCTCAACGCGGCCTCCGAGGTGCTTTATGTCGGCAAGGCGCGCAACCTGAAGGCACGGGTGTCGAACTATGCCCGGCCCGGCGGGCATTCGGCGCGGATCGCCCGGATGATCGCCGAAACCGCCTCGATGATGTTCCTGACGACGCGGACCGAGGTCGAGGCGCTGCTTCTGGAACAGAACCTGATCAAGCAGCTGAAGCCGCGCTACAACGTGCTGATGCGCGACGACAAGTCGTTCCCGAACATCCTGATCGGCAAGGAACACGCCTTCCCGCAGATCAAGAAGCACCGGGGCGCGAAGAAGGAGAAGGGCAGCTACTTTGGCCCCTTCGCCAGCGCGGGCGCGGTGAACCGCACGCTGAACCAGTTGCAGAAGGTCTTCCTGCTGCGGAACTGTTCGGATCCGATGTTCGAAAGCCGGACACGGCCCTGCCTGCAGTTCCAGATCAAGCGCTGTTCCGCGCCCTGCGTTGGCCGGATCGGCGAGGTGGACTATGCGGGGCTGGTCTCGGATGCCGAGCTGTTCCTGCAGGGCAAGACGACGACGGTGCAGGCCGATCTTGCGCGGCAGATGGCAGAGGCCAGCGAGGCGATGGAGTTCGAGCGCGCGGCCGCGCTGCGCGACCGGATCAAGGCGCTGACGGCGGTGCAATCGGCGCAGGGCATCAATCCGCGGGGCGTGGCCGAGGCGGATGTGGTCGCCGTGCATCTGGAACATGGCCAGGCCTGTGTACAGGTCTTCTTCATCCGCGCGCACCAGAGCTGGGGCAACCGAGACTTCTATCCCCGTACCGGCGCCGGCGCGGAAGAGCCGGAAATCCTGCAGGCCTTCCTGACCCAGTTTTACGACGACAAGGATCCGCCGCGGCTGATCCTGCTGTCGCATCCGCTGGAGGACCCCGACCTTGTGGCCGAGGCGCTGTCCGGCCGGGCCGGGCGCAAGGTGGAACTGGCGGTGCCACAGCGGGGTGAAAAGGCGGAACTGGTGGAAAACGCCCGGCGCAATGCGCGCGAAAGCCTGGCGCGACGCATGTCGGAAAGCGCCACGCAGAACAAGCTTTTGCAGGGGCTGGCCGAGGCCTTCGACCTCGATGCCCCGCCGGCGCGGATCGAGGTCTACGACAATGCCCATATCCAGGGCGCCGATGCCGTGGGCGGGATGATCGTGGCCGGGCCGGAGGGATTTCTGAAGTCGCAGTACCGCAAGTTCAACATCCGGTCGGCGGCCGGCGCGAACAGCGACGACCTGGGCATGATGCGCGAGGTGCTGACGCGGCGGTTCGAACGTCTTCTGAAGGAAGACCCCGAGCGGAAATCGGACAACTGGCCGGATCTGCTGCTGATCGACGGTGGTGCCGGGCAGGTTGCGGCGGTGGCCGGGATCATGGCGGAACTGGGGGTCGACGACATCGCCATGATCGGCGTTGCCAAGGGAATAGATCGCGACGCGGGGAAAGAGGAATTCTATCGCCCCGGGCTGGCCGCCATGGCGCTGCAACGCAACGACCCGGTTCTCTACTTCATCCAGCGGTTACGCGACGAGGCGCACCGCTGGGCGAATGGTGCGCACCGGGCAAAGCGGGCCAAGGCCGTGGGGGCCTCGCCGCTGGACGAAATCCCGGGCGTGGGCGCGACCCGCAAGCGCGCCCTCCTGGCGCATTTCGGCAGCGCCAAAGCGGTCTCGCGCGCGGCGCTGCCCGATCTGATGGCGGTCGACGGGATCTCGGAGGCCATGGCCGAAACGGTCTACAACTACTTCCACCGCGACTGAATGGCGGTCCCCCGGGGTGGCGGGGCCTGCCGCCCGGGGCGGCTCATTGATGGGCCCGCCCGGCCCGGATGCCGCCGAACCCCCTTTCGCCCGCCACCGGCATCGGCTACCAATCCCTCATGCGCTGGACCATCCCCAACACGCTGACCCTCCTCAGGCTCCTGGCGGCGCCGGGGGTTGCGGTGATGTTTCTCTATTTCCATCGTCCCTGGGCAGACTGGTTCGCGCTGGCGCTGTTCGTCGGCGCGGCGATCACCGACTGGTTCGACGGCTATCTTGCCCGGCTGTGGAAGCAGGAATCCAAGTTCGGCGCCATGATGGACCCGATCGCCGACAAGGCGATGGTGCTGATCGCGATCATGGTCATCACCGGCTACAACGGCATGAACCCCTGGCTGATCCTGCCTGCGACGGTGATCATGTTCCGCGAGGTCTTCGTCTCGGGTCTGCGAGAGTTTCTGGGCGCCAAGGCGGGCCTTCTGAAGGTCACGAAGCTGGCCAAGTGGAAGACCACGGCACAGATGGTGGCGATTGCGACGCTGTTCCTGGGCACCGGGCTTGAATACCAGATGGGCGTTGCCATGCAGGGGATGACGCCGGAGCAATATGCCGAGGCGGTATCGCAGGGCCTGGCCGATCCGATCCGCGCCTGCGGGCGGCAGGACTGCGCCTCTTATGCCAATATGGTCGGGCTGGTGCTGATCTGGATTGCTGCGGCGCTGACGGCGGTGACGGGCTGGGAATATTTCACCAAGGCCCTGCCGCATCTGAAGGACGAGCCGTGATCGACGTGCTCTATTTCGCCTGGCTGCGCGAACGCATTGGCCTGCGGCGCGAAAGCGTCGAGACCCAGGCGGCAACGGTGGCCGATCTGGTCGCCGAACTGCGGACGAGGGGCGAGGGACATGACCTGGCTTTCGCAGATCTGGCTGCCGTCCGGGTGGCGGTGGACCAGGAACTTGCGGCATTCGACGCGCCGCTTCGTGGCGTGCGCGAGGTGGCCTTCTTCCCGCCGATGACCGGGGGCTGAAATGCCAGCCCGTATTCAGCAAGCTGCCTTTGATGCCGGGGCCGAGGCCAATGCCTTCGCCGCCGGCCTGGCTGGCGCCGGTGCCATCGTTACCTTTACCGGGATCGTGCGTGGCGACGGCGGGCTTCTGGCGCTGGAGATCGAGCATTACCCGGGCATGACCCTGCGCGCCGTCGAGGCCTTCGTCGATGCGGCGACCCTGCGGTTTTCCCTGACCGATGCGCTGGTGATACACCGCCACGGGCGGCTGGCCGTGGGCGAGGCGATCATGATGGTGGCCACGGCCGCGCCGCATCGCGGCGATGCCTTTGCCGCGGCAGACTTCCTGATGGACTGGCTGAAATCCCGCGCGCCGTTCTGGAAGAAAGAAATCGGTCCGTCGGGCGAAGCCTGGGTTGCCGCCAGGGACAGCGACGAGGATGCGCTTACCCGCTGGTAGCGCGCCATGCGGCCCAGGCCGGCTGCAGGTCGCCTGCCATCGGCGCGGCCAGATAGACCGCGCGGGCGATGGCGCGGGCAAGGCAGGTCGCTGCGGCATGGCCGATCTGGAACCCGTCGGTCAGCGGATCCGCCATCTCTCGCGTGCCGGTCGCGGCGGCAAAGACCAGATCGCCGTCAAGCGGGGTATGCGACGGCAGGATCGCCCGCGCCATGCCGTCATGTGCCGCCACGGCCATGCGCTGCGCCTGCGCCTGCGACAGCCGCGCATCGGTTGCGACTATGGCAAGGGTGGTGGCCTCTCCCAGCTTCTTGCCGGGCAGCGGCGCCCCGGCCGGCGGCAGGCGCGGCGCCGGGCCGAGGCCCCCGAACTCGTCGGCTTCCTCCCAGGGAGCGGCCAAGAACCAGGGACCATCGCCGGCCGTGACCGTGCCGAGCGCATTGACCGCGACCAATGCGCCGACGGTAATCCCCGATGGCAGCACGGCGGAGGCCGAGCCCAGCCCACCTTTCCACCGCCCGGTCATGGCACCATAGCCCGCGCCGGCGGTGCCGAGTGCGAAATCCTCGCCCGCTGCGGCCAGCGCGGCCCGGCCGAGCGCGGGATAGGGATCTTCGGCCCAATCCTTCGCGCCACCATTCAGCAGGTCGAACAGGATCGCCCCGGGCACTATGGGCACCCGCATCGGGCCGACGGCAAAACCGCGTCCCGCGGCGCGCAGCCCGTCCGTCACGCCGGAGCAGGCCGACAGTCCAAGCGCCGACCCGCCCGACAGAACCAGCGCGTCAACCTCCTGTACCATGCGGTCAGGGGCAAGAAGGTCGGTTTCGCGCGTGCCCGGGGCGCCGCCCATCACATGGACGGCGGCGGTGAACGGCCGGTCGGCCGTCAGGACGGTCACGCCCGAACGCAGGGCGGCATCGGCGGCATTGCCCACCCGCAGCCCGGCGATGTCGGTGATCAGGTTCCTCGGCCCTGGCCGCATCCTCTGCCCCTTCCGCTTGCCGCAACAGCCTAAAGCGCGGCGGGCTAGAAGTCGAACAACTCCGACAGGAAGCTTTCGCGGCGCTTGCGCTTGCCGTAGCGGTAGCGGTCGTCATCGTCGTCGTCATGGTGGCGACGACGGTCATCGCGACCATAGCTCTCGCGTGCGGGTTCGGGCTGGTAGACCGGCGCGGGGCTTGCCGCGCGCGGCGGCTCCGGCGCACGCTCGGGCATGGCCGCAGGCGCGGCGGCGACACGGTCGATGATCTTGTCCAGCTCGCCCCGGTCCAGCCAGACGCCCCGGCATTTCGGGCAATAGTCGATTTCGACCCCGCTCCGATCCGTCATCACCAGGGTTTCACCATCCACCGGGCATTGCATCGCATTTCTCCGCATTCATGTCTCGCCTCTTTACATGGGATCGCCGGTGCAGCCTGCAAGGGGGTCTTTCCGCTTGCGCGAACACCCGCCATGCCGCAGAAAAGGCACGAGCCGCGGCGATGGCATCGCCGCATGGGTCGCGGCCTGCCGGTGCGGGACCCGATGCCTTCGGGGCAGCCCGCCGCTGTCTTGAACGCCGGGGCCTTTCGGGGGCCCTGCCATGTGCGACCCCGCGAACAAGGGCCTGATCATGACGACCTCCCGCCCCGCGCATTTCCGGTTCCACAACGGCGGCCGAAAGGACTGGCTGCCCTTCGACGATGAGGAATATCACGACCGCCTGGCCGGGTTGCGCGAGGTGATGGCCCTGCACGACCTTGATGTCGTGGTCCTGACCTCGATGCAGAATGTCGCCTATTACTCCGGCTTTCTCTATTGTTCCTTCGGGCGGCCCTATGCGGCGGTGGTCACGCCAACCGATTGCGTCACCATCAGCGCCGGTATCGACGCAGGCCAGCCCTGGCGGCGGTCGATTGCCGACAACATCACCTATACCGACTGGACGCGCGACAATTTCTGGCGCGCCGTAGCCTCGGTTGCCGGAACCGGCAAGCAGATCGGCTGCGAGGCCGATCACCTGACCATGGAGCGGGCCGAGAAGCTGAACGTCTTCCTGCAACCGAAACGCGGCATGGACATCGCGCCGGCCACGATGGAACAGCGGATGCGCAAGTCCGAGGCCGAGATCGCGCTGATCCGGCATGGTGCCAATATCGCCGATATCGGCGGCCATGCGATCCGCGGCGCGGTAAAGGCGGGCGCGACCGAGCTTGAAGTGGCCATGGCCGGCCGCGACGCGATGGAGCGCGAGATTGCCAAGCGCTTCCCCGAGGCGGAATATCGCGACACCTGGGTCTGGTTCCAGTCGGGGGTGAACACCGATGGCGCGCATAACCCGGTCACGAACCGCAAGCTGAAGCGCGGCGATATCCTGTCGCTGAACTGTTTTCCCATGATTTCGGGCTATTACACTGCGCTGGAACGCACGATGTTCCTGGGCGAGGTCGATGCGGCCAGCCTGAAGATCTGGGAGGCCAATATCGCCGCCCATGAATACGGGATGAGCCTTCTGAAACCGGGCGTGAGTTGCGCCGAAGTTACGGACGCGATCAACGTCTTTCTTGCCGGGCGTGACCTGCTGCAATACCGCAGCTTCGGCTATGGCCACAGCTTCGGCCTGCTGTCGCATTACTACGGCCGCGAGGCCGCGCTGGAATTGCGAGAGGATATCGACACCGTTCTGGAACCCGGCATGGTGATTTCCATGGAACCGATGTTGACCATTCCCGAAGGTCGGCCCGGTGCCGGCGGCTACCGCGAGCATGACATCCTCGTCATCACCGAGGACGGCGCCGAGAACATCACCCGTTATCCCTACGGGCCGGAGTTCAACGTGGTATCGTAATCGAAACGTTACACCCGCGTCGCCCGGCTGTTACTCCCGGGGGCCATTCCTCGCGCCGGACATCAACCGACCGGAGGAACCGGCCCCATGCGATTTCATCATGCCTGCCTGACCTCGGTGCTTGCCCTGGCCGCCGTGCCCGCAAATGCCGAGCCCGTCTTCAACCGCATCGCCAGCTTTGCCACGCCCGCGAACATGGCCGCGGGCGAGGACAGGCACCGCGCGTCTTCGGCAGAGATCGTCACCGCGACCGACGATGGCATGACGCTGATCTATTCCGACAGCCCGCTGGGGGCGATCGGCATGGTCGACATCACCGACCCCGGCGCGCCGAAGGCGCTGGGCAATGTTGCGATGGGCGGCGAACCCACCACCACGGTGGTGATCGGCGGCATGGCTCTTGTCGGCGTTAATACATCGGAAAGCCGGACGAACCCCTCGGGCAAGCTGGTGACGGTCGATATCGCGTCGCGGAAGATCGTTGCGGAATGCGATCTGGGCGGCCAGCCCGACTCGGTCGCCAGGGCGG
Source organism: Paracoccaceae bacterium (assembly GCA_014879735.1). GTDB lineage: Bacteria > Pseudomonadota > Alphaproteobacteria > Rhodobacterales > Rhodobacteraceae > Pseudogemmobacter. Next base: position 8,771 of record JACSRN010000192.1, read on the forward strand.
CGGACGGCAGTTTCCTCGCCATAGCCATCGAGAACGAGCGCGACGAGGATGTGAACAATGGCGACCTGCCGCAGATTCCGGCGGGCTATCTGGTCAGGCTGCCGGTCAACGATGGCATGGTAGATTGCGCCGGCCTGACGAAGATCGCGATGACCGGCCTGTCCGATGTCGCGGGCGAGGACCCCGAACCCGAATTCGTCTCGATCAACGCCACGGGAGAGATCGCGCTGACCCTGCAGGAAAACAATGCCATCGTCGTGGTCGGCGCCGACGGCAAGGTCGCGTCGCATTTCTCGGCCGGTACTGTCGACATCACCGGCATCGACACCGGAAAGGATGGCAGGCTGGACTTCACCGGCGGGATGGCAGGTGTCGCGCGCGAACCCGATGGCATCGCATGGATCGACGCCGATCACTTCGTGACCGCGAACGAGGGCGACTGGAAGGGCGGGGCACGCGGCTTCACCATCTGGAAGAAGGACGGTACCGTTGTCTACGATTCCGGCCCGTCACTGGAACTGGCGATTGCCGCCATCGGCCACTACCCCGACAAGCGCAGCAAGAAGGGCGCCGAACCGGAATCGCTGGAGATCGCCGATTTCGACGGCCAGCGCCTGCTGTTCGTTGCCGCGGAACGTTCGTCGATCATCGGTGTCTACGACCTGACCGACATTGCCGCGCCCAGGCTTCTGCAACTGCTGCCTTCCGGCATCAGTCCCGAAGGCCTGGTCGCGATCCCGGCGCGAAACCTGCTTGCCACCGCCAATGAGGTCGATCTGCGCGAAGACGGCCTCGCCCCGGCACATGTGATGATCTATCGCCGCGACGAAGGCACCGCGGCCTATCCGACGCTCACTTCGGCCGGCAGCGATCCGCTGATCGGCTGGGGCGCGCTGTCCGGCCTTGCCGCCGATCCGGAAACGGCCGGCCGGCTTTATGCCGTCTCGGATTCGTTCTATTCGGGGGCGCCCACCATCTACACCATCGATACCACCGTAACCCCGGCGCGGATCGTCGCTGCGACCGTGGTGAAACGCGGCGGCGATGTTGCACAGTTGCTGGATCTGGAAGGCATCGCCCCGGATGGTGAGGGCGGGTTCTGGCTCGCCTCGGAAGGCCGCAGCGACCGGCTGGTGCCGCATGCGATCTATCACACCGACGCCGAGGGCAGGATCGACCGGGAAATCGCCTTGCCCGCGGAACTGCTGGACAACGAGACCCGGTTCGGTTTCGAAGGGATTGCGGTGAACGGCAACCACCTCTGGATGGCGGTGCAGCGTGAATGGCAGGACGATCCCCGGGGAATGACCAAGCTGCTGGCCTATGACCTGACGGACAAGAGCTGGGGTGCCGTGCATTATCCGCTGGATGCTGCGCCGGACGGCGGCTGGATGGGTCTTTCGGAAATCGCGATCCACGGCGACAAGGCCTATGTGATCGAACGCGACAACCAGATCGCCGGCCTTGCCGCGGTGAAAAAGATCTACAGCCTGCCGGTGGCCCAGCTGGTGCCCACAGAACTGGGCAGCGTGCTGCCCGTTGTGACCAAGACCGAGTTGCGCGACCTGATTCCCGACCTGAAGCGCTGGAATGGCTATGTGGTCGACAAGGTCGAGGGCTTTGCCATCGATTCGGCCGGCACCGGCTGGCTTGTCACCGACAACGACGGCATCGACGACAGCTCGGGCGAGACCTTTTTCTGGTCGATTGGCGGCGTTCAGTAACGCATTCGTCATTGCAACTGGACACCGGGCGCAACGCCGGTGTCTTTTTGTTCGATCCGTGCAATGAAAGGCTTGACGACTTGGGGGGCGCGCGTCGCAAGGTGCCCGCAACTCAAGCAATTCTGGAAAATCGAGTCTTACCGTGACCAGCCTTCGCCTGCGGCTCGCCGCCCTGCTGCTTTTGCCCCTTCTTGCCGGCTGCGCCGGCAAGCCGCGTGAAGAAGCGCCGCCACCCACGGTGCCGGGCTACGAAGGGGTGCAGGACGCGGAATATCTGATCCCCGCCGTCGATCCGAAATATCTGATCGAGGGCAATGCCAAGACAGAGGTCCTCTATACGGCCGACGATTCGCCGGGCACCATCGTGGTCGACGTCTATTCCCGCAAGCTCTACCTCGTGCAGGATGGCGGCACCGCCATTCGCTATGGCATTGCCGTCGGACGCGAGGGCACGGCCTTCCGCGGCAACGGCTATATCGGGCGCAAGGCCGAATGGCCAAGCTGGCGGCCCACCAACAACATGATCCGCACCCGCCCCGATCTCTATGCCGAATATGCCGCGGGCCTGTCCGGCGGGCTTGAGAACCCGCTCGGCGCGCGGGCGCTGTATCTCTACCGTGGCGGGCGTGACACGATGTTCCGCATCCATGGCACCATCGACCCGGCCTCCATCGGCCGTGCCACCAGCGCCGGCTGCATCCGTCTGTTCAACCAGGACATCCTCGACCTGTATACCCGCGTCGATTCAGGGGCGAAGGTGAAGGTCCGGACCGAAGAGGAAAGCCTCGCGGTCGACGGGGCCTGGATGGACGATGCCTATGGCCGCATCGTGCCGGTTTCGGCTGCGGCTATCGCCCAGAAGGAAAAGGACTTGGTCGAGATCGCCCGGTTCGAGCAGGAAGAGGCAGCGCGCAAGGCCAAGGACGACGAGAAGGCCCGCAAGGAGGCGCAAAAGGCCGAGCGCCGCCGTCTGCGCCAATGCGCAAGCCAGGGCATCGCGCCGGAAAACTGCCCGACCATCGCCGAGGCCGAGGCTGCCGCGCTGGACGTGGCAGGTTGACGGCGGGCCGGCGAGGCCAAGCCGGCACAGCAGTTCGGGGGCCGCTTTCCGCCGGGAGGCGGCCCCTTTGCGTCGCGTAGCGGCGATACTGCCCATTCGCCGGGCCCGCGGCTGACGCGACAGCCCTTCCGGCCGGCCACGCAGGCGCCGCGGGGCCTCAGGCCTTTATGACATAGTCCTTCAGCGTGGTTTCCACGGCTTCCCAGGTGCCTTCGAACCCAGGGCGGATGATCCAGCTGTCGCCCGCGCGCAGATGGGTCTCGCGGCCTGCCGAATCGGTCAGGATCGAATGGCCGGCATGGATATGGACATATTCCCATTCGGCATAGGCGACATGCCATTTGCCCGGGGTCGACTGCCAGAGGCCGCAGTAAAGCCCGTCGTCGGTTTCCTCGATGCTCCAGGTGGTATGGACCGGATCGCCGGCAATCAGCTTGCCGGCGGCAGGCCGTTCGATCTCGGGTTCGATGCCGTCGCGGGCGCAGCGCAGGATCAGGGGGTGGGTCATGGGTTGGCTCCTTCTGCCGCAATAGGGCGCAGGCGGCAGGCCGCGGTCAAGGGGCCGGGCGATGCTGCATCGCGGCGCAAAATTCTTGCGCGACGCGCGCGGCTGTGGCCATATGACGCGCAGCCTGCAGCCGCCGGAGGATCCGCCGATGAGTGCCAGCACAGCCCTGAAACCCGTCCTGCCGCCGGATATCCGCGCCATGAAGGGGCGGCAGCCCGTTGTGGTGCTGACCGCCTATACCACGCCGGTCGCCCGGCTGGTCGATGGGCATTGCGACGTGGTTCTGGTGGGTGACAGCCTGGGCATGGTGCTGCATGGCCTGCCGTCGACGCTGGGCGTGACGATGGAGATGATGATCCTGCACGGCCGCGCGGTGGTGCGGGGCACGCAGAAGGCGATGCCGGTGATCGACATGCCCTTCGGCAGTTACGAGGAAAGCCCCGAACAGGCCTTCCGCAACGCCAGCCGGCTGATGGCAGAGACGGGTGCGCCGGCGGTCAAGCTGGAAGGCGGCGTCCATATGGCCGAGACGATTGCCTTTCTCAGCCGGCGCGGCGTGCCGGTGATGGCGCATGTTGGCCTGACGCCGCAGTCGGTCAATACCTTCGGCGGCTACAAGGTGGTGGGTCGGGGGGCCGAGGCCGAGAAGCTGATGGCCGATGCACAGGCCATCGAGGCGGCGGGGGCATTTTCCGTGGTCCTGGAAAAGGTGCCGGCGGGCCTGGCCGGTCGCATCACCGCGGCACTTGCCATTCCCACCATCGGTATTGGCGCCGGGGTCGACTGCGACGGGCAGGTGCTGGTGGTTGACGACATGTTGGGCCTGTTCACCGATTTCCGCCCGAAATTCGTCAAGCGCTATGCCGAACTTGGCCGCGAGGCCGACGCGGCGATCGCCGCCTATGCGGCCGAGGTGCGCGCCCGCAGCTTTCCCGCGCCCGAACATGCATTCCCTGACGAGCTTCCGGTGAAGAAATGATCCCGATCCTGCGGACGGTGGCCGAGCTGCGCGCCCTGGCGCGGGTCTGGAAGGGCAAGGGCGAGACCATCGGCGTGGTGCCGACCATGGGTGCCCTGCATGACGGGCATCTGTCGCTGGCCCGGCGCGCGCGCAAGGAATGCGACCGGGTGATCACCACGATCTTCGTGAACCCCAAGCAGTTCAACAATCCCGAGGATCTGAAGAAATACCCGCGCACCGAGGCTGCGGATGCGGCATTGCTGGCGACAGTGCCGGTCGATGCGATCTTTGCGCCCTTGCCCGAGGAGGTCTATCCCGAAGGGTTCATCACCACGATCAGCCTTGGCGGCGTGGCACAGCCGCTGGAGGGGCATATGCGGCCCGGTCATTTCGACGGGGTGGCGACGGTGGTGACGAAGCTGTTCGGCATGACACTGGCCGACCGAGGCTATTTCGGCCAGAAGGACTGGCAGCAGCTGCAGGTGGTGCTGCGGCTGGCGCGGGATCTGAACTTGGCGGTGGAGGTCATCGGCTGCGAGACCATCCGCGAGGCGGATGGCCTGGCCATGAGCAGCCGCAATGTCCGCCTGACGTCCGACGGTCGGGCAAAGGCGCCGGTACTCTATGCGGCGATCAGCGCGGCGGCCGAGGATATCCGCGCCGGGCAGTCGGACCGGATGGCGATCCGCGAGGCGGCCGAGGCGATTCGCGCAGCCGGATTCGAGCGGGTGGAATATATCGAACTGCGCGATGCCGAGACGCTGATGCCGTCGGATGACCCGACCCGCCCGCGGCGGATGCTGGCGGCGGTCTGGCTGGATGGCGTGCGGCTGATCGACAATATCCCGGTCTGACGCGGGGCAGCGCCCGGCCCGCGCCCACCCGCCCACCCCGCGGGCCGGGCGCTGCCCTCTGCGCCTTGCGGTCCTGCGGGGAAGGGGCGCCGGGCAGGTTCAATGCCGGAAATGCCGCTGGCCGGTGAAGACCATGGCAAGGCCCAGCCGGTCGGCTG
>JACSRN010000177.1 GCA_014879735.1 Paracoccaceae bacterium
CACCCGTCAGACGGAAAAGCTCTTCACCGAGGACGAGAAGCGCGAGCTGATCGACTTTCTGGCGGAGAACCCGCTGGCTGGTGATGAAATCCCGGGAACGGGTGGGGTGCGCAAGGTTCGCTTTGCGGCATCCGGGCGCGGCAAGAGGGGAGGGGCACGGATCATCTACTACTACCTGGATGAGACCATGCCGCTCTATGCCCTTCTGGCATATGCGAAGAACGATCAGGGCGACATGACGCCCGACGAAAAACGGGCCGTTTCCGCATTGGCGGCGGCCCTCAAGGCAACACGGAAGGAGAAGATATGAGCACCCTTGGCGATGATCTGATCCAGGCAATGACCGAAGCCCTCGCCCATGCGAAAGGCGAAGGCCCCGCCATCGTCCATGACCCCATTGCCCCGCGGGAAGTGCGGGAACAGGCCCATCTGACACAAGCCCAGATGGCACCGCTGATGGGCATGAGCCTGTCGGGTTACCGTAAGTGGGAACAGGGCCAGCGCCGGGTCAGCGGGCCAGCGGCAACCCTGCTGCGGCTGATCCAGAGAGAGCCGGACGCGGTGAAACGTGCGCTGCTTTCGTAAGGGTATCTAATACCCGAATGGGTGCAAGGATGCGGCAGGCCGCGAAGTGGGTCTGCCTAGGTGTTACGCTTAGGGTGCCGGTATTCGTTCGATCAGCCGCTCGAACACGGCCAAGAAGGCCGGGTCATGTGTTTCGTCAACATGCCGGTTGTTCCAAAGGCCGGATTTCCTCACTTTCTCGCGTCCGCTGTACTGCCCGAGCCAGCCTTGACTCGGTTCAATGCCAGAAGGGGTGAGGTAGTTGCTAAGAAGCGCGATGGAGTTTCTTTCGATCACCCCGCGAAGGCTGCCCGCCCCCGGCGGGTCGTTAATCGGCAAGCACAGAATTCTGGTCTGCCCCAGATAGCCACTGACACGCGCCTCGTGCTGCTTTTCTGCAACCCGTTCGGCACCGTTGCTTGGTCGTTCAGCATCCCAAGATTGCACGGCCAGATCAGGATCACGCCGCATCAGGGCCTCGCCAACGAGCAGGCGAAAGATCGAACCCCGGTGATTACCGCCAACTGGCGAAATGGTGCCGCGGTGCTGGCTCAGCCGTTTCCACAGCGTTGTACTCGATGTCGCGGTCAGAGCATGGGTGCCGACCCGGACCACACGCGGTTGGCGCCCATGCATCTCACCAGGTTCGAAGAAGAAGTAGATGCCACGCTCAGGCCAGATCATCCTCCCCGAGCATTCGGCAAGCTGCCGCCGCCCTCCGGTGCGGGCAGCCAACTCATCCATCAACCCATAGAAGGAGAGGAGGTCAGATGTTCGAGGCATTATCTAACCAGTTCAGTTGCCGACCGCTCGTGAGTCCCTCCATGGGGATGGTAACTTTGGAAAACCTGTTGCGGAGGTAAGGCATCAGGTTCTCACGATAGCGATCCCCTGCGAGTATGACGACTTCATGTGCTTCAGGAAGCACATCGGACATTTGCGCCGTAACCCTCGCCGCCCATGACTTCCGGTCTGCGATCCCCATCTTGTTCAGGGTCTTCTCGTAGGGCGCAATGACCATCCTAGGGTCAACAAGGCCGTGTTCCGCCGAGAGAATGAACCAGTCAAGCCCACTACGTTCAATCAGAGACTTGGCCTTTGTGAACCATGCAGAGGTGTAGAGGTCCCCCGCTGGGCATGCCCTGTTGGCTTTCGTTTTGACGCACGACACCAATGCAATTCGCGACACCATTCCTCACTCTTTGCCCCAAAAGCTGTTAACTACCCGTTGGATGCTGCTCATTAATGCAGTAATTCAACGGATTTCTAAGAAAAATCGTAGGTACTACCTACATTTACGCGCCCACGCTCACAGCTCGTGCCCCGACTCTCGTTCGCGCCGCACCTCCGCCTCGCGTTCCTGCTCCAACTCTTTGTCATGCAGACGCTCGACCTCCTGGGCCACTTGTTCCTTCTCCACTTCCCGGCCCTGCCGGATCGCCGCCAGGCGGGCGGCGATTTCGTCGTGGTCCAGCGCCTTCGATCCGGCGCGCAGGCGGTCGGCCAGGCTCTGCGGGGCGGCGGGTTTGTCTGATGTCTTTTCGCTGATCGCTGAACGCTGATCCCCGATATCTGATCGCGTATCGCGCACTGCCCAAGCCTCCCGCATCCGGGCAGCAAGATCCTGCGGGCGGTCGCGGTCATGCCCGCCACCTTCATAGGCAAGCCCAGCTTCGGACGGCTGCAACCTGTCCAGGACGTGATCCGCTGCCCGCTCAAGCCAGCTCCGGACATGCCCGGCCAGTTCCTGGGCGACACGCGCCACCTCGGCGGCATGGGCCTTGACCTCATGCCAGACGCGGACAGCGGCAACCTCCTGCCCGCGCTCCTTCAACTGCCACGCGCCCGCCGACAACTGGGGTAGGGGCGGGCGGTCCAGCGCGACGGCCCGGACGGTGTGTTCCAGCGCCTCGGCCTCGTGGCCCTGCTCCTGGGCGACGTGGGCCAGCTCCAGCGCCTCGATG
>JACSRN010000200.1 GCA_014879735.1 Paracoccaceae bacterium
GCCCGCCGGCGTCGCGGCGCTGCAGGAGGCGCTGAAGGCGAAGTTCGACCCGCGCGGGATCCTCAATCCCGGCATCCTGAACCTGGGGGGGGCGGGCTGATGCAGACGAATTTCACGCCCGAGCAGCTGGCCGATCCCGGCATTGCCACCGCGAACGGAATCCTGCGGACCTGCGTCCATTGCGGCTTTTGCACCGCGACCTGCCCCAGCTATCAGGTGCTTGGCGACGAACTCGACAGTCCGCGCGGCCGGATCTACCTGATCAAGGACATGCTTGAGGCCGGCCGGGCCGCGGATGCGCGCACCGTCACCCATCTCGACCGTTGCCTGTCCTGTCTTGCCTGCATGACGACCTGCCCCTCGGGCGTCGACTACATGCATCTGATCGACCATGCCCGCGCCCATGTCGAAAAGACCTATCGCCGGCCGCTGACCGACCGGCTGCTGCGCCATGTGCTGGTGCGGGTGCTGCCCTATCCCGGGCGGTTCCGGCTGGCGCTGCTGGGGGCCAGGATCGCCCGGCCGTTCCGCAATCTGCTGCCCGATGCGCGGCTGCGTGCCATGCTGGCGATGGCGCCGAAGCGCATTCCCGCCGTCAGCCGCAACGATGACCCGCAGGTGTTTGCCGCGGCCGGCCCGCGCCGCTTTCGCGTCGCGCTGATGACGGGCTGCGCACAGAAGGCGCTGAACACCGACATCAACGATGCGACGATCCGGATCCTGCAGCGGCTGGGCTGCGAGGTGGTGGTGCCGCGGGGCATGGGCTGCTGCGGTGCGCTGACCCATCACATGGGCAAGGAGGATCTGGCCCAGGCCGCCGCCGCCGGCAATATCCGCGCCTTCATGGCCGAGGTCCACGGCGCTGGCCTCGATGCCATCGCGATCAACGCCTCGGGCTGCGGCACCACGGTCAAGGACTATGGCCACATGTTCCGCGGCGACCCGATGGCCGGGGATGCGGCCAGGGTGGCGGGGCTGGCGAAGGACATCACCGAGCTTCTGGAGGTGATCGGCCTGCCACAGGGCGCGCCGAAGGGGCTGCGTGTCGCCTATCATGCCGCCTGTTCGCTGCAGCACGGCCAGCAGATCCGGACCGCGCCCAAGAACCTGCTGAAACGCGCGGGATTCGAGGTGGTGGAGCCGGCCGACAGCCATCTGTGCTGTGGCAGCGCAGGAACTTACAACCTGCTGCAGCCGGCGATCTCGGCAGAGCTTGGGCGCCGCAAGGTGGCGAGGTTGGAGGCGAGGGCGCCAGAGGTCATCGCAGCGGGAAACATCGGCTGCATGATGCAGATCGGCGCCGGCACGGCGGTTCCGGTGGTCCATACCGTCGAATTGCTGGACTGGGCCACCGGCGGCCCGAAACCCCGCGCATTGGGCTGAGCGACGGTCTTGCCCGTGCCCGTGCCCGTGCCAGGGACCGTGCCCTTTGCCCCGGGGCCGGGGCAGGAGCGCCGGGGCGGCCGGGCCAGGGATTCCGGTCACAATTCCGCCCCATTTCGCACCTAGCCCTGAGAGGCCGGTCAGGAGTTCAGGAGTGTTGCTTGCGTCCCGTCTCCCTTGTCCTTGCGGCAGCCATTGCCGTCCTGTCCGCGCTGTCGTCCGCCCCGGCCGAAGACCGGGGTGACGCGGCGGGTGGGGTCCCTGGCGGCATCCGCGGTCTTGTGGCGATGAACACCGCCGACGATGCGCGGGGCTGGGCTTCGGTCGGCAAGATCCTTCTGGGCGAGCGCGGCTTCTGCACCGGCGCGCTGATCGCACCCGATCTGGTGCTGACCGCCGCGCATTGCCTCTACGACAGGGATACCGGCGCGCGCTTTCCCGACCGGCTGATCACCTTTCAGGCCGGCTGGCGCAACGGCCGGGCCGAGGCCTATCGCAAGGTCCGCCATGCCGTGGCCGATCCCGACTACGTCTATTCCGGCGAGGACGAACTTGCCCGTGTCGGTCACGACCTCGCGCTGTTGCAACTCGACCAGCCGATCCTGCTGCCGCAGCTGGCGCCCTTTGCCATCGGCAGCCGGCCTTCGCGCGGCAGCGCGGTCAGCGTTGTGTCCTATGCCAAGGACCGTGCCGCCATGCCCTCGATCGAAGAAGGATGCGGCGTGATCGCCAGCGATGGCAGCGCGCTGATCCTGACCTGCGACATCGACTTCGGCTCTTCGGGGGCGCCGGTCTTCGCATTGCGCGATGGCGTGGCCGAACTCGTCTCGGTGATCTCGGCCAAGGCGGAACTCGACGGGGAAAAGGTGGCGCTGGCGGTGCCTGTCGACCGGCCGCTGGCGGCATTGCGCATCGAACTGGCGGGGATCGCCCCGGCGCGGGCCGGGGCAGCGGGGGTGCGGGTGCTTTCGGGCGGCGATGGTGCCAGCGGGGCCAAGTTCGTCTCGCCCGCCGCGCCGCCCTGACGATGCGCGCAGCCCCTGGTGGCCTGGATCTTGTCGCCGGGGCGGTGGCCGGGACCGGGGCAGGGGTGGCGGGGGGGGTCGGGCGG
>JACSRN010000201.1 GCA_014879735.1 Paracoccaceae bacterium
CAGCGCCGCAGGCCGAGCCCGCAGCGCCCCAGGCCGAGCCGCCCGCGCAGGCTGCCCCCGCAGCGGCAGACGCCGCCGGGGCCATCGCTTCGGGCGAGGCCGCAACCGCAGTCATCGCCGCGGAACCCATGGTCGAGTTCGAGGTCGCCGAGGATGCGCGCCTTGCCGCCCCGGCCACGGCGTTGCCCGAGGGCCTGCCGGCGCCGCTTCCCGAATCCCGGGCGCAGCCGCTGCCGGACGAGAATACCGAAGCCTATGCCACGGCCGAAGCCAATCCGGTGAAGATCGCCGCCGACGAGCCGGTCTCCACCTTCTCGACCGATGTCGACACCGCCTCCTATGCGCTGGTCCGCTCGACGCTCGACATGGGCGTGCTGCCTGCGCCCGAACAGGTGCGGATCGAGGAGATGGTGAACTATTTCCCCTATTCCTATCCCACCCCCGACGCCGGTCAGGCGTTCCGCCCCACGATCGCGGTGATGCCCACGCCCTGGAATCCGGGAACCGCACTTGTGACCATCGGCCTGCAGGGCGCGCTGCCTGCCGTGGCGGACCGGCCGCCGCTGAATCTGGTCTTTCTCGTCGACACGTCGGGGTCGATGGAGGATCCCAAGAAGCTGGGGCTGCTGAAGCAGTCGCTGGCGCTTGTCCTGCCCGAACTGCGCCCCGAGGATCAGGTCGCCATCGTCGCCTATGCCGGATCGGCGGGCGAGGTGCTGCCGCCTACCCCGGCCAGCGACGGCGACAGGATCCTTGCCGCGCTGGACAACCTGTCGGCGGGCGGCGCCACCGCCGGCGCCGAGGGAATCGAACTGGCCTACCGGATCGCGGCGCAGATGGCCGGCGAGGGCGAGGTCAGCCGGGTTCTTCTGGCCACCGATGGCGATTTCAACGTTGGCCTGGCCGATCCGGCAGGTCTGGAGGATTTCATCGCCGGAAAGCGCGACCAGGGCATCTATCTCTCGATCCTGGGCTTTGGCCGCGGCAACCTCGACGATGCGACGATGCAGGCGCTGGCGCAGAACGGCAATGGCACGGCGGCCTATATCGACACGTTGTCCGAGGCGCGCAAGGTTCTGGTCGATCAATTGACCGGCGCGCTATTCCCGATTGCCGACGATGTGAAGGTCCAGGTGGAATGGAACCCCGCCCGGGTCGCCGAATACCGGCTGATCGGCTATGAAACCCGGGCGCTGCGGCGCGAGGATTTCAACAACGACAGGATCGACGCCGGCGAGATCGGCGCCGGGCTGCAGGTGACGGCGATCTATGAGGTGACGCCGGTCGGATCGGAGGCCGTGCTGAACGACCCGCTGCGCTATGGCACGGCGGCAGACCAGGGCGCGGGGCCGGACGAGATGGGTTTCCTGCGCCTGCGCTGGAAGGAGCCGGGCGCAGAGACGTCGCAACTGATCGAGATGCCGATCACCGGCGCGGAACCGGCCAGTGCGGACACCCGCTTTGCCGCCGCCATCGCCGGGTTCGGCCAGCTGCTGCAGGGCTCGCCCTATCTTGGGCAATGGGGCTGGGATGGGGCCATCGCGCTGGCGCTGGCCAACCGCGGCGAGGATCCCTTCGGCTACCGGATCGAGGCGGTGAACCTGATGCGCCTGGCCGAAAGCCTGATGCGCTGATGCGCTGAAGTCCGGGCCCCGCCGCGGGCGGGACCCGGATATGGCCCGGATATGGCAAGGGGCGCGCCGGTTTCCCGGACGCGCCCCGCGGTCAGCCGACAGGCAGGAGTTGGCGACCGCAACCGCGGGCTCAGTTCACCGTTTCGGCCTTGGCCTCGATGGCTTGCGACGCGGCAGGTGCCGAGGCTGCGATCTCGATCCGGCGCGGCTTCATCGTTTCGGGCACTTCACGGACGAGGTCGATGTGCAGCATGCCATGCTCGAGGTTCGCGCCGTTCACCCGCACATGGTCGGCCAGGGCGAAGCGGCGCTCGAAGGCGCGGCCCGCGATGCCGCGGTGCAGATAGCTGCGCTCGGTCTCGTCGGCGGCCTTGCGGGCGCTGACATGCAGGGCACCGTCCTTGACATCGACTGCCAGTTCCTCGGGCGCAAAGCCCGCGACGGCAATCGAGATCCGATAGGCGTTCTCGGCGGTTTTCTCGATGTTGTAGGGCGGATAGGTCGACGTCGACACGTCCGAAGACAGGACGCGATCCATCAGGTCGGCCACACGGTCAAAGCCGACGGTGGCGCGGTAAAGGGGAGCAAGGTCAAAGGTCCGCATGATCATCCTCATGATAAGCGATGTGTCGTTCTGCCCGCCCTTCCTGGGCCGGGCACTGGGGTCTGTCCGGGCCCGTCGTGGCGCCCGGTAGGGTGAATCTGGGGGCGATCGGCGCGGATTCAAGCCCCCCGCGGCAAGACCCGCACCGGCCCCCGGCGCACAGGCTTCATCAATGTCCTTGAATGTCCTTGCAGGCTTTCCTGCCCGCCGCGCGCGTCAGCACCGACCCCAGCACCGGCCCCAGCAC